>CAMTWD010000049.1:0-23510 GCA_947085365.1 uncultured Nitrospirota bacterium | reverse complement strand
ACCACTTTGCCCACATTTAAAGAATTTTAAGGATTTTTGACAGATAAAAATCGCAGGGGCATAGAAATAGAAAAAAGGGCTAATACACCAATAACGTAAAATACTGTTTTTGTCTTCATACACTACCATTATAGCAAAAAGGTGAAAATACAATAACTTATTCCAGTTTTACATTATCAATCAAACAAAGCCGTTGTGTCATAGACACTGTTTCCTTTCTATGTTTCATCCTTTCAATCAATTTTTATGGACATCTTTTTAAGGATCTCTTTTAGGTTGCTTATCCCTCTGGTGTTGAGAACGAAATTAATGTTTCTGTAAACATCGATAAAATCATATTCATGCCTTTTTGATAAATCAGGACTCTCCTGCTTTAACGGATATTCGTGTATGCCAGCGAAAAAAACTGTTCCATTAGAAAATTCTCCGCTAAGTGGTATAAGTAATCTAGTAAAATAAACTATTAACCCCTTTCTGATTATTCCAGTCTGGACTTCTGGATAAATTACCTCTAATGAAGTCTGCTTTTTCTTAAATTTTTCTATTCGTTTTTTATCTATAATCAGCCTATAACCATTATCTGCTGTTAAAAAAAGACTTTCGCATTCATGGAATAATTCCTGGAAATATGGTGATTGATTGTCAAGGATGGTCTGTTTTCCTTTTTGGTAAAGAATAATTTGGACTTTATTGGATTCTATTTGTCTTTGTTCAGCCATTATTTGATTTGCAGCCGCAACCTCTGAGATATCTATTGACTGATTTACCTGGACTTTCAAAATATAATTAGGTTCTACATATTCAATTTCAGGATGCTTTCTTAAAGAATTTATTGCCTCCTCAACAGTCATACCAACAGGGAGTTTTACCAGATGCACATCTATCTGTTTGAAGCTTTCTTTTACAGTCATTCCATATTTTGAGAGGATCTGATTTGCTGTGGAGTTTGTCACTTCTTTTTTGAACTTTACTAATACCTCACCTTCTACATACTCTTGTGGACTTTCTGTCCCTCTGCCTGGTAACTCTATCCCTTCTCCACTACTGTGGATTAATAAAACACCGATCAGGGCTAATGCTACAACAATCTCTTTAAATTCTTTCATAACGATTCACACAAATTGGCTGAAAGCATTTTTCACCAGAGGTTCCAACGATAACCTAAACTACCAGTAACACCTCGTCTATTGTCATATTCCACTGAGAAAGATAGTCTGCTGTTTGGTAGAAAATAACCTAGCCCGACTCCCAATAAACCATAAGTTCTTGAATGGGATGCCTGTGTATAATACCAACCTGTAATATTTGATCTAGCAAGTTGAATCTTCTCCAAAAAAGAGAACCCACCTAACAAGAAAATAAATACCCCCTGGTTTTTTATAACCTCTAAGCCCCCCTTCACAAATAGAGCAGATTCATTTGTTTGTCTTGTACCTAAATTGGTATAGTCCCAATGAGGAACTGGGTAGTCAAGTACATTAGCTGGGATATTATTGGTAAATATAACACTACCTCCTCCAGCAATAAGGTAGTTCGGTTTTTTATATGTTGATATGTATCCTATATCAAAAGTCACATTGGGAGCACCAGCTTTCCCTCCTGCTCCGCCCCCAACAGCAAAATACATCTCTGCAAAGGTAACTCCTGAAAGAATTAAAAACCAAACAGCGATAAATACCATTGTTTTACTTTTCTTCATTATTTTTCAAACTCCTTGAAAAATATTTATTTTCCACATTGTCTACTGGGTAAATCAAAAATTTATTTTTGGTTCAGTAAAGATAACCTGTCCTGCACCCCCCTTTGTCAAGACACTTTTTATACCAAAAAGTTGTAAAGGTCATGCTGCCCCCTTCATATTATCCTCTGAAGCCTCTCTATCTCTGCCTTGTAAAGACTCTCTTCTTTATCTCTGTTTCCCAGAGCCTTTTTGCCACCTTCAATGTTACTTCGCCACCAAAAGAAATCTGTCCCTCCATTTGTAATATAAGGTCTGGCTGATATTATGCTTCCTCGAGATTCTGCTACAGACCTCACTAATACCCCAGAAAATCTCCGATTTTCTGGGGGCCCCTCTTTTCCTTTAGCCCCTCAAGGACTATTGCCAGTTTTTCAACTGTTACTTCGCCACCAATCTGCTGTTCATTTTCTTTGCCTCATCTCTACACCTTCAGTTTAAGGTTATCCCTGCTTATGCAGAGAGTTTAACCTCTACACCTTTGGTGTGTCCAGTCTTCATGGGGTCAGTATAGAATATTCCCCCCTGTCTACCCGCGAAGTAACAGTTGGTGGCTAAGGAAGAGGGCATCCTTAAACCTCATCGGAGTAAAGCCGAAGTACTTCTTTATACAATCAGGATCAGTTATATTGTCTTTACTGAGAAGCCTTAATTGATCTGAAGTGGGGAGTGGGATATCTATTCCAGTAGCCTTTTTTAATAATCTTCCAGCAGGAAGCCCCGCCTTTATTACCCACAATGGAATGTGCACAAGAGGTTTATTTACCTTCACAAACTCCATCAGGGTTTTCAGGATCTCATTATATGTGAGATGTTCAGGTCCTCCCAGTTCGTAGAGCCTGTTTCTTTCTTCTCTCTTTAAGAGAGCCTCTATAAAGGCAGTGCACCAGTCTTCTATGTAGAGTGGTTGAAATCTTGAGTCTCCCTTTCCAGGTACCGGTACAAAAGGAAAGGTTTTTATTAATTCAAGGAGCCTTTTTGTAAAACCGTCCAGTTGTCCAACTGTTACATCGCCACCTATAAGAATAGATGGCCTGAATATAATGTAGGGAATACCCGAGGATATGACAAGATCCTCAGCCATCGCCTTCGTCCTTTCGTAGGGGGTCTCTCCATTGAGATTTGCACCGAGGGCACTCTGGTAAAAAAAGGTCTTTATTCCCTCCCTCAATGCCTCATCAAGGAGGTTTTCTGTCCCCTTTACATGGATCCTGTTGAAGTCCTCAGGGCTTCCCTCCATTATCCCCACAAGGTGCACTACTAAGGTGGTGCCTTTAAGTGCACCCTTCAGGGATTCTCGGTCTGTTATATCACCTATATGGAACCCTATACCTTTTTTGGAGAGCTCAAGGGCCTTCTTCTCATCCCTTACCAGACACCTTATAGAAAGGCCTTCCTTCTTTAGCCTCTCTATAAGGTGAGTTCCTACAAATCCTGTTCCGCCAGCTATGAATAGCATTATCGACTGATGGTGAGGTGACAAATCTTACTTCGCTACTTCCTTATTCATGTTTTGTCCTAAAGCCCAGCAGTGCATAGAGGGGACAGAATCCTATGATAGAGGTAACTATGAATATAATGCCCATCACACCAAGTATCCACCAGAGTGATCCCTTGATTATAGCAAGCACTATGAATATGAACCCCAGAATAACCCTAATAATCCTGTCCCAATCAGCCATGTTTGTCTTCATAATGAACCTCCCGTTTATTTTAATTATCTTACGGACTACCGAAGAGTATTGCCCTACTTTTCCTCTCTATCCTTTTATGAAGGTTTTCACCCTCTGTATCCATTGTCACAACAGCAGGGAAATCCTCAACCTCCAGAATCCAGAGTGCCTCAGGCATTCCGAATTCCTCAAGGAATTTCACACCCCTTATTCCCTTTATCCTCTTTGCCAGATATACGGAGGCCCCACCCGGTGCCTGAAGATAAACGGCCCCGTATTTTTTGAGGGCCTTTTCTGTCTCTCCCCCCATGCCGCCCTTTCCTATAATTGCCCTGATTCCATAATGCCTTATGATCTCAGGTGTATAATGCTCAAGCCTCATACTTGTTGTTGGGCCTGCTGAGATGATGGTGTTATTCTTCACGATCGGGCCTGAGTGATAGATAATAGCACCCTTCAGGAGATCCATTTCAGGCCTCTTCTCGTAGAGGTATCTGTGGAGGCGATCCCTTGCAGTAATTATAATCCCACTTATCAATACGAATTGACCCACCCTGAGGGACCTCACGGTCTTTTCATCAAGGGGTGTCTTGAGATGGATCCTCTCTACCATAGGAGCCTTCCCCTTCTTAAGGCCCAGCAACTAAAGGATATATCCACAAAGTAGGAGGCGGGATGTCTGCTACATATTCCTATCTTTACACCAAGGGAGGTGCCTCTCCCTCCAAGTCCCATGACACCTATCCCCAGTCTGTTTATATCCTTCAGGAGTTCCTCTTCGAGGATCCTTAAGGATGGAAGGTTGTTCTCCTCATTGAGCCTTCTCATTAACTGCCTTTTTGAAAGATAGGCCACCTGGTCTCTTGAGCCTCCGATGGCCACACCTATCACATAGGGTGGACAGCCCTTTCCTTGGGCATTTATTACTGCATCAAGTACAGCCCTTCTCACACCATCAAGATTCCTCTCTGCTTGAATTGTCTCATCAGGGAGCCTGTAAAAACAGCCAATGTTTTCTGAGCCACCTCCTTTAAGGAGAAGGTCAATAACAAGACTCTCTTCTTCTGTCTCCTCCATATGGATGATTGGGAAATCTAATCCCGTATTATCTCCTGAGTTTCTTTCTGTTAATACATCAACAGAATTCGGTCTTAGAGGTATCCTCTCAGTGGCAATCCTTGTAGCCTCAATAATCATCTCCTTTACCTTCTCATGACCGAGACATCTCGGAACCTTTACATAAAATACAGGTATCCCCGTATCCTGACAGATGGGCCTTTCCTCTATCCTTGCCATCTTTACATTCTCAAGGATTATCCTCAGGTTTTCCTTTGCAACAGGATTCTCCTCTCTTTCATACAGAGACCTGAGAGTGGTTTCCACATCCCCCGGCAGGGAGGTTGCCACCTTCCTGTATAATTCCACTATACCATCTCTTAGCTTAAGCATCTCTATTTCTTAAACGGTTCAAGCCTTTCTTTTATAGTCTTTACCCTCTCTTTGAATTCCTCCACAAGGGCGTCAGCCTCTTGCTGAGATTTTATTACCCTTGGTGTAACCATAACGAGGAGTTCAGTCTTCGTCTTCTGCAGAGTTGTTGAGCCAAAGAGCCAACCTATAAGTGGGATGTCACTGAGAAAGGGGATTCCTGATCTGCTCCTGGTTGTCTGTTCTGATATAAGACCACCTATGACAAGGGTATGGCCATCCTGGACTATCCCTGTTGTATTTGCCCTTCTGGTTATGAAGGAAGGGAATTCCTGACCCGCGACCTTTGTTGGTGCCCCCGGAGCACTGTATTCCTGACTTATCTTTAGTCTTACCTGGTTCTTATCACTTATATGTGGTGTTACTGTAAGGACAATGCCTGCTGTCCTGTATTGAATCTGTCCGTGGGATACTAAGGTCATTCCCCCTGTTGGGGCTGGTTGCTGGACAAGTCCTGTGGCTATGGGAATCTCGCTTCCCACCTCTATCTTTGCCTCTTTGTTATCTAAGGCAAGTATGTGTGGACTTGCAAGGACATTCAGTCTGCCTGTGGCTGCAAGCATGGATATGAGGGCGTTAAACCTTGCAGGATCAAGGATATTGGCAAAGGCACCTGATGAGACCACAGGTATAAATTTTGTCAGATCAAGAGGTTGATTTTCTTCCGTTGTTGTGGATTGAAAGAAATTTGTCGGCTCTGTGGCAAAACCACCAAGTATGGATGCCCTTTCCCCATCTATATCTGTAGAACCCTTAAACAACCATTCTATCCCAAATTGTAGCTTATCATCAAGGGTTACCTCTGCAATAAGGACCTCTATGAGAACCTGTTTTGGAGGGATGTCAAGCCTCTTCAGTGTCTCGAGTATCTCGAGATATGTCCGGGGAGAACATTTGAAGATGATGGCATTTATGTCATCGTAGGCTGTCATCACTATCTCATCCTCTAATTCTCCAGGTATCTCCTGAACCTGTTGTGGTCTCTGTCCTGGGGGCTGGGGAGTGGGTGCAGGTCTTGTTACAGGTGTTGTCCTTCCTTTCTTTTCAGGATATATAGTCTTGAGAACCTCTATTAACTTCTTTGCCTCTCCATTTTCCACATAATAGACAAAGGTCCGTATGCCTTCCCTCTCACCCACAGGAATATCAAGGGCCTCTATGATCTTCATGAATTTCTTGACTGCATGGGGTGGGGCTGTAAGGATGAGGAGATTTGATGGTTCATAAATTATAAGGTCTGCCCCCCTGGGTAGAAAGCCCCTCAGGACATTTGCTGCATCAGAGGCCTTGATATTTTCCAGTGGGATTATCTGTGTTATAAAGCCTTCCTGGAGGACTGCCTGCTTACCCAGTTCAACAGGGATGGGCTGTTGTTTTGCTGTATCTATCGGGACGATCCTGTAAATAGGTCCATCCTTTACTGCTGTAAGGCCATTCATCTCAAGGATGCTCTGGAATATCTGCATGAGATCGCTCATGGGAAATTTCTTGTAGGACTGGATGGTCACCCTTCCCGAGATTCCCGGTGTAAGGAGATAATTTATATTCAGGAGCTCACCCACTGTGGCAATAACTGTCTCTATGCTTGCATTATTGAAATTCAGGACGATGTATTTCTCCTCTGCCTTCTTCTCTATCATCACAGAGGACTCTGGCCTCTTTATCTCTTCTTTCACCTCATGAGGTGGGGAGGTAACTATTGGCCTCCCAGCAGGCGGTTCTGGAAGGATGATGGTCTCTTTACTTGGTGGAGAACTGACAGTTGAAGTGAGCAGTGGCTCCTCAGGAGATTTCAGTTCCTGTCTCTTCGCACAGGCACTGAAGATGATAAGAGATGATATGAGTAATATCAGTGCCTTCTCGGATCTATGGAGAGTTTTAGTGTCTCTTCTTTCCATCGGATTTCTACACTCCTTTCTCTGATATCTGTAGCAGTGATATCGTCAATACCCTCTCCTCTCCTCAGAGATATAACCCTTTTGCCATCAATCTCTATGTAGGCCCTGTAATCTCCATCTGGTTCAAGGATAATCCCTTTAAGAACCATCTGGGGAGGTCTCTCTGGTGCTGTGGAGGGTGGAGGTGCCACAACAGGAAGTGGTTGTGGAGGCATCTTTAATTCCTTGCTTAGTGGCGAGGTAACAGTTATTCCAAAGAGTCCCTTTAAATCCAGTCGTTGGGGTGTGATGACCTTTTCTTTATTTTCTTTCCCTGAATTACCCTTGCTTGGTGGCGAGGTAACAGTCGGGGGTCTCACAGGGGGGAAGGAATCTTCCACCCTGTGTACCCCCGAGGTAAGAGTCTGGACCTCCACACCAGCAGGTGGGCTCTCCCTCTGGTATGTCAGGGCCTCTGTGTAAAATCTCTCAAGGTTCATAATGAATATTATGAGTGCTGAAAATGAGAGTAGTGTCTTCAGTCTATTGCTGGCGAAGTAAGGGTTCATAATCTCCTCAGGCCTGTAATCTCCATGGTTATTCTTAACTCTTCAGGATCTTCTGTAGATGCCCGCATCAGGTTCAATTTTGAGATAAATACAGCCTTTTTAATGGATTTAATCCTTTCCAAAAAATCACTCACCTCCTCCACACTGCCCTTTGCCTCTATATAGAGGGTAACTCCTTCATGATAAGAATACTTTATCACAGGAGCAGGTCTCAGGGAAAGGATTTTTATACCTGAGGCCTTAGCATCTTCTGTAAGGATTGCCTGAAGCCTCGAGAGTGCACCTGTGGTGGTCCCCTCAATCGGAGTCACTTCAGGCGACGACTTCAGTTGAGGAAGATCTATCTTCGCCTCTGCCTTTAATAGCCTCTTCTGGATGGCTGAGATCTCGTCCCTCAGATCCGCCCTCCTGTCTTCAAAGTAGTTATGTATTATCAGTACTATGACAAGTCCGAGTATAATGAATAAAACCTTCCTTCTCATGGGATCTCCATCGTGAATTTAAAGGTCTCTTTGGTATCCTTAACGGTTATAGCCCCTGAATAGGAGACCTTTTTGAAATATCCTGATGACTCAAGCCTCTCAAGGACCTTTGAGGACTTTGGGGCATTTCCTTCTATCTCTAAGGTCTTCGCTTGTATGTCTATATTTATAGTAGTGATGGTGGTATCCTCCGGAAGTGCCCTTCTGATATATAAGAGGGCCTCGTATACCTTTGAGTGGAGGTCTCTGTAATGATTGATTAGTCTCCTCTCTTCCTCCTCAGGCCCTTCTTTTATCTTTCCATCCTTCATCTGCTCTAACTTTGAGGAAAGGGTGTAAAGGGTCCTCCGATCCTTGTAATAGGCAACCACATCTGTAAGGAGAAATAAGAATACAGAGGCCCCTATAAGTAAGGATGCTGTTAGGCCCCTCGGATCTTTCAGGGAAGAGGATATATCCTCCCTTAGTGGTGAGGGAAGAGTTGGTACAAAATTCAGGGCCTTACCTCCCGTTATCTTGCCACCCTTTGAGAGGTATTTTATAATTGCAGATACCCTGTTGAGGTCAAGCCTCCTGTAATCTTTAAGGTATGTACTGCTTTCCTCAAGCGTTACCTCACTCCTAAGTTCGGATGGTGACTTGATTATATATCTGGCGACGGAGGGGTCTTCAAATCCGGAGGGATATTCTATCTCTTCACCTTTTCTTATAAGCCTCAGTGCCTTCAGCTCCCTATCCAAAAGAGAGGCAAGGTATATAAAGTCTCCATCTTCATCAGCAATAATAGTCCTTCCCCTGTTATCCTCTGCAAGCTGTGATACCACTGCCATGAATGTGCAGGTTATCCCATAGATTGGGATAACCTTAAGGGATTCAATTATATTGAATACCTGTGAGATTCTTACTGCAAGGGAAAGGATTAGAGTGGTATCCCTCTTTTCCCTTTTGAGGATTGAGAAGTCGTAGAGATATTCATCAAGGGGGAGGGGTAATCTCTTTTCCAGTTCAAAAGGAAGGGCAGTCTTTATCTCCTTCTCTTTTTTTATAGGGAGCTCGATCAGATGATGGGTGAATCTATGAAAGGGAAGGCCTAAGAGGAGCTGATCGATCCTCTTTTCCTTCTTTATATTTTCAATAAATGAGGGGAATTCTTCATGGGTGATCGACCCCCTCTTCACCTCCCTTAATGGAAGGGTAAGGTGAAAAGGATTTCCTGTGAAGGGATAGAGGGGTGAGGGGAGCATGGAATAGAGGGCATACTCTATTGCACTACTCCTTATATCAAGGACAAGAAGCCTTTTAGAGAGTCTCATCTTCTTCCTTCCAGTAAAGGGTCTTTATGGAATATCCCTTTTTCTCAGGAATCCTCTGGACAATGGCTGTGAGCCTTTTATAAGAATCTAATGGTTTTATCTCTATCCTGAAGGTATTTGAGGAGAGACCCCAGAAGATCCCACTCACAGGGGGTGGCACAGCCCTAAATCCCCTCAAACTACTCCTCTGGGATAGTATAGTCTCTATATCTGAGGTGCCAAGTCCAAGGGCCTCCATCACTTCCTTTTTAGCTGTGTTTATATTCAGTCTTCCGCTTCCAAAGGTAGTTATGAATTCCCTTATGCCCTTATTCTTTTCAGAGCCATAAAGGTATTCCTTCTTAAATCCCCTTATAAGGAGGAGTTCCTCAGGTACAGTAAAGGGTCTGTTTTTTGCAGTATAACCTGAGGGCTCGTAGTAGTCTTTCTCAGCACCTGAGGGCCTGTGAAGGTCGTCAGGATCTATCCAGTCCCTCAGGGAATCGATTATCATCTGGATCTTCTCTTCCGGAACATCAGCATATCTCAGGAGATTCCGGAGCTGGAGGGCATTTATGAGATTGATGTTAAGCCTTGATTCCTCATCACTTAATTCTATCTTGAGCCTTATTCCATTGATCTCCTTTTCCTGAGGAAAGGGCTCTCTATCATCAAGATGGAGGAGGCCTTTTTCGTCCATATAATCAATGGTAGGGTCTTTATCCTGGGCTATATAGGCCAGGGCTTCATTGAGGGCAGAGATCATGGCGTAACGATAGGCTGTTTCATCCTTAAGATTCTTTGTAGCCATTAGTCCAAATCTTGTGGAGTAAGAGAGGTTGAGACCAAGGAACATAAGGATCATTATCACAAATATCACCATTACGAGGGCTACGCCCTTTCTGGCATCTTCACCTCCCTTAGTGGGGAGGTAACAGTAGATGGCTCCTGAAATATCCTTATTCCACATCCTGCTGTGTGACCCTCATCACCTCTTCTGTTGTTGTTATCCCCTTAATTGCCTTCTCAATGCCATCCTGCCTTAATGTCTTCATTCCAAGAGATATGGCCTTCTCTCTCAGTTCCCTGGATGTAGCCTTTGCCATTATCATATTTCTTATATCGTCATTTACCACGAGCAATTCAAATATCCCGATCCTTCCCCTGTATCCTGTACCAGAGCAGTCTTCACATCCTGAGCCCCTCCAGAGGAAATCTGTTGTTATCCTTAATTCCCTTTTCACCTCTTCTGGAATCCTGTACTGAATCCTGCAGGAGTTGCAGATCCTCCTCACAAGTCTCTGGGCGACGACACCTATAAGTGTGGAGGATACGAGATAATTCTCCACCCCCATGTCCATAAGCCTTGTCATTGCCCCTGGTGCATCATTTGTGTGAAGGGTGCTGAAGATGAGATGGCCTGTGAGGGCAGCATGTATGGCTATCCCTGCTGTCTCAAGGTCTCTTATCTCTCCCACCATTATCACATCTGGGTCCTGTCGGACGATGTGTCTTAAACCACTTGCGAAGGTAAGTCCGATCTTTGGTTTCACCTGTATCTGATTTATACCTTTCATCAGATATTCCACTGGCTCCTCAATGGTTATGATCTTTTTATCAGGAGAATTTATCCTGTCAAGGGATGCATAGAGTGTAGTGGTCTTTCCGCTTCCTGTTGGTCCTGTAATGAGTATCATTCCGTAGGGTCTGTGGATAAGGGCCTCATATCTTTTAAGGGTATCTGGATCCATCCCCAGTTCTTCCAGTGTGAGGAAGGAGGTTTCTTTATCAAGCAATCTCATTACGATGCTCTCTCCATAGACTGTAGGGATGGTGGATACCCTTATATCAATTGGTCTTCCTGCATAGGTGCCTTTTATCCTGCCATCCTGCGGGAGCCTCCTTTCAGCTATATTCATCTGGCTCAGGAGTTTGATCCTTGATGTTATTGCAGCTTGCATCTTCTTTGGGAGAAACTCTCTATCATAGAGTATGCCATCTATTCTGTACCTTATCCTTACCCGGTCTTCTTCTGGCTCTACATGGATATCACTTGCCCTCTGATTTACGGCATTCTCAATAAGGACATCAACGAGTCTTATTACACCCCTTTCCTGTGCCATCCCCTTAAGGTGGTTGAGCTCCTCTGGAACCTCTTCAGCGATCTCTTCCTCAACAATTATCTCACTCACAGAGGTCTCTTTAATTCTTGAGAGCCTTTCAAGATATTCTGTAATGGCACTTTTGCTGGCAATGCAGATCTTTATGTTGCAATCCAGTGATGCCTTTAGACTGTCAATCACCTCTGTATCATCAGGGTCTGCCATTGCTACAGTGAGGGTACTATCCTCAAATCTCAGTGGCACCACAAGATTTGCCTTCATGAATTCCAGTGAGAGGTCTACAGGAAGGGTCTCAGGAAAGTCTTTCCTCTCTACATACTCAAGACCAAGTTTCTTTGAAAGGCCCCTGAGGACCTTCTCCTCAGGTATCCCCATCTCCACAAGAATCTCTCCAAGCTTCTTCTCAGGCTGCTCCTTCTGTATCTGAAGGGCCCTATTGATAATCTCCTCAGATAGGAGACCCTCTTTTACAAAGACCCTTCCACTCTCTATATCTTCTCTTTCTCTCATCTTTTATTGGGGCACCTTTGGTATAGTACCAAAGAGGTATTTGAAGTCCTCATCCTCAAACCTTATGCCTCCACCTATGAAGGGACCGCGCCACCTGGAATTGAATATATTGTCATATCCTGCAGTAAGGAAGAAATTCTTATAGATAAAATATTCAGCTTGAGCCCTCACATGGGGAGACTCTGCATCTGCCTCATCACCTCCAAAATCCCAGGCATCAAGGGAGAGTCTAAGCCTGTCCTTTAAGAAGAACTGGTCTATTCCGAGGCCGAAGGTGCTCTCTGTAAGACCGAATCTGAGGGCTGTGTTATTAAATCTTCTGGCAAACTGGGCTGTAAATTCTATCTTTTTCTCTATACTCTCCTCTGTTGTTGTGGTAGTATCACCATTTACTGTTGTTATGGTCTGCCTTGTGGTGACCTTTCCGATGGGATCACTCACTATCCCGAGGATATAATACTTTTCCGGTGAGGGCTGGAGGGTAATATTAAAATATCCTTTTGTATCCGTGGGCTTAAAGAGATAGTCACCCTGGAAGGTTATAAAGGTGCGGAATCTTTCTATCCTGTTTATGGTCCTGTTTATACCTTCAGCAGCCTTATTCAGATTCTCGTATAACCTCTCGTCTTTCATGAGTTTTCCGAGGCTTCCCTTTCCCTCTTGTAGATCAGCGGTGATCTTGCTCAACTGTTCTGTTGTGGACTTTATGCCCTGCCTGTTTTCCTCTATCATGGCCCTCAGCTCTGTAGTGGTCCTCTTTATATCCTCCATTACCTCAGGTGCCTTCTGTATGGCAACCCTTAAAGGTTCCCTGTTTTCCTTTACCATTGCCTTCAATGAATCTGCAAGGTCTTCAAGTTTTGCCATGAGGCCCTCAAGCCTTCTATCATTTCTTGAGATAGCATCTTTCAGGTTATAGGTAATATCTCTGAGATTCTGTATTGATTCCTTAAACGCCTTTTTCGATTCCTCATCCTCAAAGAACTCATCTATTGAAGATACAAGTCTGTTAATGTTTTCTGAGGCGATTGAAAGATTCTTGAGCATCTCATCAAGATCAACCATCTCCTCAACATCTCTCACAGTATCTCCATCTTTCAGATAGACACCTTCTCTGCCTGGTATAAGTTCAAGGTATCTCTCTCCCATGAGACCTGTGGACCTTATGGTTGCAATGGAATCCCTTGGAATCTTTACATCCTCTCTTATTGCAAGGGTTATCCTTGCCCTTCCTTCAACAAGCTCAATCCTTTTTATCCTGCCCACGGTGACCCCGGCAATCCTCACAGGGGATTTATCATCGAGGTTACCCGTGTTTCTGAAGTGGACATAGAGGGTATATTCCTTCTTCTTATAAAGCCAATCAAATCCTCCTATCCTGAAGGTGAAGAAGGCCGTTATCAGGAGGACTATAAGGGTAAAGATACCAACCTTGAATTCAGCTCCTCTATCCATTCGTCACCCCTTCGATCTTAATTGGTCCCTTTGCACTTCCGGTAATAAATTGTCTCACTACAGGATTTGAGGTATTCCTTATCTCATCGGGTGTTCCCACTTCTATAATCCTTCCCTCATAGAGCATGGCTATCCTGTCTGCTATCTTGTAGGCACTATGCATGTCATGGGTGATAGCAACAGAGGTAACATTAAGTTTATTTTTCAGATCAATTATAAGGTCATTTATGGCATCAGCCATTATGGGATCGAGGCCTGTAGTGGGTTCATCATAGAGGAGTATCTCCGGCTCATGGGCGATTGCCCTTGCAAGAGCCACCCTCTTTCGCATCCCTCCTGAGAGTTCTGATGGCAGGAGGTCTTCAACTCCCACAAGGCCAACAAGTCTCAACTTCTCAATGGCTATCTCCTTTGCCTTCTTCTCACTTATGCCTCTATGTCTTATAAGAAAAAAGCTCACATTCTCCCATACGGTAAGGGAGTCAAAGAGTGCTGCCCCCTGAAAGAGCATTCCGAATTTTTTTCTCACCTTATAAAGATTCTTTTCATTCAATTTTGTTATATCCAGACCATCTATGAATACAGAGCCCTTATCAGGTCTCAATAGTCCTATTATATGCTTCAGTAGGACACTTTTGCCAGACCCACTTCCTCCTATTATCACCATACTCTCACCCTTGTTGATAGTGAGGTCAACACCCCTTAAGACCTCTTTTCTGCCGAAGGATTTATAGAGCCCCTTTATCTCGATCATCAGAATAACCAGGCTGAAAGAAAGTAATCAGATACAAGTATTATCATGGATGAAAGAACTACTGCCTGGGTGGTTGCCCTTCCCACACCCTCTGCGCCTCCCTCTGTGTAGAATCCCTTATAAGAGCAGACCAATGCCATCGATCCACCGAAGAAACCCGCCTTTATCAGCCCGTTATAGAAGTCTTCCATCTCCAGATAATCCCATACCCTTCTCCAGTAGAGGCTTGAACTCATATTATATACGCCTGCACTCACGATAAAACCACCATTGATACCTATAATGTCTGAAAGGACTGTCAGGGCAGGAAGCATCAAGAGCCCTGCAATAAACCTCGGCAGGACAAGGTATTTTAATGGATTTGTTGCAAGGGTCTCAAGGGCATCTATCTGTTCTGTAACCCTCATAGTCCCGATCTCAGCAGCTATGGCAGCCCCTGCCCTTCCTGTGACAATAAGGCCTGTAAGGACAGGGCCGAGTTCTCTTGTCATTGAAAGGGCAACAACAGAGCCAACCATTGTCTCTGCACCGAATCTCTTGAATCCTGTATAGGTCTGGAGGGCAAGCACCATTCCTGTAAATATGGATGTGATGAATACCACAGGAAAGGATCTTACTCCTATGGAGAGCATCTGCTGGATTATCAGCTTCAGGTCAACAGGAGGGGTGAAGAGATGTCTCAGTGTCCTGAAGGTAAAGAGGACAATCCCTCCTGCCTCAAGTATAAAGAGGGAGACGAACCTTCCTATCCTTTCAATGATCCTTTTCATCTATAAATTCCCTTTTGCCCAGTCCTCCAAAGGTTGTAAGGACTTCATAAGGTATGGTTTGTGCCCAGAGGGCAATCTCCTTTGCTGTTATAATCTCATCTCCCTGCTTGCCCAAGATGACCACCTCTTCTGTAGGCGATACCTTATCTCCTGAATCGATAATATCCGTGAGATCAACCATTGTTAAGTCCATACAGACCCTGCCTATTACAGGAGCCCTCCTGCCCCTGAAGAGGACATAACCTCTATTGGAAAGACCCCTCATGAATCCATCGGCATAACCTGCTGATATTATACCCACAAGGCTTTCCCTTCTGGTAATAAAGGTTCCTCCATAACTTATGGGAGTGCCTGCCTTTATCCTCCTGATGGTGAGGAGTCTGGTGCTCACCTTCATGGCAGGTGAGAGTTCTTTATCTTCCAGCCCTCCTGGTAGATAACCATAGAGTAAAAGTCCGGGTCTTACTGCTGAAAACCAGGCCTCTGGAAGGTTGAAGACCCCTGCACTATTTGAGATGTGGTATATAAGACCTCCTAAGAGCCTTTCTATCTGAGTTGAGATATCCCTGAATATATTTATCTGTTCTGTGGCTGATTCTTTATCAGTTAGCTCTGCAGAACTGAAGTGACTCATTATACCCTCAAGTCTCAGACCCTTTATCTCGAGTACCCTTTTTACAATCTTTATGGCATCACCTGGAGAAAAGCCCAGTCTTCCCATGCCTGTATCAAATTCTATATGGATCTTAAGTGGGGGTGAGCCTACCTTGAGGGATCTCTCAAGTCCTCTCACTGTCTGCTCGTTGTGTACTACTGCCCTCAGGTCGTATTTTATATATCTCGGGATATCAGGCTCTTCAAAGAGCACAATTATAGGTGCCTTGATACCAGCCTCCCTTAATTCTATTGCCTCCTCAAGATAGGCTGTTGCAAGGAAGTCAATCTGGGCATCCTCAAGCACCTTTGCTACCTCTACAGCTCCATGACCGTAGGCGTCTGCCTTGACAACACCTATTACCAGTGGTGAAGGGCTGGTTCTACGGAGGATTCTTTTTAAAAGGGAAAAGTTCTTTCTTATAGCATCGAGGTTAACTGTTACCCTGAGATGCCTATTCACCCGTCTTCTTTTCCTCTTTGGATTCTTCCACCGGCTTTTTGGGTGTCACATCTATCTCTTCAGGTTCTGAGATGCCCTTTTTAAAGTTCCTTATTGCCTGACCTATACCTTTTCCGAGTTCTGGAAGCCTTGATGCACCAAAGAGGACAAGGACGATTATGAGTATTATAATCAGCTCCTGCATTCCAAGACCGAACATTTTGTACCTCCTTCAACCTTGCTTTCCCTTATTATATCAAATGATGCCCTCTGCCATCTCCTTATCCTCCGGCGTATTTATATTTATAAAAGATAGACCCTTTGGGTCGATCTCCCTTATCAGCTCCTCTTTTAGATAATATGTCTTGATCTCTTTTAAGAAACCTCCCATATTGCATCTTTTGAGCCTGAGCCATTCCTCTACAGCAGGAAGTATCCTTCTTGAATAGGCAGACAAGAGTGGCTGTGGTTTGCCATTAAAGATCGGAACTATTGCATCAAATCGGCTGAGCCTTTCTACTGCCTCCTTTCTGAGCATCTCTACTAAGGATCTATTTATAAGGGGCATATCGCAGGCACTTACAAGGATATCTCCATTTATGTTTAAGAGTGCTGTATAAATACCGCTCAGGGGACAGCGGAAGTCCACCACATCCCCATACATGGGGAGACCCAAGTAAAAATATGCCTCTGGTCTGTTTGTGATAATAATTATATCTTCAAAGATCCCCAGGGCATCAATTACCCTCTCAATCAATCTTCTTCCCCGAAACTCTACAAGTCCCTTTAAGGTGGGATATCTCCTGTTTGAACCTCCAGCAAGGATAACTGCAGTGATATTTAATCCAGGATGGATAATCCACTCTTCCCTATTCATCTTAGTGGTGAGGTGACAGTTCTTGTCATGATCTCTCTGTAGATAAAGGGTCTTGTGGAGGAGGGAACAGCCTCATCCCTGTAGAGCTCTTCAAGGTCCTGAACCTTCATCTCCCTTAAGAATTCTACTACAATCCTGAGAGGTGTGTGAAAGTTCCTTATAAGGGCATACCGAATGGAATACCTTGCTGACCATCTGGGATGAACTGAAATAGCCTGGATTACTGAGGAAGGTGTTGAGGGATTATTTATGAGTTTTAATATATCCCCTTCCTTGAGAAGGGGATTCTCCAGACAGGTATTTATCAGGTTTGTTATGGTCGTTTGAGAACCTTTACTTTCGCCACCCATTCGTGAGAGGATTGCCATTACAATAGAAGGACTTGACCGCTTCCCTAAGGTTATGCGATTCCCCAGTGGGAGGGATGGAATCTTCTCTATGAGAATCTCCTCCACCTTCTGCCTTATATTTACGGGGATATTCTGATTCCTGCTCAGATCTGCCAGGTCAAAGAGCCTCAGAAATTTCAGAAGTGAAAGGGTTATCCTGTGGGGTGTCCTCGGGTTCTTCGAGAGGGCAAGCTTGACCCTGTAGCTATCCTTAAATCTTGGTGATGTGGCAAGGATCGCAAGATATTCAGGGGGTGAATTCCTGTTTTCTGCAATAAGGAGGGCCATCTCTTCGGTGAGCCCTCCGTTAAACATGAGTTTCTCTATCCTTTCTGGTGAACCTTTCAGGATTGACCAGAGTTCTTCAACCGTTATCTTAGGCATCTCCTCTCCACTATTACCTCGCCACCAACTGTTACCTCGCCACCTGAGGCCTTTAACTATCAATTACATTTTAACAAATTTTTCAGTTATAATATCATTCATGTCAGGGATGACTATTTCAGAGAAGATACTTGCTGATCATGCCGGGAAGGGGAGGGTCTATCCAGGAGACCTCATTTATGCAAGGGTTGATCTTATCCTTGCCAATGATATTACGGCACCTATAGCAATTAAGGAGTTCCAGAAGATTGGTGCAGCAGATGTCTTTGACCGTAACAGGATTGCCTTTATCCCTGACCACTTTACTCCCCAGAAGGATATTAAGGCTGCTGAACAGTGCAAGCTCCTGAGGGATTTTGCGAGACAATACAATCTCGGACTTTATTTTGAGGTGGGCAGGATGGGTATAGAGCATGCCCTCCTGCCAAAACAGGGACTTGTTGTGCCAGGAGATCTAATTATAGGAGCTGATAGCCATACCTGTACCTATGGTGCCCTTGGAGCCTTTGCCACGGGTGTGGGTTCTACTGATGTGGCAGCTGCCATGGCAACAGGGGAGTGCTGGTTTAAGGTTCCGGAGTCAATGAAGTTTATATTCTACGGTGGTCTTCAGAAGTGGGTTGGTGGCAAGGACTTGATCCTGCATGTGATAGGAGATATAGGAGTGGATGGGGCCCTTTACAGGGCAATGGAGTTTGAGGGAGAGACGATAAGAAACCTTCCCATGCACGGAAGGCTCACCATCTGCAATATGGCAGTAGAGGCTGGGGCTAAGACAGGCATAATAGTTCCTGACAGTGTAACAGAGCAGTATGTGAGATCGAGGGCAAAGAGGCCTTATAAGTTTTACACCTCAGACCCTGATGCTGTGTATGTAGAGATAAGGGAGTATGATGCCTCCAAGATAGAGCCTCTGGTGGCATGCCCCCATCTTCCCTCAAATGTTAGACCTGTAAGAGAGCTTACCCATATAACCATTGATCAGGTTGTTATAGGATCCTGTACAAATGGAAGGTTGGAGGATTTGAGAGAGGCAGCCTCTGTTATTAAAGGTAAAAAGGTTAATCCCAATGTGAGGATGATCGTAATCCCTGCAACCCAGCAGATCTACAGGGAGGCAATGAAGGAAGGTCTCATAGAGATATTCATTGAGGCTGAGGCCGTTGTATCCACCCCTACCTGTGGTCCCTGTCTTGGAGGACACATGGGGATACTGGCAAAGGGCGAAAGGGCAATAGCAACGACAAACAGGAATTTCGTGGGCAGGATGGGTCATCCTGAAAGCGAGGTCTATTTGAGTAACCCTGCGGTTGCTGCTGCCAGTGCAGTCCTTGGAAGGATTGCCCATCCAGAGGAACTGGGGCTTTAATCACCTTACTTAGCAGCGAAGTAGCAGTACTTAGTGACGAAGTAGGGGTTGGATCCTTCTCTTCAGTCTTATCCAGAAGTAGGCGCCTGTGCCCACAATCAGGAAGGCAAGGATATGTTTCACTATCAAGGCAGGTATCTGGTCTTTTCCAGCAGCATTTGCCCATTCGAAATCCTTATAAAAGATAGTCCTCGGGATCCCACCTATGAGGATCCAGTATAAGGAGAATTTTGCAAGCCGCGTAATCCCCTGGTACAGGCTTAAGAAATAGGAGAGTGTCTCTGGGCCCCTCTGTTTTTCATATTCCCTTGTTACAATCCACATGGTCACACCACTGGCACCAAGAAGGGCAGTGGCGACATCGTGAAAATAGTTATTAAGCATTATTATTACACCAAGCTCAGGACTCATTTTTACCCACCTCCAACAGTTACTTCGCCACTGGAAAGGATAATCCTTCCCTTAATTCCCTCTCTTTAAGGGTCTTTCTTGTCTTTGCATACTCTCTGAAGGCCCTTCCCTGTGGATACTGAATCATCCAGGATGTTATGTGGCTCATGGGAAAGCCCTTCCAGGATATCTGAAATATCCTGGAGATTATCCTTGGCAATGTGAAGAGCCTTGCCCTTAGATCAATTAAGAGTTCTTCCCTTTCTTCAGGGCTCATTGTGGGATGTTCAAAAACTGCATGATTTCCATCAAAGAAATCCCATTCAAGCCTTGGGTAGATATATTCTCTATACTGCTCATAAAGTTCTGTGCCAGGGAAGGGGGTTGTCATAACGGGATGGGCAGATACCTTTAATTCATCACAGAGTTTTAATATACCCTCAAAATCTTCTCTTATGTCCTGTCTTCCACCAACCATTATAAAGAGCATCACCTCTATACCATGATCCCTTATCCTTTTAATTGCATCCCTGCGCCTTTTTGCCTGTTTTGATGTAGCCCTGTATTCCTCGAGGCTTCTAAGATTATTGGATTCCCATCCAACAAGCACGGCAGTCAGACCTGCCATCCGTGCGTATTTAAGTAACTCATCAGACCTGGGATGCTCCACAGATACGAGGTCTCCAGACCCAAACCACCATTTGCCTTTTATGGTCTTTGACATCTCCCTGTAAAGTTCAATTGTATGATTTATATTCACTCCCCAGATGTTGTCATCAATGCCCCAGAAGAGACGCCACTTGCTCTGGGCAATCTCTTCGATAACCTCATCGATTGGTCTTACCCTTACCCTTCCACCAAAGAACTTGTGGACAGAACAGAAGGTGCATCTGTGGGGACAGCCCCTCGAGGTCTGGAAATAACCATAGACATACCTTGTCCTCCAGAGATTCGTTACAGGTTTTGGGAGTCCCTTCAGTTCAGGAAGGCCTCCATTATAGAATCTTTTCAATCTTCCTGACTCTGCGTCATCAAGGAGCTCCTTCCATATATTCTCTGCTTCTCCAAGGACAATGGCATCTGCGTGAGGTGCTGCCTCTTCTGGAAGGGCTGTGACATGGATTCCACCAAGGACTACCCTTTTCCCAAGACTTCTGAGTCTGTCTGCCATTCTGTAGACCCATGGTGCCTGGGGTGTGAGGACAGTGAACCCAACGAGGTCAGCATCTATTTTCTCAGGATTGAAGGGTTCTTTATTGGCATCTATGAGTTCTACCTCCACATCCCCTCTTACTTTATAAGTAAGACCTGCAAGGTATTCAAGGACAGGTGGTGCTATTGGAAGACCTTTTGATTTCTGACCGCCCTTTCCGAAGGGTGGAGAGACGAGCGTGAGTTTCATGATCTTGTAACTACCTTTTCTCTTCTTTCCAGTATCTCGGAGACCTTGGTCTTTATCTCTTCAGGATTTATTAGGGCACCTCCTGGCCTTCCAAAAAAGAAGACATCAGAGTCTTTTACAGAGAGCCTTACATCCTCCACCATCTGACCTGCATTCAATTCCACAACAAGGAATCTCCTGACCTTTTTAGAAATCTCTTTTAATGGCTCTTCGGGAAAAGGCCAGAGGGTTATAGGTCTGAATAGTCCTGCCTTTGTCCCAGCCCTTCTTAATTCCCTCACAGCGGAGAGGCAGATCCTTGAGGCAATTCCAAAGGCAACAATTATGATCTCTGCATCCTCTATCATAAATCCATCGAACCTGACCTCCCTTTCCTTTATCCTTTTATATTTTGCCTGGAGGATATAATTTCTTCTCTCCAGTTCACCTTCACCCATATAGAGGGATTTTATTACATTGGGCCCTCTGCCCTTACAACCCGTTACAGCCCATCTCTTTGGAGGAAGATTTTCTGGTGGGATGTAGGGTCTCTGATAAATTGGTTCCATCATCTGTCCTATAACACCATCTCCCAAGATCATCACAGGATTTCTGTATTCGTCTGCCTTATCAAAGGCAAGCATCGTAAGGTCCCAGAGCTCCTGAACACTGAAGGGTGCATAGACAATTAATCTATAATCCCCATGACCACCACCCTTTACAGCCTGAAAATAATCTGCCTGACTCCCTGAGATGTTACCAAGCCCAGGGCCACCTCTCTGCATATTCACTATCACAGCAGGAAGTTCTGCTCCAGCCAGAAAAGAGATGCCTTCCTGCTTCAGGCTTATTCCAGGGCTTGAGGAGGAGGTCATGGCCCTTGCACCAGCAGCAGAGGCACCGTAAACCATATTTATTGCAGCAAGTTCACTTTCTGCCTGGATGAAAACACCTCCTACTTCAGGCATCCTCCATGACATATATTCTGGAATCTCATTCTGCGGGGTTATGGGATAACCAGCGTAGAACCTGCAGCCTGCCTGAATGGCAGCCTCTGCACAGGCCTCGTTTCCTTTCATTAACACCCTTTTCATGATAAAGATTATAACACGCCTTACTGTTACTTCGCCACTAAGTACTGTTAATTCGCCACCAACGGCTATTTACACCACAGGCTTAATAATGGTATCCTTTTTTATGATTCAGAAGCTGGAAGATTCTACCCTCTGGAAGCTCCTCCTCCTTCTTAAGAAACACGGAGAGATGTCCATTGAGGAGATGAGCAATGCCCTCAATATTACTCCCATTGGGGTAAGACAGCATGTCCTGAATCTTGAAAGGGATGGCTTCATCTCCTATCAGTTGCGGCGGAAGGGGGTGGGAAGACCAGGTTTTATCTATAGCCTTACAAAGAAGGCAGAGGAACTCTTTCCAAATAATTATAAAAACCTTGTGCTCGAGATCCTAAGGGAGATAGAAGAGGAGGATGGACGGAAGAAGATAGACCACCTCTTCAAGAAGAGAAAGGAGAAGCTCTTGCGAGAGAAGAGATCGCTCCTTGATTCTGCAAAGAACCTTAAGACCAGACTCTCTCTCTTCGTGGAATCCCTGAAGTCTGACGGATATATTGTGGAGATCAAGGAAAAGGGAGAGGAGTTTGAACTTCTTCAGTATAACTGTCCCATATCTATTGTCTCTCATTATTACAAGGAGGCCTGCAGGTATGAGCTTGAGCTTTACAAGGAACTCTTTTCAGAAGATGTAAAAAGGACTAATTGTGCCTCTGAGGGAGGCAATTTCTGTTCTTACATAATTCCCAAGGAAGCCCTGCAGGCTGGAAGAATCTCCCCAACTGTTACTTCGCGACCTACTGTTACCTCGTCACCTACTGTTACCTCGCCACTAAGTAAAGATTAGTCTTTTTTATCTTTTCTCTTCCTGACCCTGCTGTTTTGAAGAACCAAGGCCTTCCAGTTCCTTTTCATTGATTGTTACAGTGTATTGTTTTCTGAGTTCATCTACATACTTATTGAATGCCTCAGCCTGTTTGTTTTCTATAAGGGTTTCTCTTATCATATCCTTTACAGCATCATACTCGAGGATCCTTCCTCCCTGCCTCAGGCTCTCCTTATTCCTTTCATAGAAGTCCCTTACCTCCTTCTCCGTAACCTCTATCTCCTTTGATAATTCTCTTTTCAGTAACAATCTGATGGCCGCAATCTTTTGAAACTCCTCAACACTCGCCTTATACTCCTTCTGAAGTCTCTCAAGCTGTGTCTGGTACTCCTTCTTGAATTCCTCCACCTGTTCTCTGTATTCCTTTTCCTTGTCAAGTCCTTTCTTCTTTGCCTCAGCATAGAGTATCTCAGTCTTTACCAGTTCATCCACAAGCCTCTTCATGCCCTCACTGCCCTGAAAGAACTGCTGGGCATAGGGAGGAAGTGTCTCGAGCTTCCTCATCACATCCTCTTTTGTGATGACGGTTTCATTTACCTTTGCCACAACCCCTCCTGAGGGCTTTCGCTCACTGCAGCCAGCAAGGGCTACCAACAGGGCAATACCTATCGTAATAACTCTCTTCATCTCTTCTCCTTTCAACTGGATTTTGTACAGGCAAGGCCTGCAGAAGATTATAGCATAAAATGGGTGGTGAGGGATTTTCTGAAAAATAGAGATACAGGAGCCAATGGTTTATCAATCTGGCAATACAGTAAGGCGGTGTTGGGACATCGAGTATTTTACTTCATGGACTCAAATAGGCAGAGAGGTGGCGTGTGGTTCGTTCCCTTGAGACCACTACTGTCTGCCGCCAGAGAACCGGTGAAAGACAACAGCAGACATCCGAAACTATGTGGTCGTTGGTTAGGACATTGTATCCACCCTCTTTAATTTT
>CAMTWD010000048.1:0-6979 GCA_947085365.1 uncultured Nitrospirota bacterium | reverse complement strand
TACCGTCAGGTCAGGGTTCAGAGAGTTAAAGGAAAAGAGGGGTTATAGGGCAATTGTCTGGATTTTGATTTTTACAGCCCTGCTCACGCTTTTATTCAAGCTCACAGGTCATGTGGTGATTTATAGAAACATCCCTGATCTGATATTAACAATGCTTGCAGTTATAAATCTTATCTATCTTTTCCTCTATCCCTTTCCCCTGAATTCCCTGCCTTTGAGTCCGTATGTGAAGGGCTTTCTCATCTACCTTCCGATTCTGGCTGTATCTTTAAATACATTGATTCATAATGGATTTAATCCCCTGAAACTGCCTCTTGCTTTGGTCTCAAAGTTCTTTCTTGTGAGCTTAGCGATTTACGGAGCAGTCAGCTATGACTTCAGGGGTGAGATTCCCTATATCCTTTTACAGATAACCATTTTGATAGCCCTCGGGGTTCTTTTCATAGGAGGTAAAAGCCCCCTTCAGTCCAGGGTTAAACCTGGCATAGCCTATAGATACACCGGGAATATAATCCTTCTCTCTGCACTGATTTATGGAGGATACCTCTATTATAAAGGCTATGGATTATTCCTTGCAGTAAAGCTCCTTTTGTTATCACTTCTTATAAAATGTTTTTTTTAATATCCTTTTTTATAAGGATATAAAGAGCCATATAAGGAAGTTGCTCAAGTCCTTTGGAGAGAAGTGGTGGGAGTATCAAGTAAGCATATTTAAAATAGATGAACCTAATGCCTTTGCCTATTATGGCTCCTTTGATAGAAAGGCAATAGGTGTAACAACGGGTTTTCTTAAGAGATTCAATACAGATGAGCTGAACTTTGCTATCGCTCATGAGTTAGGACATCATAAACATAGGCATCATGTCGTGACAGTTACCACAGAGGTAATTTCAAGGATTGGCTGGTTTGTTCTCTTTTATCTGAAGTTTGTCAATCCCTTTACAGTGATTTTCAACATAGGTTTTCATTTATTTAAAAAGGTATTATACAGAGACCAGGAATATGAGGCTGATGAATTTGCGGTAAATGCCCTTTGGGGTGCAGGACTCACCCAGAGGGGAGGGATAACATTCTTTGAGAAACTCTCCCGAATGGAAGAGAAGGCATGTAGTTCTAAGTTTTTAAGAAAGATATTGACAGTATTGTTCAGTAACCATCCTGAATCAGCAAAGAGGCTTGAGAGGATAAGGGAGATGGTGAAATTTTAGCAAGTGTGGTAGCCCTTGTGGTGAGTACACCTTGCGTAATCCGTTTTTAATAGTCTCAATCCATCCCTGTCCAGGTTAAGTTTGATATAATTAATAATCCAGCCTTAGGTGGCGAAGTAAATGAGGCTGAAGGCAATAGGCTGAAGTGAAAGACAAAAAAGAGGAATGCTGTTTTCTTTTTCTTCAGCTTTAAGCCTAATTTGGTGGGGAAGTAGGTGAGGCTATCCCACAGATTATATGTCATAGGTGTTGGACCAGGGGATCCTGAGCTCCTTACATTAAAGGCTGTGAGGATTATTAAAGAGGTGCCTGTCCTCTTTGTGCCAAAGGGAAGGGAGGATGGGAAGAGCATTGCCCTTTCTATTGTCTCAAGGGCTGTGGATATATCCGGGAAGGAGATAAGGGAGCTTCACTTCCCGATGGTAAAGACAAGGCAGGGTGATGTAGAACAGCTCATGAGATGGGAGATCATAACAGGGGAGATCATAAATGCCCTTGAGAGCTCTTCCTGTGCCTTTCTCACGATGGGAGATCCCTCTTTTTATAGCACCTTTTTTTATCTCTACAACAGGCTTCTGGATTCAAGACCTGGGCTGATTGTAGAGATAATCCCTGGTGTGTCATCCATAAATGCTGGAGCGGCAAGGGCTGGTGTGCCCCTTGGACTGGCTGACGAAAGGATTGCTATAATACCAGCTAATTATTTTGATCCCTACCAGGCAGACCCTTACTTCAGCACCAAGCTAAGTGGCGAGGTAACAGTTATCGATTCCTTCGATACTGTAGTCTTCATGAAGATTGACAGAAATTTTGAAGATATAAGGAGATTTCTTTTAGAGAAGGGTCTTGATAAAAAGGCAGTATATATATCCAGGGTTGGTATGGAGGGCGAGAAGGTGGTCCGTGACATAGAGGCCCTCAGCCAGGATGACCTTGATTATTTCTCCCTTCTGATTGTCAGGAGAAGGTAGCCTATGCCTGATAAGAATCTCTTTAAAGAGATAAGAGAACGGATTGAGAAGACCATTGAAGGATATTTAAAGGAGGTTCCTGACGAGGAGATTCTAAAAAACCTGAGGCTCAAGGCTGAACACACCTTTAAGGTTGAGGAGAATATTGAGAGGCTTGCTGAGGCCATTGGCCTGGATGAGGCTGAAAGAGACCTTGCAAGGCTGATAGCCCTTCTGCATGATATCGGAAGATTTCCTCAGTATCTCAAATATCGCACCTTCAGGGACGCTGAGTCGGTAAATCATGCAGTTTTGTCTGTTGAGGAGATTGAGAGACTGAATCTCCTCGATGGCCTTGATGATAGAGAGACCCGGATTATTACCTCTGCCGTGAAGTTTCACAATGCCTATACCCTGCCAGAAACTGTTGGGGATCAACAGGAAGGGCTCTTTATAAGGCTTATAAGGGATGCTGACAAACTGGATATCTGGAGGGTCTTCAGTGAATATTTCGCACTGCCTCCTCACAGCAGGCCTTCTGGTGCAGCCTTCGGACTTCCTGATACAGAGGGTTTTTCTCACGAGATAGTGGATTCAATTAAATCAGGCAGGATGGCCTCTCTTAAGGATGTGAAGAATCTGAACGACTTTAGGCTCTTACAGTTGAGCTGGGTCTATGACCTGAACTTCAGGGAATCCTTCAGGATATTCAGGGAAAGGGGTTATCTCTCACAGATTGCCCCCACCTCGCCACTAAGAGATGACAGGCTTAGAGATGCCATAGGGCAGATAGAGGAATACCTTCAGAGGAGACTGGATTCTAAGGTATATTTTATTGGTGCAGGTCCTGGAGACCCTGAGCTTCTTACCGTGAAGGGCAGGAGGTTGCTTGAATCCTCCGATGTGGTGATTTATGCTGGAAGCCTGATAAATCCTCAGATCCTTCAGGGCCTTAAGGCAAGGCTTTATGATTCATCAGGCATGACCCTTGATGAGATAATCAACCTTATGAAAAGGTATTATCATGAGGCAAAGGTGGTGGTGAGACTCCATTCAGGTGACCTCTCCATTTATAGCTCTCTGAATGAACAGATTGAGGTGCTGAAGAGATTGAAGATACCTTTTGAGATAATCCCTGGTCTCTCCTCCTTTCAGGCAGGTGCTGCTCAACTTGGGCAAGAACTGACGATACCTGAGATCAGCCAGACCGTAATACTCACAAGGCTTGAGGGAAGGACACCTGTCCCAGCAAAGGAGAGGTTATCAGAGCTTGCAAGACATAATGCCACAATGGTGATATTCCTCAGTGCAGGTATGGTCGAGAGGGTTCAGGAGGAGCTTCTTCAGGCTTATCCAGAGGATACACCCGTGGCAATAGTTGAGAAGGCCTCGTGGCCTGATGGAAGGGTCTTTAGGGGAAGGCTCAAGGAACTGGCAGATATATGTATCAATGCTGGTATTAAGAGGACTGCCCTTATTTATATAGGAGATGTCCTGAAGGCATCCCTTAGTGGTGAGGACCTTACAGGAAGATATTCCAGGCTCTATAGCAGTGATTTTGAACATTCCTTCAGGAAGGGATCGAGATGAAGACCTTTATCATTTATATCACCCGTAATGGTGAACTCCTTGCAAGAAGACTTAGAGGGCTCTTTCCAACTGCAAGAGTAGGCCGATTCAAGGAGATATCCCTCTCAGATATCTGGGATTCAGCAGAGGCCCTTATATTCATAATGGCAACCGGGATAGTCGTAAGGAGCATTGCACCCTTTATAAAGGACAAAAAAAGTGATCCAGCAGTTGTGGTCATCGATGAAAAGGCCCAGTTCGTTATCAGCCTCCTTTCAGGACATCTCGGAGGTGCAAATGACCTTTCAAGGAGGATTGGAGAATTCCTCGGTGCATCTCCTGTAATCACTACAGCCTCTGACATAAATTCCCTTCCATCTATAGACCTCTGGGCAAAGGAGAATGATCTTGTAATAGAAGACTGGGACATCCTGCCTCGGGTTGCGAGGAGGTTTATTGAGGATGGAGTGATAAAGGTATATTCAGAGATAGATATTGATCTGCCTTCAGGATTTATGAGGGTTGAGGAGACTGAATCTGCTGACCTTATTATTACAAACCGTAAAAAGGCTGAAGGCTTAAGGCTGAAGGCTGAAGAATCATATCATACTGTTGGGGGTACACAGGGGGAAACGAGTGGGGTACACAGGGGGAAACAAAGTTTCCCCCTGTGCGACCCGGTGTTTCCCCCTGTGAGACCCTTAATACTCAGGCCAAAGAACCTCGTGATCGGTATTGGTTGTAACAGTGGAACCACTGCTTCTGAGATTGAATCTGCAGTGAGGAGTCTCCTTGAAGAGGAGGGGCTCTCCTTTAAGTCCATCCATTCTATAGCAACCCTTGATAAAAAGACTGAAGAGAAGGGGCTTGTTGAGTTTACCAGGAGATACGGTCTTGCCCTGAGGGGTTTTACCTCTGAGGAATTAAACAGCGTAGAGGGTTTATCAATCTCAGGACATGCCTTAAAGGCAGTAGGTGCAAGGGCCGTTGCCGAGCCAGCAGCAATCCTTGCGGGAGGCAATCTGATCGTACCAAAAAGAAGGATTGGAAATGTAACGGTCGCTGTGGCATTGCGATCTTCTGAGACAGAGAAGGGAGTTCCGGAAAATCGTGAGAGTAGCAGGACTCAGAGATCGGGAAGACTTTATATCCTTGGAACAGGACCCGGGGATATAGGGCATATAACATTGAGGGCAATTGATGCCCTGATGGAGGCAGAGGTTGTTGTTGGCTACAGCACATATATTGACCTGATAAAGGACCTTATAAAAAACAAAGAGGTTATAACAACAGGTATGACTGAAGAGATTAAGAGGGCAGAAAAGGCAGTGGAACTTGCCCTTGAGGGGAGAACCGTGGCAGTGATTAGTGGAGGGGATCCGGGTATATACGGGATGGCAGGTCTTGTCCTTGAGATATTGAAGGATCGGGCTCCTCACCAGAGCCTCACCGTTGAGATAATCCCTGGTGTATCAGCCCTGAATGCCTGTGCATCAAGGCTTGGTGCACCCTTGACACATGACTTTGCCTGTATAAGTCTTTCTGACAGACTTACCGACTGGGAGACGATTGAGAAGAGACTTCATAACGCTGCCTCAGGAGATTTTGTAACAGTCCTTTATAATCCCAGAAGCCACGGAAGACAGTGGCATATTATTAAGGCAAGGGATATATTCTTGAAGTACAGGGACCCCGAGACACCTGTAGGAATAGTGAAGTCAGCCATGAGGGATAATGAAAGGATCATCTTAACAACCCTTAAGGAGATGCCCCTTGATGAGATTGATATGCAGACAACAGTGATAATTGGAAACTCCAGGACCTATATCCAGAGGTGGCAGGATAACAGATATAACTGGATGATCACACCCAGGGGATATGAGAGAAGATTTAACAATTCATAAAAAGGAGCATGCTGTAGCCTTTTTATGGGATGAATCCTATCTATGGGGACTGATGGCCTATGATACATTGAAGTCCCTATCACTGCCCTTTGATCTCCTCAGTGCCAGCGATATTAAGAATGGTCTTTTAAAGAACTACAGGATGCTCTTTGTGCCTGGTGGATGGGCATCGAATAAATTAAAGGCCCTCGGTCAGGATGGCATAGAGGCTATAAAGGAATTTGTCTTTAATGGGGGAAATTATTTTGGTATCTGTGGAGGTGCTGGTCTTGCAACCCTTGAGGGAATAGGTCTTCTCAATATAAAGAGGAAGCCCACCCTTAGTGGCGAGGTAACAGTAGAGAGGAGTGATAAAGGCAGGGTTCCAAGTTTCAGTGGCAGGATAAGGCTCCAGCTCAAGGAACACCCTCTGTGGAAGAACCTTTCGCCACTAAAGGAGGATCAAAGGATCTTCCACGCCTGGTGGCCTTCGCAGTTTGAGATAATTTCTGAAGGTGGTGAAACAACAGTTGAAGGAATTAAGATCCTTGCCACCTTTGGAGAGGCCCTTCCCGATGCCTTCAGCTCTGACCTGAATGTGGGAGATGTCCAGAGATGGGGTAGGTCTTGCTGGAAGAGATTCGAAGACCTTTACGGAATAAACCTTGATCCCCAGAGACTCTTGGACGAACCGGCTGTGGTTGAGGGTAATTATGGAAAGGGGAAGGTGATACTCTCTCTGATCCACTTTGATACCCCAGGAGATGAGAATGGGGGAAGGGTCTTGAGGAATATCTGGGAATATCTTGCCGGGCTTAGCCCTACTGTTACATTACCCCCAACTGTTGGGGGTCTCACAGGGGGTATCTGCGTTTCCCCCTGTGTACCCCCAACTGTTACATCGCCACTGGGAAAGACTGAAGAAAGGCCGGAGCTCTTAATTTGCCACCACCTTCTCAGGGAGATTGAGGGATTGATCAATTTTGGGATCAGGAACTTTCTATGGTTCTGGCGTAACAACATGCTTTTACACTGGAGGAGGGGTGTGAGGGGCCTTGAATACTGCACACTTTACATAATGATAAAGAGGCTTCTTGAGATTCCTGATATTAACAAGGATGCCCTTTTGAGGATTGCAGAGGATCTCAGGGTCTTTAAGGAAAAGTCCATGAGACTCTTCATCCTTGAGCGTGAGAATAACTCCTCCTTCGCAAATTATAAAAACTCCCTTGATCCAGAGATTACAGGACTCAGGGAGGAGCTCTTCGGAAGGGCGAAATCACACGGAGGATTTTTTAAGAAGCTCATTGAGCAGATTGACAGGATAATCTTTGAATATCTACGGAAAGAGATTTATTGTGGCGCGCCT
>CAMTWD010000047.1:0-9619 GCA_947085365.1 uncultured Nitrospirota bacterium | reverse complement strand
TAAGCATCTCCCTTATCAGTTCACTGTCAAGAAATTCATCAAGTGTAAGCCCTTTCCGGGATAGACACTTTCTTACTTCATCAATAGATATTCTATCTCCTTCTTGAGAGAGTATTCTTTCAATCTCTTCGTAAAATGGTGTAAATAAAGATGTTTCTTCTTCCGGAACTTCAACTTCAGAAATAGTGGAAAGTTTCTCTACGAATTTAAGTATTATCTCTTCTTTTTCTTTGGCTTCTTCTGTGGAAAGTTCTCTTTTGGGTCGCCATATTCTTGAAAAGCCTTTTTCGAACTCTTCTTTTGTTGGGTAGAATCTTGCCCAGGACAAAACTGTGATGAAGTTTTTACTTAAAGCATCAGGGGAAAGAATCCAGTAAGCATCAATCACTGCATTAAAAAGCGAAGAAGTCCTCCTCTTCATTGTAAGGCGAATTAATTCCAGAAGCAGAAGAAGTTTTTCCCTTCTGAAGTTTTTATGAGCCTCTGGAGTGTCCACTCTGTCCAGTTTTTCAAGTTCATGCTCTGCCCATTTTCTCAAATACTGGCATGCTCTTGCGATAAGCTTTCCTTCAGTGTATCCATCAAATGAGATCCCTCTCTCAAATATCTCATTGAGAAGAACTTCTGAGGCAAGGGGGATGTTACCATGGTTTAAAGTTATCTCAGCCACTACAAATTCAACACTTTTAAAATCTTCCGGTGCAAACATAAGTCCCTCCTAAAATCCAATAAAGCTTTCTCCTGCTTCCTTCTTAAAGATACGGGATAAACTGTCAATCACCCTTATGATTGCTTCACGATTGTATCTTTCCTTTTCAAATCTCGGTCTCATAAGATACTTAACAAGTATAACGAGAAATGCACCTGTTGGCTTCAGAGTTAAAAGCCTTCCCTTAATCTCTTTTTCGTTAAAGAGGGATGCAAGCTTTTCATCCTTTGTCTCTCTGTATACAATGTTTGAGTAAAAATCAGGATGCAGTGCTCCAAACTCGATTATGAGGTCAAATCTGCCAGGTCTTCTCAATGCATGGTCAACGAGGTTTCTGTCATTTGTTGTGGCAAGCAGAAATATATCATCCCTCGTAAGAAATCCATCAAGGGATTGAAGTGCCACTGCAAGATTTGAAGGACTCATTCTTGACTCCCTTGAGCCTATGAGAAGGTCTATGTCATCTATGCATAAAACTGCAGGACTGAAAATCTCAGCATACTCAAAAACCCTGTGAAGTGGAACATGACATCCAGCATCAGTGATTATAATCGTGAGTTTCTTACTCAGCCTTGCACACTCTGAGATGATTGCCTTTATTGTTTCGGTCTTGCCGGTTCCCGGTTCTCCAACAAAGAGGTATCTTAAAGTTCCTGTTCCTCTGCTTACAGCCTCGATAAAATCCATAATTTCATCTTTGTTTTTGAGATAGATATCATCAAGAGTTACCTCTGGTGGTGGAATTACCCTGAATGAGATCTTTTCCTCAATAGGGTTATAGCTGAGTCTTATGATTTTACCGAAGTAGCCAGAGTTTGCAATTGCCTCTTTTATAAGGGTTTCTGTGAGCTCTGATGTTCTGAGACTCTCTATCCCTCTTCCAGATACGATAAGGTAAAAGGAGGTTCTCCTCGTCTCCTCAACTGTTGTGCATGAGATGAGATATCTTTCACCTTTGAATTTTATTACTGCAAGAAGTGCTGTCTCCTTTGAGATTACATTGTCAAAAACATCAAAGCCAACTATGGATGGAGAGCTGAGTATTCCTGGTGGATATGTATAGGAGAAGGCATCTTCAATCTCAAATCTGTCTGTGGATACACTGCCAGTGCAGCACTTGACGATAAAGGATTTTACTGACTGAAATACCTCGTAATTCAGTGATTTTACAAATGAAGCAAGAGAATATGTAAAATCAGTGTAATTTTTAAACTTTTTCATAGTAAAAACTCCTTTTTGTTCTGGTATTTAAATCTGGTTAAAAAAAAGACGAAATGGCGGGGTTAAAACCCAGGAGAGAAACCGCTGTCTTCCAAACCGATGAAATCCATAATTAATAAAATTATAGCAAAGAAGAAAAAGATTTTGCAAGGGAAATTTATATAATGATTGAATCGTTGTTTTTTAAAAACGATCATTTTTTATAAAAACGATATGCTTTACTTCTATGTTCAATTGCATAAATTGTAATATGCTTTTTATCTTTATAGATCCAGTAAATTATGCGGTAGTCGCCGACCCGTAATCTACACAAACCTTTTAAATCATCGGGTAATGCTTTTAAAGGATGATGGATCATATTATCTGCATTACATGCAAGCCAGTCTATTCTCTCAGCTATTCGTTTCTTTGTTGAACTATCAAGTGCTTTAAAAGATTCTTCAGCATCTGGTAAAAAGATCACTCTATACATAATTCTTTTTTAATCTGTTCCCAGTCTTTACCAATGCCCTTTAAATCTTGCTGTCTCGCTTTTCTCATTTTTTCTATAAATTCAGGTTTTTGAGAAAAAAGCCAGTCCTCCAGATCTTCTTTTGTATCAGCTGTTTCAAAAATAGTTACTGGTATCTTTATGTATTCCTCATCTTTTATAGTTGTAGACATGACAACACCTCCCTGAATTTTTAGTTTAATTATATCATAAATAATTCTCGGAATTTAAATACTAAAAAAGTGTCAGTGCTGTCCACCAGTATCCAATCCTAAGAGCCTTTCGATCATCTGCACTGCCTCATGGGGTGGGATCCTCTCTGTATCAATAATAAGCTCTGGGTTGAGTGGTTCTTCATAGGGGACTGTAACGCCTGGGACGGGCCAGCCAGATCTCCCCTTTTTATATATATCCTCAGGCGCACCCCTCTTATTAGTCCTTCCTGCCTCTCTCTGGAGGCATATCTCAAGGGGTGCCCTTAGATAGACTTCTATGAATCCCTTAATCTCACTTCTTGCAAGATCCCTCCATCTCCGCCTGTTTGCTGTAGCGTCAATAAGGACATTATTCCCCTTCCTGTAAAACTCCCTTGCCATGAAGACCAGAGATCTGTAAAGGACCTCCCTTTCCTCCTCTGAATAGGTGGGGGATGGTGTAACGAATCTTCTTATCTCATCCATCCTTAGAAGGATCCAATCGGGATGTCTCTTGAGAAAGGCATCTGCTAAGGTGCTCTTCCCACTTCCTGGAAGCCCGGTAAGCCATAGAACAAAAGGTGGTGAGGTAACAGTCATACTAAAAGGTCACTTCGCCACCGATGACCAGTCGTATCTTCTGCGCTTCTTACCTGTAATGTATTTTTCAGCAGATAGTGCTGCTATGCAGCCATGGGCTGCAGCTATCACCACCTGCCTTACCTCTGTGCATGTCACATCTCCAGCAGCAAAAACACCTGGTATAGAGGTCTCCATCATCTTATTTGTCACTATACACTCATCATCACTGAGCTCAAGGACACCCTGCAGGAAATCCACGATCGGCCTTGAACCATGAAGATAGACGAAAACACCTGAAAGGTCAAGAACCTCCTCATCTCCCACTGGATTTCTCAATCTTATCCTTTCTACAACCTCATTCCCTTCTATCTCCTTAGCAGTGTAACCCAGCATAATCCTGAGTTTTGGTCTCTTCAGATCTGGATGGTCCTCTTCCACTTTAAGTCTTGATGAGGGAGAGATGAGATAGACTGTATCAGCAAATCGTGTCAAGTAAACTGCCTCCTTTAAAGCCTCTTCGGAATCTCCCAGAACACATACGGTCTTTCCCTTAAAAAAGGCTGCATCGCATACAGCACAGTAACTGACCCCCCTTCCAAGGAATTCTGCCTCTCCTTTTATTGTGGGCTTTCTTCCCATTGCACCTGTGGCAATTATCACAGCCTTTGAACGATAGGTCTTATCCATTGTATAGACTTCCTTTATCTCACCCTGAAGGTTTACTCCAATCACCTGTGTCTCTATATACTCAGCACCAAAACCTATTGCCTGCTCCCGGAATATTGTAAGAAGCTCCTTTCCTGAGATAGGACCAACTCCAGGATAATTCTCTATCACCGATGCAAAGGCAAGGGCAGAGGCAGATGAAGATTTATCAAGCACAACAGTCTTAAGGCCTGCCCTGGCAGAATACTGGGCTGCTGTGAGCCCCGCAGGTCCTCCTCCAATAATTATCACATCATATAACTGATCCATTAAAACCTCCTACTATTTTATAACCTCGATAATCCTGCTATGCCTTTTGGGTTCAACTGTTACCTCGCCACTAAACTCGGTAGAAAAACTTAAACCAGAGAGAAAAAGCTCCTTTGCCTCTTCGAAAAGACCCTCTTTATTGAAATGAAAGATTGCAATGGGATCTCCCCTTTTTACAAAATCACCAACCTTTTTATTCAGGATAATCCCTGCTGAAGGATCAACGGGTTCACCCTTTCTCATCCTGCCTGCTCCCAAGAGCATCGAGGCAAGACCAACCTTTTCTGCATCTATGCCCGACAGATACCCCTCCTCAGGAGAGATTATATGTTCCTGAAATCTCGCAGTGGGTAAAAGTCCAAATCTGAAGGCGACCTCAGGATTTGCTCCTTGGGCCTGAAGCATCTCCACAAATTTACTGAAGGCAGAGCCATCTTCAATAAGACCCTCCAGTATAGAGATATACTCCTTAATCTCGAGGGTCTCCCTGCCAAGAATTGTATCCTTCAGCCATAATGCCCATGCACCAAGCTGAAGTGTCACCTCCTTAAGGTCATCAGGCCATTTGCCCCTTAGAGCAGAGATAGCCTCCTTTATCTCAAGGCTATTTCCCACTGTCTTTCCAAGGGGCTCATTCATATCTGTAATAACTGCAACGGTCATCACGCCATGCCTTCTACCTATGGAGACCATTAACTCTGCAAGCCTCCTTGCCATTTCAGGTGTCTTCATGAAGGCACCACTTCCACATTTCACATCTAAGACAAGCCCTTGAATCCCCTCAGCAAGCTTCTTTGACATGATACTGGAGGCGATAAGTGGGATGGAATCAACAGTTGCTGTAACATCTCTCAAGCTGTATAACAATCTGTCAGCAGGTGCTATCTCTTCAGTCTGGGTTGCCATAACAAGGCCGGTTCTTTCAAGGATCTCCACGATCTCACTCAGAGAAAGCTCAACCCTGAAACCAGGGATGGACTCAAGCTTATCAGCAGTGCCACCTGTGTGGCCAAGGCCTCTGCCAGAGATCATGGGGACAACAATACCTGCAGAGGCAAGCAAAGGGGCAAGGATGATGCTCACCTTGTCACCCACTCCACCTGTTGAGTGCTTATCAATCTTCACAGCATCTATAAAGGAGAGATCAAGGGTCCTTCCAGAATAAAGCATGATCTCCGTAAGATGGAAGGTCTCCTCCTCATTGAGCCCCCTAAGGTAGATTGCCATAAGTAGGGCAGAGACCTGATAATCCGGTATCCTTCCCTCAAGATAGCCCCTCACAATAAACTCAATCTCTTGCCTTGAAAGGGTCTCTCCGTCACGCTTCCTCTTGATAATCTCATAGGCTGTCATACCCTTATAGCCTCCATAAAGGCCTCCATATTAAATTCCTCCTTAAAGATCTCCTTCAACCTCTGGAGCTTCCTATCTTCCTTTATACGGCTCTTCCCAAGCATTCCCTCTATCTTGTCCACTACAGTAAATGTGTCATATTCCACTGCTATAAGTGGGACACCCTTTGAGATCGCCTTTGCTATCACCACATCATTTGCCCCTGTGCCGCCAGTAAGTATTATAACCTTTGTGGAGGTCTCCATTGCAGCAAGCTGTATATCAGACCTGTGACACCCTGTAATTACTGCCTTATTGGAAATCCTCCTGAAATACTTCAGGGCATTATCCACATCCATTGCCCCCACAGTAAAGTGCTCCACAAGTTCATCAAGCCTATCCTCTCCACAGAGCACCTTTGCATTAAGCAGGGATACAATATCCCTTACAGAGAGGGCTTCAAGGACCTCATCCCTTGGAAATATCCCAAATATCTTAATACCCTCTGCATCAAGATAAGACCTGATATTCTCCTTCACATAAGAGAGGGCCTGCTTGGGAACCCTGTTTATCACTGCACCGAGAAACCTTTTGCCTATAATCCTTCGAAGACCTGCTATATTATCCAGGGAAGGGTCTCCTGAAAAGCTCTCGACACAGAGGGCCTTTGATCGGAACTCCTCCAGCAGGCTCAGACTATCTATTCCGAGTATTGAACCTGTAAAGATATTTCCAGCACCACCGAGTATCACGAAATCCCTGTCCCTCATGGAATCAAGGGCATCCCCAATCTTCTTCTTGATATTGCCAAGCCTCCCCTCCTTAAGATAACCAATGGTCTCATAGGTCACAACAAAGGGTGAGATAACCTCTAAGGGATCTTTAAGATTCAGGAGTTCCTTTATGAGGATTGCATCAGTATCAAAGAGGGATTCACCTCTCTTCTGAGGTGTAAGGCCAATGGGTTTTATATACCCCACGCTGAATCCCTGCTCCATAAGGCTATTGAGTATGCCTATGGTAACAAGGGTCTTTCCGGCAAAGGGCTGATGGGAGAGAATATAAAGGGTCTTCATAAGTGCCTCCTTACATTTAATTCCTTCGAAAGTATTATCCTTGCATCAAGACAGAGGGCACCCCTTTCAAGGACTACAAGGGGATTTATATCCAGTTCTATAACATGAGGAAAATCTATAACAAACCTTGATAGCCTCACCAGTGAGTTCACCACTGCATCTATGTCCACAGGTCTTTCACCCCTTACCCCTTTTAAAAGTGGATAGGCCTTCAACTCCTCAATCATGGAAAGGGCATCCTCTCTTGAAAGCGGCGCTATCCTGAAGGATACATCCTTCATAATCTCCACATAGATACCTCCAAGACCTACCATTATCATCGGTCCGAATGTCCTGTCCTGGGTGATACCTACTATAAGTTCCTTACCACCTTTTATCATCTCATATACCCTTACACCCTCTATAAAGGCTGATGGAAGGAGTCTCCTCACATTACTGGTCATCTCAATAAAGGCCTCCCTTACCTCAGCCTCAGAACTTATATTAAGCCTTACACCCCCAACCTCTGTCTTGTGGAGGATATCAGGAGAGGATATCTTCATCACAACAGGAAAGCCTATCTCTTTTGCAATCCTTACAGCCTCCTCTGAGCTCCTGGCAAGCCCGGATCTGGGGCCACGGAATCCATAACAGGAGAGTATCTCCATAGCATCACCATCAGTGAGCTCAAATCTTTCATTCATTATAAAGGACCTTATCAGGGCCTCTGCCTTCTCTTTCTGGATATCCTCAACCTCCATCTCACCTCCTGTTACCTTGCCACTAAGTGAGGTCTTCCATTTATAGTAATCCCAGAGTCTCTTAAAGGCCTGGACAGCCTTTTCAGGAAACGAGAAGGAGGGTATCCCTTCTGACTTCATAAATTCAATGGCCTTCCTCGTGCTTGCCTCACCCATAAAGCATGCAATAATTGGCTTTGTGCATCTTCTGTGGACCTCCACAACAATATCTGCCACCTTATCTACATCAGTTATTGCCTGGGGAGTAAGTATTACCACAATTCCATCGATTCCGTTATCATTTATCGCCCTCTCAAGCACTGCCCTGTATCTTTCTGCATCAGCATCACCTATAATGTCAATGGGATTATAAAGGGAGGCATTTCCAGGGAGTATCTTCCTCAATTCCTGAATCAGCTCCTTTCCTAAAAGGGGTAACTCAAGACCTTCCCTCTCAGCAGTATCTGCTGCAAGGATTCCTGGGCCACCAGCATTCGTCACTATTAAAAGCCTCTTTCCATGTGGAAGCCTTTTACCAGAAAATGCCAGGGTAAGATCAAAAAGCTCCTCAATACCTCCTGCCCTTATGATACCTGTCTGTCTGAAGGCACTATTAAAGGCAACCTCTGAACCAGCCAGTGCCCCTGTATGGGATGAAGCAGCCCTTGCACCGGCCCCTGTTCCGCCTGATTTTATAAGAATAACAGGCTTTATCTTTGTTGCCCTTCGGGCTATTTCCAGAAATCTCCTTCCATCAGTAACATCCTCTATGTAACCGAGGATGAGATCCGTTTCAGGATCGTCCATAAAATATTCCAGAAAATCGATCTCGTTCAGGTCAACCTTGTTGCCAAGACTGACAAATTTGGAAAAACCAATCCAACGCCACCAATTGCCTATTGCCCAGTCAAGGATTGCAATCCCCAATGCACCTGACTGGGAGAAGAAGGAGACCCTTCCCTTAGGAATGGTGCCCTTAGCAAAGGTTGCATTGAGGTTATTTCCTGTATTTATAATCCCAAGGCAATTTGGTCCTATTATGCGTATACCACTTTCTCTTACGATCTCCTTTAGCTCATCTTCCAGTCTGAGTCCCTCAGGCCCTGCCTCTCTGAAGCCTGCTGAAAGTATCACAGCAGAGCCCACTCCCAGCTTAGCTGCCTCCTTTACCACTGCTACTGCAGAATGTGCTGGAACTGCCACCACTATCTGCTCTGGGACTTCCTTTATATCTGAAAGGGACCTGTAGCACCTGAGCCCTAATATCTCCTCTGCCTGAGGATTTACAGGATATAGTCTTCCTTGAAATCCTCCATCGAGGAGATTTCTGAGTACAGCATGACCAACCTTTTCGGAATCCCTTGAGGCTCCAATAACTGCTATAGATTGGGGCTTGAAGAGCCGTTCAAGCATGGCTGTCAGATCCCTCGCCAGTGGCGAGGTAACAGTTCAGGGGGTCAGGAATACCTGCCTCTTTAAATCCCTTCTCCCTCAGGACACAGCTATCACACCTTCCACAGGGGAAGATTTCACCCTCCTTTTTCTGGGGATCGTAACAGCTCCAGGTAAGGCCATAATCAAGGCCAAGTTCTATTCCCTTCTTTATTATCTCAGTCTTTGTCATGTAGAGTAAGGGAGCCTTTATAGTAAAACGAATCTTGCCCTCTACAGATGCCTTTGTTGCAAGGTTCGCCATATGCTCAAAGGCCTTGAGATATTCAGGCCTGCAGTCAGGATAACCACTGTAGTCAATGGCATTTGCCCCTATGAATATCTCTGGGATCTCCATAACCTCTGCATAGGCAAGGGCAAAGGATAGAAAGATAGTATTTCTTGCAGGGACATATGTAACAGGTATCTCATCAGGTTTTATAATCCTGTCCTTTGGCACCTCTATCTCTGAGGTGAGGGCAGAGCCCCCTATCTCTCGCATATCAAACTTTATTATGAGGTGTCTTTTCACACCGAGGGCACTGGCGACCCTCTTTGCAGAGTCAAGCTCGCAACGGTGTCTCTGGTTGTAATCAAGGCTTAAGGCATGGACCTCATAGCCTTCATGCCTCACAAGGGCAAGGGTGGTAGAAGAATCTATACCTCCACTTAATAAAACTACTGCCTTCACTTTAAACCTCCTTTCAACTGTTACCTCGCCACTAATTCGGAACTCAATATATGTCATCCTCTGTATCAGGCCTTCTGTCAGGCCCGCTACTGAATATTAAAGGAAAGATGAACTCTGGGGTTGCTCCATTGGTGGCGAGGTAACAGTGATGAATCCTGTATATATAAGGATTCCCCCAGGGATCTCTTGGAACTGTTAC
>CAMTWD010000046.1:0-9447 GCA_947085365.1 uncultured Nitrospirota bacterium | reverse complement strand
TTGACTTTTTTAAAAATCATTTCTAAAATGTGTATATGCACAAAATATGGAAGAGAAGGTATGCCAAGATATAAAAAACCGAGAAGATGCCGATGCCCCTTCAAAAGACTTCAGGGTATGGTCTATAAACCCTTGGGGATTCCCCTTAATAAACTGGAGTTAGTACCCCTCTATCGAGATGAATTGGAGGCACTAAGGCTTTGCGATAAAGAAGACCTCACTCAGGAAGAGGCAGGTAAAGAGATGGGCATATCCAGGGGAACAGTGCAGAGACTTCTTAAGACTGCAAGGAGAAAGATTGCAATCTCTCTTACAGAGAGAAAGGCCATCATCTTTAAAAAGGAGACAAATGTAAAATCCCCTTAGGGATTTTTTAAAACTGGTAATTGGAGGAGGTCTTTATGGCGGAGAAGAAATTTGTCTTTATCCTGACACACTCCTATGATGATCCTGACATAGTGGCGGGGGCAATGCAACTTGCAACAAATATGAAGGCCTTTGATGTGGAGCTGGATTTCTTTCTGATGGAGAAGGGGGTCCTGCTTGCAAAAAAGGGATTTGCAGAAACCCTTACATGGCAGAAAAAGGATGAGTTCTCTCCTGTAGCCGATCTCTTAAAAACACTCACAGAGGACTTCGGGGTAAAATTCTATATATGTGCATCCTGTGTAAAACACTATGAGCTTGATAAGGTAGAGCTCATCAGTAATGCTGAGATAAAACCTGGTTCATTCCTTGGAGAGATGCTCCTTGAGAGGCAGGCATTGACATTCTAAAACAGGTGCAGTGGACTGACGATAGGAAGGAACAGTTAGAGAGGGGTCTTTATGGATGATGCGGCAAAAGAATACATAATAGACTTCTTCTCAAAAAGGCTACTTCACTTTAAAGATTCACCGGCATCTGTTGGCTGGACAGAGAAAGGACAGATCTTAAGATATGAATGGATAACCAAATTACTTGATCTTGAAGGGGCATCAATACTTGACTTCGGCTGTGGTAAAGGAGACCTCTACGGATTTCTTAAAGGTAAAGGACTGAAGATAGACTATACAGGAATAGACATAAACCCTGATCTTATAAGTCTTGCCTCAAGGAAATATCCTGAAGCCCTCTTCCGTAGAATTGATATAGAAAAGGAAGGGCTTAGGGATGATTTTGATTTTATTATAATATGTGGGGTATTCAATTTCAATATTAGCGGCGTGAAGGACTCTGCTATAAATTCCTTGAAGACCTTATTCAAACACACAAAAAAGTCAATGCTCTTTAACTGCCAGAGCATATACGCAAAAAGACGGGTGCCAGAACTCTATTATTATGATCCCCTTGAGCTTCTTTCTATCGCACTGGATCTCACAAAGAAGGTAAATTTATATCATAACCTCATTGAAGGGGAAATATTTTTAATCATTACCAAAGAGGTGTAATGGGGCAGAGGATTCTTTGATATCATGAGTATTGGAGTAAGAGGTATGGAATACCCTTAATCAGGCAATGAAAGAGATGCCACCAACAAAGAGTAATTGCAAGAGTAAAAGAAAGGGATTCTGGTATCACCCTTCAATTCACGAACTACAGGTAGGCTGAGGAAACTCCTCAGCAGGATGAGACCCCTCAGGTTCCTCCTGAACCGCTGAAGGAAGAGAATCCATAAGAATCGCTTACAGAACAGCTGAAGGTGGAAAGCCTCTTCTTTACATCCTTTGAACCACACCGTGGACATTCCGTATCCTTCTCTGAGGACCCTACCTTCTGAAGCAGGACAAAATCCGTCTTGCAGGAGTTACATGTATATTCGTAAATCGGCATATTGAACCTCCTTTGTTTAAAAGTTTCTAAACTATATTAATATTTTAAAGTGAGACTTGTCAATAGATGCTGCTCTTTCCGGTTAGGACGCAGTCTCAGTGTAAAAAAATAAGCCATGGAATAAAAGACTTACAAAACCTAACTGGGTAAACCTGCACCTCCGAAGTGCAAGAATCTTACTGCAGATAGCCTGGGAGAAATAGAGATTTTTTGGGCCTGTCCTAAAGGACAGGCCCCATGCTAAAATTAATTAATGAACCTCCTTCATCTCGCTCTTAAAAACCTGAGGAGAAAGGTCTTCAGGACGATTGCACTAATCGTCTCTATCTCCCTTGTCTCCGGCCTTCTCTTTGCTGGTGCCATAAGCATGAAGGGTGTGATGACAAGCATAATCCTTGGTTCCCAGAGGCTCGGGGCAGATATTATGGTGGTGCCTGAAGGATACGAGGAAAAGGCACGGACAACACTTATAGCAGGAAAACCCTCTCTCTTTTACATGTCCAAAGAGGTCCTTGAAAGATTAAAAAATATAAAGGGAGTAAAACAGGCCTCACCCCAGTTATTCCTGAAATCTACTTCTTATCCCTGCTGCACCATGGTAGATGTCCTCTTAGTGGGCTTTGATCCAGAAACGGACTTTACAGTAAAACCCTGGCTTCAGGAAACAATAAAGAGGAACCTTGGAAGGGATGAGGTGATCATTGGTGGTGCCATACCAGTGAGCACAGGGGAAAAGATGACCTTCTACGGAAAGGATCTGACTGTTGTGGGATCACTTGTAAGGACGGGTCTTGAATATATAGATCATGCAGTCTATATGACAATGGAGACAGCGAGAGACCTTATAAAGGTCTCAAAGACAAGGTCGTATGAACCCCTCAATGTGAGTGAGGATATGTATTCAACCATACTCGTCCAGGTTGATGAGAAGATCTCTCCTGAAAGGGTTGCGGTATTCATAGAGTATGAAATTAAAGGTGTAAAGGCATTGAGCTCACAGGATGTAATAGGATCGGTAAAAAGACAGCTCTTTGTGCTTCTGAAGACCCTTCTTGGAATAAGCATAAGTCTCTGGATAGTGACGGTTATCTTTATAGGGGTAGTCTTCTCTATGATTGTTAATGAGAGGCAGAGGGAGATAGGAATACTGAGATCCCTTGGGGCAAAGAAGAAAGGGGTCTTTTATCTCATAACCCTTGAGGCCTTTATCATATCGTTAATGGGAGGTATAGCCGGTATCCTTTCTGGAGGTCTTCTTCTTCTGCTGGTAAAAGAACCAGTTAAAACAGCCTTTAATCTGCCCTATCTCTGGCCTGGCAATCTATTTACAATTGCCACAGCTGTTATAATATTTGGGGTTTCGATCATAACAGGAATTGGAGCAGCCCTTTATCCTGCTATTAGGATCAGTAAGATGGAGCCCTATGAGGCTATAAGAATGGGAGAATAAGGAGGAAATAACCGTGAGATTAAAGGGATTAATTAGTGTGATCTTCATCCTCTTCCTTTTTACCCATGCCCATGCAGGGGAAATAAGTGTTCGGGATGTTAAGGGAATCTTTTCCATGAGACCTGACACAGGTGCAATATTTCTGAAGGTGGAAAACAAAGGAAGAACTGATGATGCCATCATTGGTGCAAGGGTTGATATAAAGGGAGTGGTTGTAGAACTTCATGATGTAAAGAATGGACAGATGTATAAAATAGATCGGATACCAGTCCCGGCAAAGACAACGGTAGAACTCAAAAGGGGAGGCCTTCATATAATGCTCTTCAATCTCCCTGTAGAACTGGGTGAGGGACAGGAGTTCAAACTCACCCTTATTTTTGAAAAGGCAGGAGAGATTACAGTTCCTGCAAAACTCTACATGAGTAAAGGAAAAGGCCATCACCATCACTGAGAGATTTAAATTCAATCTTAAGAGTTACACTGAAGGTTTAGCCTTTTGAGTCCTAAAAGGCTCAACCAGTATAAGTGTAATACCTATCGCAAAGAGAGGGTCTGTTCTTGTCTCCTAAAAATAGAGATAGAAATTCTCCAATAGTCCCCTCTCCCTCACTATCCCCCTCACCCTCGCCCTCTCCCCAAAGGGGAGAGGGAATAAGAAAATAGGGGGGTGAGAGGATTAACAATTTTCTATCTCTATTTCAGGGTTGTCTCCTTGGACTTTCTTCTGATATACTGAAGTCATGCAGGAAGAGGATCATGAAATAGCAAACCTAAAAAAAGTCTTGGAAGAGCTCAAAAAACAAAAAAAGATATCCCTTGCCTATCTTTATGGATCCTACTCAAAGGGAATACAACATTCCAGGTCCGATATTGATCTGGCAGTATATATAAACACAGATGATGAGAAAGAGGCTATTGAGACAATAGATCTCATCCTTATGGCTTCAAACAGACCTGTGCATATACTAAGACTCAATGATGAAGAGGAATCACCCTTCATTATTCAGGAAGCCCTGAGGGGGATTCCCCTTGTAGAGCCGGATAGGGAGATACTCTATAAAGTTGCCCATAGGGCATTACATGAAGCTGAAGAGATAAGATATAGAAGGAGTATTGCCCAGAAAGATTATGAACCAGAGGCTTGAGATGTTATTATCCTTTCTTGAAGAAACCATTGACTACTTTTTCCGAAAGGTAGAGGGGATAGACAAAGATAGATACTTTGCTGATAGGGATATCAGAAATATCCTCGATAAATCAATAAACGATATAATCCTCTGTATTGTTGAGATATCAGAGGAGATTTTAAAGTTCCATAAAAGAACTATCCCTGATACATATAAAGATACAATCCTTGCCTGTTATGAGTTTTTAGGGGAGATTGTCCTGAAACTTGCCCCTCTTGTAAAACACAGGAATGAAACAATCCACCAATATCTAAGGACAAACTGGCAGAATATTGTGATTGTAAAGGAAAGGATCCCTGACATCAGGGTCTTCATAAGTCTGGTTAAACACCTCATAAAATAACCCGACTATCAATTGATCTATCCCATAATTCATGCTTTATATAATAGATTTTATCTATTTGACATATTGCTAATGTCTATTTAAAATATTGACGGAGGGGCATGGGGCTGGTGCCCCACCTGGTCTGCAAAACCAGAGCCACGACAGGAGGCCAGATCGAGGCAGTCGGAGTGGGTTCGATTCCCACTGCCCCTCTCCAAAAAATAAATGAGAAGGCGTATATTGACAACCTTGAAAATAGATGAGGGCATCAGGATTTGCCATTGCAGGTCCTTGAAAGGAGGAACCGATGGGTTTTGCCCTTCCCGCCTCACTAATGATAAAATCAAACAATGAGAGAGACCCCTGTTATTGGAATAAGTGCATGTCTTCTGGGTAAAAAGGTGAGATACAATGGAGAACACAGGCTTGATACCTATCTGAGATTTATCCTCAGAAGATCCGCAAGATGGATACCCCTCTGTCCTGAAGTAGAATCTGGTCTTCCCGTTCCAAGAGAGCCTATGGTTCTCGCAGGAAGACCAGAGTCCCTTCAGATTGTCACTATAAATACAGGGATTGATCATACAGAAAGGATAATAAGGTGGTCAGAGTCAAAACTCATGAGGCTCTCAAAGAAAGAGATCCACGGCTTTATATTCAAGAGCAGATCTCCAAGCTGCGGACTTTCTGTAAATATCTCGGGGACAGACCAGAAGGCCTCAGGACTCTTTGCCAGTGCCTTCAAAAAGAGATTCCCTGAGATCCCTGTCACAGAGGAAGAGAGATTATACAATCCAGGAGAAAGGAGGGTCTTCTTTGAGAAGGTCCTGGCCTTTCAGAGATGGAAAGATATAAGGAATAAAAGGGATCTACTTGAATTCCATAAAAGAGATGAATTGATCTTACTATCGAGAGGGGATAAGGAATCATCCCATCTTGCAGATGTTCTAAACCTCTCCTACAGGGAGGCAAGGGAGAGATATCTTGATCTACTTATGAAGATACTGGATCTGAAAGTCACACCTGAGAAGGAGTTAAGGGTTCTTCAGAAAATCCTCTACAAACTCAAAGACCTCCTTTCACCAAAGGAATACAGACACCTCCAAAAAAAGATCCAAGAATTCAGGGCTGGTAAGATAAGCCTCCGCACCCTCCTCTCTATCCTGAGATATTATTCAGAACTTCACTCTATTGAGGAATTAATAAACCAATACTACCTTTCACCTCAACATCTTGAAATCCTCTGAATTCTTATAGCCTTTATCTATAATCTAATTGAAAGATATCACAAAAAACTATTGGACATGGGATTATCCTTTTGTTTATATTTTGTAAAAATCTCTGGAGGTGACAGGATATGAAGAGATCCTTCTTTATGCTCTTTATCCTCTTAATGGCAACCATAACACCATCCTTTGCAAAGGAAAGAAGGGTTGAGGTGACCATGACCTTTGACCTCAATGCACCTGAAGAGGCAAAGGATGTAAGACTCTGGATACCCTATCCCGTCTCTGACAGAAATCAGGTGATAGAGGATATAGTCATAAGTGGCAACTATTCCAGAAGTGGGGTTTATACTGAGCCCAAAAATGGAAATCCTATACTCTATGCAGAGTGGTTATCTCCCTCAAAGGAGAGAAGATTGACTTTCACCTTTAAGGTGAGAAGAAAGGAGGTCCTTACAAAGGATTTTAAGAAAAAGGAATTACCTTTCTCAAAGGAGGAATTCAGGGAATATCTTGGCCCTTCAAGGATGATGCCCCTTGATGGAAGGGTCAGGGATTATGCCTTAAAGATAACTAAAGGCAAGAAGACCGTCCTCGAGAAGGCGAGGGCGATCTATGACTGGATAGTAGATAACATGTACAGGGATCCAAATGTTAAGGGATGCGGGTTTGGTGAGGTGGAGAGACTTCTCGAGGTAAGAGGTGGAAAGTGTGCTGACCTCCACTCTGTATTTGTTGCACTGGCAAGGGCCTCAGGAGTGCCGGCAAGGGAGGTATTTGGAATTCGGATACCGAAAGGAAGAGGAGGAGATATGACAAAGGCACAGCATTGCTGGGCTGAATTTTATCTGCCTGGTTACGGATGGGTGGTAGTGGACCCTTCTGATGTGAGGAAGGCAATCCTTGAGCAGAAACTGACTCTTGAACAGGCCCAACCTCTCAGGGAGTATTTCTTTGGAGCTGTTGACGAAAACAGAATAGCCTTCGGCACAGGAAGGGATTTAATATTAAACCCTCCACAGAAGGGAGAGCCTCTGAATTACTTCATGTATCCCTATGCAGAGGTTGACGGAAGACCCCTCAACGAAGACCTTTACGGTTTTAATATCGGGTACAGGATAACCTTCAGAGAGGTGGACGGCCATGCTCATTGATGCAAGGGGAGAGGTATGCCCAAGGCCTGTTATAATGGCTGAGGAGGCCCTGTCAAAGATGGGTGAGGGTATCCTTGAGATACTCGTGGATAATGAGGCATCTGTGAAGAACCTCACAAGGTTTGCAAATAAAAATGGCTATTATACAGAGAATACTAAAGAAGACAACTACTGGAGGGTAAAGATCGTCAAAGGCTATCCCTGCGAAATATCCCCTGCAGAACCACAAACTGAGAAATCAACTCTTACTTCGCCGTTAAAGATGGAATCATCCCAGCCTTCAGACTACTTCCTCATCGTTGCCACCGATACAATCGGAAAGGAAGAGGAACTTGGCAGGATTCTTATGAAGTCATTCTTCGAGACGATGAAGGTAACGAAGGAACTGCCAAAAACCATATTCTTCCTGAATGCCGGCGTAAGGCTTACCACTATAAACGAAGAGATCATCCCCATCCTGAAGGAGATAGAGTCAATGGGTGTTGAGATATTCTCCTGCGGGACATGCCTGAAGTATTACAATCTCGAGTCAGAACTAAAGGTAGGTTACAGGGGAACCTCAAATCATATTATTGAGGGCATAAAGGAGATGAAAACCGTATGGATAGGATAGTGCCATCTGGTAAAGGGCGGAGTGAGACCAACATCCTTATATATTTACTTCCTTGATATAACCTCTTTAATTTCATGCAATAATTCAGCGGGATTATTTATGGGAAAGGGTAACTTTTCAATTATTTCCTCAGCCTGAAATTCCTTAATTGTTAAACCTTTTAAATGCTCCAATAAATCCTCCTTCGATTCTATAGGATAGGTGACGCCCTTTGTATGTTTTAAGACATTATAAGCCCATGGGATATCCAATAACTGTGTGGTCTCTTCCATCATATGTCTTGCAAACCTCAGAAGAAGCTTAACCTCCTTACCCTCTTTAATCTCTTTATGAGCAAGCTTCGCAATGCCACCTGCTATACTCACCCTTTGTTCTTCTTTCATCTTTGATGAAAGCCTTTCATATTCCTTAATCTTTTTAAGGGCAACCTCTGGATCGGCACGGAGTATATTCCTTACCGTATTCTTCGTAAGACCGACTATCTTAGCTACCTCCTCCTCAGTCTTAAAAAAAAATCCTCCTTAAGTACAACTACAAAGGATGCCCTCGATAAGGCAGGAAGCCATGTAAGATTCCTGTATTCAGCCAGCTTTTTAAGACCGCCTAAAAGTTCGATAGACTTAAAAAAGACTCGAGCTGTAAGATACTCCACATCGGCTGACTCTTCTCTGTAAGGTGTAACCTCGACAACCATATTGCTACCTCCCTATAGGTTCCCCTATTCTTACAAGACCTGTTTCTGTGATTTCGAGAAAATGCGTCTTAGTGTCATGGCCTGAAAGCCGACATCCATCTATTCTAAACAGTCTGACGAGGTCACCTATCTCCTTCTTATAAAGTTTTGCCTTAAAAGATGAATCCACTATCTCCTTAGCAAAAACCATTGTCCCATCAACAATATGTCCAACAGCATATCCACCTGCTGCTTCTGCAGTAAGCTCCTCATGCCCGCCTCTCTTTTGTGAAACAAGTATTGCTGTCTGATACCATTTTTTCAGAAAATTAAAGATCTGCCTTACAACCACCCTTGCAAGCATCTCCTTATTTTCAAAGAGCCCTGTAATTGAATCAATTACCGTAAATTTTACCTTATAATTCTGGATTACATATGCAAGGGTTGAGAGGAGTTCAAGGATATTTTCTCTTAAACTACCATAGGAGGCAGCATCGATCAAGATTATATTCTCTTCCAATTTTCCAAAATCGTATCCCATAGCAGTGGCCCTGAGTTTGAGTCCTGCAACGACAAAGTTTGCTGGGGTTTCAACTGTGATGAATGCAACCTTCTGTCCTCTCCTTGCCTGCTCTATGGCAAACTGCTCTGCCATAAGTGACTTGCCAGTATCTGAAACTCCTGTAATATTAAAGACAGAATAAGCTGGTATTTATCCAAAAGATTGCCCTTCTTTCCGGCTAAGCCTTCTCAATACAATAGGCGTGTTAGATCAAAATTCCCTGTCCCCGAAATGGGGTATTGGTTAGATCATAATTTTGTAAGATTCTTGCACCTCGGAGGTGCAGGTTTACCTCCGCTACCCCAAAAATTCTTTGATTTTTTGGGATCCCTATCCCCTTTGGGGAGAGAGTCCCTATTTTCTTATTCCCTACCGCTACCCCCAAAAATCTTTGATTTTTGGGGGACCCCTCTCCCCTTTGGGGAGAGGGCGAGGGTGAGGGGAC
>CAMTWD010000045.1:0-16970 GCA_947085365.1 uncultured Nitrospirota bacterium | reverse complement strand
TGGAGATGGTGATGCCTGGGGACAATGTAAACCTTACGGTAGAGCTTATAGCACCCATAGCCCTTGAGAAGGAGCTGAGGTTTGCCATAAGGGAAGGTGGAAGGACAGTAGGTGCTGGAGTTGTGACGGAGATAATAGAATAGATACCATGAACCAGAAGATAAGGATAAAACTAAAGGCCTACGATCACAGACTCCTTGATCAGTCTGTAAAGGAGATAGTGGAGACCGCCCAGAGGACAGGGGCCCGCGTGGCGGGTCCTGTACCTCTGCCGACTAAGATAAGCAGGGTTACTATTCTCAGGTCTCCCCATATTGATAAAAAGTCAAGGGAACAGTTCGAGATCAGAACTCATAAGAGACTTTTAGATATATACGATCCAACACCCCAGACAGTGGATGCATTAATGAAATTGGAGCTCGCTGCGGGTGTTGATGTGGAGATAAAGCTATGAAGGGAGTAACAGTAGGAATTCTTGGGAAAAAGATAGGAATGACTCAGATATTTACTGAGACTGGCGAGGCCGTGGCTGTCACCATACTTCAGGCTGGACCATGCCCTGTTATAGATGTTAAAACGGTTGAAAGAGATGGTTATGAGGCGGTGAAGGTGGGTTTTGATGAGATAAAGAAGGAGAAGAATGTTCCTAAGCCATTACTTGGAATATTTAAAAAGGTCGGTTTAAGACCTTGTAGGATTATAAAGGAATTCAGGATGACTGGTTTGAAGGTGGGAGATGTTATTACCGTGGAGAGGTTCAACAAAGGCGACAGGGTATCTGTGAGTGGAATATCCAAGGGAAAGGGCTTTCAGGGTATTATGAAGAGGTGCGGGGCCCATGGAGGGCCTGGTTCTCATGGATCGATGTTCAACAGGGCACCTGGTTCTATAGGCTCAAGCTCCTTTCCTTCAAGGGTCTGGAAGAATAAGAGTATGCCAGGCCACATGGGTTCAGAAAGAGTAACTATAAAGAATTTAAAGATTGTTGATGTGATGCCTGATAAGAATATTCTTCTTATTGAGGGGGCCATTCCTGGAGCTAATGGTAGTTATGTGGAGATAAGGAAGGAGTAGGAACTAATTTAGTGCGAGGTAACAGTAGATGGAGATAGAGATCAGGGATATAAATAACACGGTTGTGGGTAAATATACTGCAGAGAAGCTTGATACTGGCCCTGTGAAGAAAGAGGTGATCCATGAGGTAGTTGTAAACTACCTTGCCAATCAGAGACAGGGCACCCATTCCACCAAGACGAGGGGTGAGGTAAGGGGTGGAGGAAGGAAGCCCTGGAGGCAGAAACATACTGGAAGGGCGAGGCAGGGTAGTATCAGGGCACCCCAGTGGGTTGGTGGTGGTGTTGTCTTTGGGCCGAAGCCCAGAGACTATTCCTATGATCTTCCTCAGCAAAAGAAGAGGGTGGCCCTTAGAGAGGCCCTTAAGGGTAAGATTGCCGATGGCGAACTCTTAATCGTAGATTCATTGAAGATTGAGAGGCCAAAGACAAAAGAGATGGTCTCTATACTTGAGAGGCTTGATCTAAAAGGTTCCGTCCTTATAATCTCTCCTGAAAAGGACGAGAATCTTATGCTCTCATCAAGGAATATACCTGGTCTGACAGTAAGAAGGGCAGCGGATGTAAATGTCTATGAGATTGTGACTCATGATAGGGTTTTGATCACAAAGGATGCAATGGCAAAGCTGGAGGCTGAGAGGTTATGAATCTTACAATATACGATGTAATAAAAAGGCCATTATTCACTGAAAAAGGTCACTTTCTGAAGGAGCGAGAGAATAAGATACTCCTTGAGGTTCATCCTGAAGCAAACAAGATAATGATTAAGAGGGCAGTGGAAGAACTCTTTAAGGTGAAGGTGGAGAAGGTGAATATAATAAACACAAAGGGAAAGAGGAAGAGGCGTGGTCGGTATGAAGGATTTACCCCTGGGATTAAAAAGGCAATAGTAACACTGAAGCCAGGAGAAAAACTTGACTTTATCGAAGGACATTAATTAAGGAGTTGAGTTATGGGAATAAAGGTATATAAACCAACATCACCAGGCAGACGCTTTATGACCAGCTCTGATTACAGTGATATAACATGCGAAGAACCTTACAAGCCCCTGACCGTACCTCTTAAGAAGACGGGTGGAAGGAATCACTCTGAAAGGATTACGGCATGGCACAGGGGCGGTGGTAATAAAAGGCTTTACAGGATAATAGATTTCAAGAGAGACAAATTTGGAATCCCGGCAAAGGTCGAGACCATAGAATACGACCCCAACAGGAGTGCAAGGATTGCACTTCTTAAGTATGCGGATGGGGAAAGGAGATATATAATTGCTCCAGAGGGGCTCAAAGTGGGAGATGAGGTTATCTCAGGATCTGGTGTGGAGGTGAAGATAGGCAATGCCATGCCCCTTGCTGAGATACCCCTTGGGACATTTATTCACAATATAGAGCTCCGGCCAGGTGAAGGTGGTAAGCTTGTCCGTGCAGCCGGTACAGGAGCGCAGATCGTTGCAAAAGAGGAGAAGTATGTACAGGTTAAGATGCCTTCAGGAGAAGTGAGGCTTATACTCAGTAAGTGCATGGCAACAATAGGACAGGTAAGCAATCCTGATCATGAAAACATAACGATTGGTAAGGCAGGGAGAAAGAGGTGGCTCGGTAGGAGACCCATTGTGAGGGGTGTGGCGATGAACCCAATAGATCATCCCCTCGGAGGTGGAGAGGGAAAGACCTCAGGTGGAAGACCTGCCTGTACACCCTGGGGTAAACCTGAGGGGATAAAGACCAGAAGGAACAAAAGGACTGATAAATTTATCATAAAGAGGCGTAAGTAATTAAGATAGTCAAGGAGGCATTATGCCAAGGTCCCTTAAAAAAGGTCCATTCGTTGATGAAAAACTCCTGAAGAAGGTTCTCTCAATGAGAGAGACAGGAGAGAAAAAGATTATAAAGACCTGGTCAAGAAGGTCAACAATTATACCAGAGTTTATAGGTTTTACCTTCGCTGTGCATAATGGCAGGAAGTTTATTCCTGTTTATGTAACAGAGAATATGGTGGGCCATAAACTTGGTGAGTTTGCACCTACAAGGACTTTCAGAGGTCACGGAGAGGAGAAGAAGGAGAAGGCCGAGAAAAAGGATTAAGAGAAGGTGATGAGGTAACAGTATGGAAGCAAGGGCAATAGCAAGGTATATAAGAGTAACACCACGAAAGGCAAGGAGGGTCCTTGATCTCATCAGGGGTAAAAAGGCGGGAGAGGCCATTGTTGCCCTGAGATTTATGCCCTACAGGGCAGCACGATATGTGGAAAAGGTTCTCCGATCTGCTATGGCGAATGCCATGCAGGCCTCACCCAATATTGATGTGGATTCCCTGAGGATAGTTCAGGCTGTGGCAGATCAAGGCCCGATGATGAAACGCATTGAGCCAAGGGCAATGGGCAGGGCGAATATTATAAAGAAGAAGACCTGCCACATCACAATAGTGCTTAAAGAATCTGATAACAATGTCGATAAAGGATAAAAAGGAGGTATAGCTTGGGACAGAAGGTTCATCCTTTTGCAAATAGGATAGGGATTATTAGGAGATGGGATTCACGGTGGTTTGCAGCCAATGCAAAAGACTTTTCCCAGCTCCTCCTTGAGGATACAAATATCAGGAAGAGTTTAAAGCAGAGGCTTTATCATGCTGGGATATCAAGGATAGAGATAGAGAGGATTGGTCAGAAGATGAGGATAATAATCCATACTGCAAGACCAGGAATAATAATTGGCAAAAAGGGAGCTGAGGTGGAGAGATTAAAGAAGGAACTGGAGACCCTGACAGGCAGGCAGGTGGCAATTGATATTAAAGAGATAAGAAAGCCCGAGCTGGATGCACAGCTTGTGGCAGAAAATATAGCCCTTCAGCTCGAGAAGAGGGTATCCTTCAGAAGGGCAATGAAGAAGGCCGTTTCGAGTGCCCTGAAGTTTGGGGCCCTTGGTGTGAAGGTTGCCTGTTCTGGAAGGCTTGCTGGTGCCGAGATTGCTCGAACGGAGTGGTATAGGGAGGGAAGGGTTCCTTTACATACCTTCAGGGCTGATATAGATTATGGATTTGCAGAGGCAAAAACAACCTATGGGAAGATAGGTGTTAAGGTATGGATCTATAAAGGTGACATATTACCTGGAATTCCTTCTCAGTTGAACACCGAGACCGTCTCCGACTTAGTGGCGAGGTAACAGTGCCAGTGTTAAGCCAGCAGTTTGGGGGCGAAATAACAGTATCTGGAGGTAGTTGATATATGTTAATGCCAAAGAAGGTAAAGTACAGGAAGATGCAGAAAGGCCGGATGCACGGAAAGGCCTACAGGGGTAGTACCATTGCCTTTGGAGAATTTGGCCTCAAGGCCCTTGAACCTGGCTGGATAACGAGCAGACAGATCGAGGCAGCAAGGGTTGCTATCCAGAGGCACCTTAAAAGAGGTGGGAAACTCTGGATAAGGATATTCCCTGATAAACCCATTACGAGGAAACCTGCTGAGACGAGGATGGGAAAAGGAAAGGGGAATCCTGAATTCTGGGTTGCTGTTGTGAAACCAGGAAGGATTCTTTACGAGATTGCTGGAGTGAGTGAGGATGTAGCAGTTGAGGCTATGAGGCTTGCCTCTCACAAATTACCTGTGGCAACAAAGATTGTGAAGCGGGAGGAGGCATTGCTGTGAAGGCATCTAAGTTAAGGGAGCTTACTATTGAAGAGCTGAGGAGAAAAGAGGCGGAACTTCGTAAAGAGCTGCTACATCTGAGGATTCAGAAGGCTACGGGTGACATTCAGAACCCTAAGAGGATATCCCAGATAAAAAGGGATATAGCAAGGATCCTTACTATAATTACTGAAAAGGAGAGAGGTTCTTAAAAGGAAGGAAGAGATGCCAAAGAAGATATTTACAGGAAAGGTTGTGAGCGATAAAATGGACAAGACCGTGGTTGTAGAGGTCACGAGACTTGTTCAACATCCCCTTTACAAAAAGACTGTAAAATACAGGAAGAAGTTCATGGCCCATGACGAAGAGAATCGGTGTAAGGTGGGGGATATTGTCAGGATTATAGAGTCAAGACCACTCAGCAAGAGGAAGAGATGGGTGGTGCTGGAGATACTTAATAGCTCAACTGAGCTTGGTGGTGAAAGAACAGTTGAGCCACAGAGCCCAGAGATAACCCCTGCTTCGCCACTTAGCTGAGTGGCGAGGTAATTGTGCGGAGGTGAGTAGAAGATGATACAGCTCAGGACGATGCTTGATGTGGCTGATAATTCTGGTGCCAAAAAGGTTCAGTGCATAAAGGTACTTGGCGGATTCCATAAGAAGTATGCAAGGCTTGGAGATGTTATCGTTGTGAGCGTCAAGGAGGCCCTTCCTGATAGTAATATCAAGAAGGGTGACAAGGCTAAGGCGGTTGTGGTGAGGACCAAGAAGGAGACAAGGAGACCGGATGGTACCTATATCCGTTTTGATCAGAACGCCGTGGTTCTTATCAATGCCCAGGGTGAACCAATTGGGACGAGGATATTCGGTCCTGTAGCAAGAGAACTCCGGTGGAAGGAATTTACAAAGATAATATCCCTGGCACCAGAGGTCCTGTAAGGAGGTATGATGGCGCTTAGAATAAAAAAGAATGATACAGTGGTTGTAATAACCGGTAAGAATAAAGGCAAGAGGGGTAGGGTTATAAAGGTGATGCCCTCAGAGAATAAGGTTATAGTCGAGAAGGTCAATATAGTAAAGAGGCATATGAAACCGAGTAGAAGATATAGAGAGGGTGGGATTATAGAGAAAGAGGCCCCAATACATATATCAAATGTCATGTTACTCTGTCCCAAGTGTGACAAACCTACAAGGATAGTTGCACAGATTCTTGCTGATGGCAAGAAGGTAAGGGTCTGTAAGAAGTGCAAGGAGGTAATAGACATATAAAGATGATCCCGAGACTGAAAGAGAAATATATTAAAGAGGTTATTCCATCTATGATGAAGGAGTTTTCTTATAAAAATGTCATGCAGGTGCCTCGTCTTGAGAAGATTGTTATAAATGTAGGCCTTGGTGAGGCCACACAGAATATAAAGCTCCTCGATATAGTCCAGAAGGAACTCGCCCAGATAACAGGTCAGAGGCCTGTGCAGACCAGGGCGAAAAAGGCGATTGCTGCTTTTAAGCTTAAAAAGGGTGTGCCCATAGGCTGTAAGGTGACACTACGAGGTGACAGGATGTATGAGTTTCTTGATCGACTCATCAGCCTTGCACTTCCCAGGATAAGGGATTTTAAAGGGGTACCAACGAAGAGCTTTGATGGCAGGGGTAATTACTCCTTGGGTATCAAGGAGCAGCTGATATTTCCTGAAATAGATGTTGATAAGGTTGACTTTATATATGGAATGGATATAACTATATGCACAACAGCAAAGACAGATGAAGAGGCTATGGCTCTTCTGAGGCATCTTGGGATGCCCTTCAGAAAAAAGAAATAAAGGTGGCGAGGTAAGAGTAAAGATATGGCACGGGTCTGCATGATAGAAAAATCAAAAAGGCCCCCGAAGTTCAGCACCAGGCAGAGGAATAGGTGTAAGGTCTGTGGTAGACCAAGGGGTTATTTAAGGAGATTCGGACTTTGCAGAATCTGCTTCAGAGAGATGGCACATCGGGGATTGATCCCTGGTGTGAGAAAGGCAAGCTGGTAGGGGTGAGAGATGCTTACGGATCCAATAGCAGATATGCTCACAAGGATTAGAAATGCCATAATGATAAAGGCAGAAAAGGTTGATATACCTGCCTCAAGGATGAAACTGGAGATCGCAAAGATAATGAAGGAGGGCGGTTTCATCCGGGGTTACAAGATAATCAAGGATAAAAGGCAGGGGATACTCAGGATATCATTAAAGTATGCCAATGGACAGCCAGCTATAAACGGCCTGAAGAGGGTCAGCAAACCCGGCAGGAGGGTGTATGTAGGGGTTGATGAGATTCCTCGAGTGGCAGGTGGCCTCGGAGTAGCAATCCTGAGTACCCCAAAGGGCATTATGTCAGATAAGAAGTGTCGGGAGGCACGGGTTGGGGGTGAACTTCTGTGTTATATATGGTAGAGGAGGAACTAAGTTATGTCACGCATTGGTAAGAAGCCCGTAGAGATCCCCCCAGGGGTTGAGGTAAAGATAGAGAAGAATATTATCTCAGCAAAGGGTCCACAGGCTAGCCTCTCTGTGGAGATCCATCCCAGGATAAAGGTCAGCATAGAGGATGGTAAGATTGTCCTTACAAGGGAATCAGAGGAAAAAAGGGATAAGGCCCTTCATGGAACGATGAGGGCCCTTGTAGCAAATATGATCGAGGGAGTGTCAAAGGGTTTTCAGAAGGTTCTCGAGATATACGGAGTGGGTTATAGGGCACAGCTTCAGGGTAACAGGATTCTCTTCAGTCTCGGTTATTCCCATCCGGTGGAGTTTCAGCTCCCTGAGGGGATAAAGGCCTCTGTGGATGAGAAACAGACAACAATAACTCTTAGAGGTGCGGATAAGGCACTTCTGGGACAGACTGCAGCTAATATAAGGGCCTTAAGGCCACCGGATCCTTATAAAGGAAAGGGTATAAGATATGCTGGGGAACAACTGAGACTAAAGCCTGGAAAGGCTGGTAAAAAGTAAGGGAGGTTAGATCCTTGGGCAAGAAGATAGATATGCGAAGGATTAGACATAAAAGGATAAGGAAGAAGGTTTCAGGGACCCCTGAAAGACCGAGACTCTGTGTCTACAAGAGTCTAAAATATATATATGCTCAGGTGATTGATGACACAAGGGGACATACACTTGTGAGTGCCTCCAGCATTGAAAAGGAGTTTTCTGACCTCAAAAGCAGAGATACCATCGAGGCAGCAAAGAGGGTGGGTGAACTTATTGCAAAAAGGGCCTTAGAGAAAGGTATTAAAAAGGTAGTCTTTGATCGCAGTGGCTATAAGTATCATGGAAGGGTTGCAGCCCTTGCTGATGCAGCCAGGGCTCAAGGACTGGAATTTTAGAAGGAGGTTATCTTGGAGAGGATAAATCCAGAAGGACTTGATCTGAAGGACAAGATAGTTTATATAAACAGGGTAGCAAAGGTTGTGAAGGGTGGAAGGAGATTTTCCTTCAGTGCCCTTGTTGTTGTTGGAGACGGCAATGGAATAGTTGGAGCTGGTAAAGGAAAGGCTGCCGAGGTTCCTGATGCAATCAGGAAGGCTATAGAGCAGGCAAAGAAATCCCTTATAAGGATTCCTATCCAGGATGGCACAATACCCTATGAGGTAATTGGCGAGTTTGGAGCTATAAAGGTGGTAATGAAACCTGCTCCAAAAGGAACAGGTATTATTGCAGGTGGTGGTGTAAGGGCACTCTTTGAGGTTGCCGGGATAACCGATATAGTTGCAAAGGTAATTGGCAACCATAATCCTTTTAATACTGTATGGGCGGCATTAGAGGGGTTTAAGGAACTCAAGGATCCGGAGACTGTTCTCAGAATAAGAGGAAAGATTGAGGAGCCCCAAGAGGAGGTTGTGGCATGAAGAAGTTGTCTATAACCCTTAAAAGGGGATACCCTGGAGTACCGGAAAAACAGAGGAGGATACTTCAGGCCCTTGGTTTGAGAAAGAGGCACCAGACAGTGTTTAAAGAGGATGTCCCTTCTATAAGGGGTATGGTCTCTAAGGTGATTCATTTAATTGATGTGAAGGAGATAGGGTGATGAAGATAGAGGATCTAAAACCAGCACCAGGAAGCAAGAAGAAAAAAAAGAGGGTTGGTAGAGGGATTGGCTCGGGTCATGGGAAGACCTCCACAAGGGGTCATAAAGGTCAGAAGGCCCGTTCAGGCGGAGCAAAGGGACCTGGTTTTGAGGGTGGGCAGATGCCCTTACAGAGAAGGCTTCCGAAAAGGGGATTTACAAACTCGCCCTTCAGGAAGGAATACGCCATAGTCAATCTAAGGGATTTAGAGAGACTTTCCCTCGATGAGATTACTCCTGAGATCCTTCTTGAAAAAGGTGTAATAAAGGACCTTAAGGATGGTCTTAAGATCCTCGGAGATGGTTCTATTACAAGACCCGTGAAGATTAAGGCCCATGCCTTCAGTCGGTCTGCCATTGAAAGATTAAAGGCAGTGGGTGCTACCTTTGAGGTAATTAATCGCTCCTTAGTGGCGAAGTAACGGTAGGTGGCGAAGTAACAGTGAGGCGATGTAATGGTGAGGCTAATTGAAGCCTTTCGGAACATCTTCAAGGTAGAGGAGCTCAAGAGCCGCATAATTTTTACGCTCCTGATGCTTATTGTCTACAGGATTGGTGCCCATATACCTACCCCAGGTATAGATGGTGAGGCGCTCAGCAGATTTCTTACTGAGCGTGCTGGTGCCATTATGGGGTTTTTTGATATGTTTTCTGGTGGTGCCCTTTCAAGGATGACTATCTTTGCACTGGGCATAATGCCCTATATCAGTGCCTCCATCATCCTCCAGCTATTGACTGTAGTTATACCAGCTTTGGGAAGGCTTGCAAAGGAGGGAGAATACGGCAGAAAGAAGATTATCCGATATACCAGATATGGTACAGTTATTATAAGTGCCATCCAGTCATTCTTTATAGCCCTCGGTCTTGAGACAATGTCACAGGGTGAGTTCGTTCGGAACCCTGGCTGGTCCTTCAGGCTTATGACAATGATTACCCTTACATCTGGTACAGCCTTTGTAATGTGGTTGGGCGAGCAGATAACAGAGAGGGGTATCGGGAACGGTATATCCCTTATAATCTTTGCAGGTATAGTTGCCAGCATGCCGGGTGCAGTTTTAAATACGATCACCTTAGTCAGGACAGGTGAGCTTTCGCTGCTCTTCGTAATCTTTCTTCTATTCTTGATGGTCGCTGTTGTTGCAGGGGTAGTATACATAGAAAGGGGACAGAGGAAGATCCCGATACAGTATGCCAAGAGGGTTGTGGGGAGAAAGGTCTACGGAGGGCAGACCACCCATCTTCCTTTAAAGATAAATACCGCTGGGGTCATTCCTCCCATATTTGCCTCTTCAATAATAATGTTTCCTGCTACAATAGCAGGATTTGCAGGGATTCCATGGATTCAGGGCGTTGCACAACAGCTTTCCCCCGGAAGTATTATTTATACAGTCTTATATGTTGGGCTCATCTTCTTCTTTGCCTATTTTTACACAGCCATAATATTCAACCCTGTGGATATAGCAGATAATCTAAAAAAGTATGGTGGGTTTATACCTGGGATAAGGCCTGGGCAGAAGACATCAGAGTATATTTACAGGGTCTTAAGCAGGCTCACCTTTGTGGGAGCCATTTACTTATCCATTGTCTGTATATTACCGGAGTTTCTCATAGAAAAGGCTCATGTACCCTTTTATTTTGGAGGGACCTCTCTTCTTATAGTTGTGGGTGTTGCCCTTGATACAGTATCGCAGATCGAGGCTCATCTTGTTACAAGATCCTATGAAGGTTTTCTAAAAAAGGGAAGATTGAGGGGCAGGAGAGACTAAGAGACCTAAGGTTGTGATTATAGTGAAATCGAAAGAGGAGATAAGGCTTATTGAGAAGGCCTGCAAGATTGCAGCAGGTGCCTTAGAGATGCTTTCCCAGGTTATAAGGCCTGGGATAAAGACAAAGGAACTGGAGGATTATGCAGAGGCCTATATAAGGGCAAAAGGCGGTATCCCGGCCTTTAAAGGATACAGGGGATATCCAGCAAGTATATGCGTCTCTATAAATAATCAGGTGGTTCACGGGATACCCTCTGAAAGGGTTATAAAAGAGGGTGACATCGTGAGCATAGACCTTGGGGTAGTCTATGAAGGTTATTATGGTGACGCAGCCCGTTCATATGCTGTAGAGCCTGTTAATGAAAGACAGAGGAGGCTTCTGGAGGTCGCAGAGAGGGCCCTTTATATAGGAATTGAGAAGGCAAGGCCTGGCAACAGGGTTGGAGATATATCAGCGGCGATTCAGAATTATGTTGAAAAGAATGGCTTTTCAGTGGTGAGGGCCTTTGTGGGTCATGGTGTTGGAAGGTTTCTTCATGAGGAGCCACAGGTGCCAAACTTTGGAAGGCCTGGCAGAGGTCCGAGGCTTAGAGAGGGGATGACCATTGCTATTGAGCCGATGGTGAATGAGGGTTCTCCAGATGTGATTATACTTGATGATGGATGGACTGCTGTTACAGCAGATGGTGGCTATTCAGCACATTTTGAACATACTGTGGCTATTACAAGGGATGGAGCGGAAATCTTGACTAAATTAAATTAAAAGGTTATAATGCAAAATTGCCCAAAGAGGATAGCATAGAGGTTCAGGGAACGGTCGTAGAGGTCCTGCCTAATGCCATGTTCAGGGTGGAGCTCGATAACGGGCAGGTTGTGTTGGCTTATGTATCTGGGAAGATGAGGATGCATTATATAAGGATTCTGCCGGGTGACAGGGTTCTGGTTGAGCTCTCACCCTATGACCTTACAAAGGGTAGGATTACTTACAGGTTTAAATGAATATATTTAGTAACGAGGTAAGAGTTAGTGGGGGGCTTAAAACTCCATACCTCCCACAACCTTGGAAATTGGAGGCATTAAGAGGATGAAGGTCCGTTCATCGGTAAAACCTATATGTGCAAAGTGTAAGGTTATAAGACGCAAGGGAGTTGTAAGGGTTATCTGCGAAAACCCTAAGCATAAACAGAGGCAGGGATGAGGTGAAAGATGGCGAGGATTGCTGGTGTAGATCTACCAAAAAATGAGAGGGTGGAGATTGCCCTCACGAGGATCTTTGGTATCGGGAGGTCTCTTTCTAACAAGATATTAAGAGAGACGGGAGTGAATCCTGATACCAGAGTAAAGGATCTCAAGGATGATGAGATTGTCAGGATAAGGTCAGTTATTGAAAGGGATTATAAGGTGGAAGGTGAGTTAAGAAGAGAGATTGCCATGAATATAAAAAAGCTTATAGATATTGGCTGTTATAGGGGCATAAGACATAAGCTCGGTCTTCCGGTATGGGGGCAGAGGACGAGGACTAATGCCAGAACCAGGAAGGGACCGAGAAGGGCAGCGATTGGCAAAAAGAAGGGGGTATAAATGGCTTCGAAGAAGAGGGGTTCAAAAAAGGAGAAGAAACATGTAACTGTAGGGATTGCCCACATCCAGGCAACCTTTAATAACACAATAGTAACTATTACAGATCAGAAGGGGAATGTCCTTACATGGGCATCAGCTGGTAGTGTTGGTTTTAAAGGTTCCAGGAAAGGAACCCCCTATGCAGCCCAGGTTGCTGCTGAAACGGCTGCTAAAAAGGCAATGGATATGGGAGTAAGGCAGGTAGATATTTATGTGAAGGGTCCTGGTGCAGGCAGGGAATCAGCTATAAGGGCACTTCAGGCAGCTGGTCTGGATATAAACATTATTAAGGATGTCACTCCTGTTCCGCATAATGGATGCAGACCACCAAAGCGGAGAAGGGTGTAAAAATAAAAGAATGGAGGTTTTTAGATAGATGGCACGATATACTGGTCCAGTATGTAGGTTATGTAGACGCGAGGGTGAGAAGCTCTTTCTTAAGGCAGACAGGTGCTATACTGATAAGTGTGCCTTAGAGAGGAGGAAATATCCTCCTGGACAGCACTGGCAGAACAGACCAAAGCCTTCTGATTATGGACTTCAGCTAAGAGAGAAGCAGAAGTTAAAGAGATTGTATGGTGTGCTGGAGAGACAGTTCAGAAGGTACTTTGAGATAGCCTCAAAGAAGAAGGGAATTACTGGAGAGGCCCTTCTTCAACTTCTTGAATTGCGGCTTGACAATGTGGTTCAGAGGCTTGGTTTTGCTTCGGGCATCAGGATGGCGAGGCAGCTTGTGAGCCATGGCCACATACTTGTCAATGGAGAGAGGGTAAATATCCCTTCCTATGGCCTTAAGCCAGGTGATGTAATTGAGGTGCGTGACAAAAGTAAGAACCTCGAGGTGATAAAGGAGAGTCTTGAGAAGGCACAACACAGGGGCATTCCAGAGTGGCTTGAGCTGGATGCAGAAGGGATGCGAGGAAGGGTTCTCCGGGTACCATCAAGGGAGGAGATACCTGTCACAGTACGGGAACAACTGGTTGTGGAGCTCTACTCAAAATAATTTAAAGGCAAAATCCACAAAGATGGAGGTCTTATGAACTTAAGGAAAAAGGGTTTTCATCTTCCACAAAAGATAAAATTTGATGAAGATACATTGACACCTTACTTTGGAAGGCTTGTTGCAGAACCCTTTGAGAGAGGATATGGTATAACCTTAGGGAATGCCCTCAGAAGGGTACTCCTCTCTTCTATCACTGGATCTGCTGTTACTGCTGTAAAGATAAAAGGAGTTCTCCACGAGTTCTCCCCAATAGATGGAGTGAAGGAGGATGTGGTTGATATTATCTTGAATATAAAGAAGATAAGATTGAGGATTCATGGTGAAGGCGAAAGAACAGGAAAGATAGCGGAAAAGGGACCGAAGGTGGTGACAGCTGGTGATATAAAAGTTGATGGATCTGTAGAGATACTGAATCCTGACCAGCCCATTGCAACCCTTGATAAGGGTGTGACCTTCGAGATGGAACTCTTTATGAACACAGGAAAGGGTTATGTCCCTGCGGAGTTAAATAAAAAGCCCGATTTTCCCATAGGGGTTATAGCTGTTGACTCCCTTTTCAGTCCTGTAAAAAAGGTTAATTTCTGGGTGGAGAAGGCGAGGGTGGGGAGGTCAACCGATTATGATAAGCTCATAATGGAGATTACTACTGATGGCAGTATCACACCAGAGAGGGCTATATCAGAGGCGGCCGGTATCCTGGTGGAACATTTTGATCTCTTTATCCTCGAGGAGGATGCCGTTTATCCTATGGAGGATAAGACAGTCTCTCTTTCCCAATCCAGTACCTCACCCATAAATATGAATTTGCTGAAGAGTATAGATGAGCTTGAATTATCCGTAAGGGCATACAATTGTCTTAAGAATGCAAATATACATACAATAGCTGATCTCGTTCAGAAGACAGAAGAGGAGATGTTGAAGACGAAGAATTTTGGCAAGAAGTCCCTGAATGAGATAAAGGAGATTCTCAGGGGTATGGGCCTTGACTTCGGGATGAAGATAGATAGGGAGGCCCTTAAGGCCCTTCAGTCAGGAGGTAAATAGATGCGCCACAGGGTGGACGGAAGGCTATTTGGAAGACCGACGAATCAGAGAAAGGCATTATTGAGAAATCTTGTTGCGTCCCTCATAGAACACCAGAGGATAGAGACGACTGTTGCAAAGGCAAAGGAAGCCAAGAGGATTGCTGAGAGGCTGGTCAGCCTTGCGATAAAGGGTGACCTTGCCTCGAGGCGGCTTGCTATGAGCTATCTCCCAAACAGGCGGCTTATCAGCCACCTTTTTAAGGAGATAGGTCCCCGCTTTGTTGGAAGAAATGGTGGTTATCTGCGGATTGTCAGGACGAGGCGAAGGGTAAATGATAGGGCAGAGCTTGCCGTTCTTGAGTTTGTGGATTATGAAGCAAGGAGAGAGCAGAAGGCTGAAAAGACTGCAGAGGAGAAGAAATGAGTGAGATATTTATAATTATAATTCTCCTTGGTATATACCTTATTTTACAACTCCTGGTCTTTCCAAGGCTTGGGGTGCCCACCTGAGGTCTTCCTTCAAGGGATTCGTGTAATCCTCAAAAGGGGCCATCCAAAGATCATAGGGATTAATACAGCAGTCCTCTCTTACTCATCGGAAAAGAGAAGGCTGAGGGCCTCTGCCTTTTCATTTACATAATCAATAATAGCCTTCTGCTGGTCTCTGAGTTTAAAAAGTTCATCTGTTATATTTAAGGATGCAATGATTGCTGCTTTAAGTGGTGGCATATTGGGAGAATTCTTCAAAACCTCTCTTATCTTTGAGTCAACAAATTCAGCAAGCTCTTTCATATATTGAGGAGATCCTTCACCTTTAAGGAGATACTTCTGGCCGAGTATATAGACCTCTATGCCCTTCATCACAAATCCAGATCCTCCAGCTCACGCATGATCTGTTCTATCTCATGTCTGAATAAGACCCTTTCCTGCTTGAGATTCTCTATCTCCTCTGTCTGTCTGTTAATAATCTCTTCGAGCTCTCCAACCCTCTTTCTTAGCTGGAGATTTTCCTTTTTGAGTAATCTTGCCTTTTCAATAAATTTAGAGATCTTCTCACTGAACTCTCTCAATCTTTCCTGTTCAAGGCCTTCCACACTGTTGAGGATCTCGCCCCTTTTCATGGTATCCTTTTTGTTAAGTCCATTTCTATCAAACAATTCACTGTTCATAGAGATAACATACCAGAATATAATAGGACTTTGCAATAGTTTCGATTCTTATTCCCGATTCCAACTGTTACCTCGCCACTAAATTAGGCTTAAGGCTTAAGGCTGAAGGCTGAAGAAAAAGAAAACAGCATTCCTCTTTTTTGTCTTTCACTTCAGCCTATTGCCTTCAGCCTCATTTACCTCGCCACTATCATGCTATAATAAGTTATGAATAGGTTCTTCTTCCTTCTCCTTACTGGAATCCTGCTCTTTAAGTCAATCCTTCCTCCCGATACCGCTATAGCCTCGAATCACTGTTACCTTGCCACCACATCATGTCAGGATGAGTGTATCCTTGAAAGGCTCAAGGCTGTGAAAGACCTTCTTCAGCGGGGAGGCTATCAGGAGGCGCTTCAGAATCTGAAAGGACTTGAAGAATGCCACTCCATAATAGACCTTGTCCTATACTGGAAGGGGCTTTCACTGATGGCCCTTTCTCCTTCGGAGGCAGAAAAGGGTTTTGAGCAACTTATAGAGGTCTGCTCCAGAACTCTTACTTCGCCACCAACCGTTGATGGTGAGATAACAGCCTCCTGTTCACCTTCGATCTTGAGAAAGGCAAGGATGCACCTTATAGAGTTGAGATTGATTGAGCATGAGGAGAGGGCGATTAAAGATCTTGAGAGATATGTGGAACTCTATCCTGATGATGATTATGCCATCTATCTCTTAGCCTATCTAAAAGAGCAGTCTGGTGGAGATGGCACCATGCTCTATAAAAGACTTTATATTAAAAATAGCAGTCTCTCCTCACTATTCAGCGAGAGGATAAATATCAATATGCTTGCTCCTGATGAGGCCGAGGAAAAGATAAAAGGACTTATAAGAAGTAACAGATATAATGAGGCTTCAAGACTCCTGAAGGAGAGGATCAATAATGAGAAAGAGCCCTCAAGACTGGAAGGCTTGAGGAGGCTTCTTGGTCTTGTATATTTCAGGCAGAAGCATTATACCAAGGCTGCTGAAGAATTCCTTCAGGCAAAAGAATATTATCTCCTTGCCCTTTCTTATCTAAGGGCCTCAGCTTATGAGAAGGCAGAGGAGGTTATAAAGAGATTGATTAATGCGGGCGACAGGAGGGTGATACCAGTGGCAATAGCCTATGCCAGGAATCTGAGAGACAGGGGTGATTATAAAGGGTCTATAGATTATCTTGAGGCACTCAGAAGGCATTTCCCCTATGATACAGAGGATATTCAGTGGGCTATTGCATGGACACATTATATCTCTAAAAGCTACGAAGAGGCTGAAAGGATCCTTTCAGAGCTCTCTAAGAGATATAAGAAGTGGCGCTATCAGTACTGGCTGATAAGGATACAGGAGAATAGAATGAAGAATCAACAGGGAGGTTCAGAAATAGATAGGGCTGCTGATGAATGGAGAAGGATTTACGAAAGGTATAGGGAGGTGGCTGAAAAAGAAGGTGGGGTTTATAGCCTCCTTGCAAGGCAGAAAAGTCTCCTTTACGAGGATCAACTGAAAAAGGGGGATCAGGCACTTCAGACAGCCACTCCATTAGAGCTATTCTATCGTGTCTTGCGCAATACCATAATCG
>CAMTWD010000044.1:0-14135 GCA_947085365.1 uncultured Nitrospirota bacterium | reverse complement strand
GGGTCACGAATTCCACTCAGGGAGTTTTCGTTGAAGTTGAGGGGGAACCAGAAAAGTTAAACACTTTTCTACTCCGGATAGAAAAAGAGAAGCCACCTCGATCGTTCGTCCAAAGCCTTGAGCCATCGTGGTTGGATGTCGTTGGGTTCACGACATTCGAGATCCGGGCGAGTGAGGACGGTGGGGAGAAGACGGCGCTCGTTCTTCCCGACATCGCGACCTGTCCCGATTGCCTCCGAGATATTTTTGACCCATCGAATCGTCGGTACCGCTATCCGTTCACGAACTGCACCAACTGCGGTCCGCGCTTCACGATCATCGAGTCGCTGCCGTACGATCGCCCCAGGACGTCGATGAAGGTCTTCCAGATGTGCGAAGATTGCAGGCATGAGTACGAGGATCCGCTCAACCGACGCTTCCACGCCCAGCCAAATGCATGTCCGGAGTGCGGGCCACAGCTCAGGCTTACAAAGATCAAAGAGAGCAGGGAGGTAACAGTTCACTCAGAGGAGGCAATAAGGGAGGCAATCGATATCCTCAAAAAGGGTGGTATCGTTGCCATAAAAGGCGTGGGAGGTTTCCACCTCGCCTGTAATGCAGAGGATGGTTCTGCAGTTAAAAGATTGAGGGAGCCCAAGAGAAGGAGTAATAAGCCCTTTGCACTCATGTCACCTGATATAGAACATATAAGGTCTTTTGCTGAGGTGAGCGAATCTGAAGAAAGGATACTCCTCTCAAAGGAAAGACCTATAGTACTGCTCCGAAAGAAGGATACCCCCTGCACCTCGTCACTAACTGTTACTTCGCCACTAAGTGATAATATCGCACCAAGGAATGCCTATTTAGGATTCATGCTTCCCTATTCACCAATCCATTATCTCATCTTTTATTATCCTCGTGGGCTTAAGGGAAGACCAAATTTCAGGGTGCTTGTGATGACCAGTGGCAATATCAGTGAGGAACCCATCGTGATAGACAATAAAGAGGCAATGAAGAGGCTTTCCCATGTAGCTGACGCCTTTCTCGATTACAATAGGGATATATTCATGAGGGTGGATGACAGTGTGGTATTCCTTATTGAGGAGGGCCATCTTCTTGATAGATCAAGACCTGCACTATTCTTTATAAGGAGATCAAGGGGATATGCACCAGGAAGGCTGATCTTCAGTAAATCAGGGCCAGAGATACTTGCCGTTGGTGCTGACTTGAAAAACTCCTTTGTCCTCACAAAGGAAAACTATGCCATATTGAGCCAGCATATAGGGGATATGGAGAATCTCGAGACAGTGAGATTTTTTGAAGAGACATTGAATAATCTGAAGTCTGTTTACAGGATCAATCCAGTAGCAATTGCCTGCGATTTCCACCCTGATTATCTATCCACAAGATGGGCTGAGAGACAGGGTCTTGAGGTTTATAGATTCCAGCACCACCATTCCCACATAGCCTCTGTGATGGCTGAACATGGCCTTGAAGGAGAGGTGATAGGTGTTGCCATGGATGGCACAGGTTACGGAACAGATGGTACGATATGGGGCAGTGAATTTATGATCGTCAAGGCTGACGGCTTCAAAAGGATGGGGAGATTCAGACCTGTAGCACTTCCTGGAGGTGAACAGGCAATAAAGGAGCCCTGGAGGATCGGCCTATCACTTCTATGGGAGGCTGCGGGAGAAGAGGTATGGGATTATATAGAAGCCACTGGATTTAATAAGAGATATGGCACCGAGATCATAGAAGATATCCTGAAGATCATTCCTGACAGAAATCTTTCCCCTTTAAGTTCAGGGGCTGGCAGGTTCTTTGATGCAATTGCTGCCCTCACAGGGATATGTGACAGAAATACCTTTGAGGCAGAGTCTCCCATTGCCCTTGAATCCCTTGTGGATGAATCAGTAACAGAAGACTATCCTGTTGAGATTACCTTCAAGGATAATCTCCTGATAGACCTCTCATCCATCGTGCCTCCCCTTATATTTGATCTATCAGAAAGGAAGAGCCCATCCTTAATCTCCACAAGGTTTCACAATACCATCATCACGGCAATCCTGAGGACAGTAACAGAGATATCAATCCTTACGGGTATCAGGGATGTCTGCCTCTCTGGTGGGGTATTCCAGAATAGATATATATTAAAAAGGGTGATCAGGGTCTTAAAGGAGACAGGTTTTAATGTATATACAAACAGGGTTTTACCCTCAAACGATGCATCCATCGCCCTCGGTCAGGCGTATATATTGAGAAGGATTCTTTCATGAAAGAGATGTCCAGTAGTGGTGAAGTAACAGTTGGAAGATTCAGTCTTGTGGAATTCATTAAGAGGGGGGCCGAAAGGCTTCCAAAGGAGATCAGGCTCATGGAGGTCTGCGGGACTCACACAGTAGCCATATTCAAGAGTGGCATAAGGGCCCTCCTTCCGGAGAAGGTGAAATTAATAAGCGGACCTGGATGCCCTGTATGTGTAACACCCCATGAAGAGATTGACATGGCCATTGAGCTGTCAAGAAATAGGGATGTGGTTCTCCTTACCTTTGGTGACATGATGCGTGTGCCAGGCACGAGGCACTCCTTTCAGGAGGCAAGGGCAGAGGGTGCTGATATAAGGGTTGTCTATTCACCCCTTGAGATCCTCGAGATAGCTGAAAGGGAATCTCACAAAACAGTGATATTCTTTTCCGTTGGGTTTGAGACCACCTCTCCTCTTATAGCTGGTGTACTCCAGATGGCAGAAAGAAGAGGACTGGATAATCTCTTCATATATTCCTGTCATAAATTCGTCCCACCTGCCATAGAGGCACTTCTTAATGACAGGGATGTAAGGATTGATGGTTTTATCCTTCCCGGTCATGTAAGCACAATTATTGGGACAGGTCCATATGGATTTATAAAAGAGAGATATCACATCCCCTCTGTCATAGCTGGTTTTGAACCTGAGGATATACTTCAGGCAATAGCGATTCTCATTAATAATATCCTTTTGGGAAAAGAGGATCTGGTCATTCAATACACAAGATCCGTCAGACCCGAGGGGAATAAAAAGGCCTTAGAGATACTTAATAGGGTCTTTGAACCCTCAGATGCCTGGTGGAGGGGAATAGGTATGATACCTCTGAGTGGGTTGAGGCTTAAGGAAGAATACTCAAAGAGGGATATCCTTTTTAGATTTAACCTTAAACCCACCTACAAAGATAAAAGTCCTGTTAAGGGCTGTCGATGCGGTGATGTCCTGAGGGGAATAATCATACCTCCCGAATGTCCTCTCTTCAGAAAGACTTGCACCCCAGAAGATCCTGTTGGAGCCTGCATGGTGAGTACAGAGGGAAGCTGTTCTGCCTATTATAAATACTATTCAGTGGCGAAATAACAATTCAGTCCTCTGCCTTTACCTCCTCAAGATAAAGCTCTCCTGTATCATAATCATAGGCAAAGAGCTCAGCATATCTTCCCCAGTCAATGGCGGTCTCGAGCTGATTCCATGCCTCCTCCTCTGTGAAATGATGCTCAAGGATCTCGATGAAGAAGTCCTCCGAGATCCTGTGTTTTGCTGTTTGTGAAAGCACCTGAACGATCTGCTTTATAAGCTGGATATTATCAAGGGCCATCTTCCTGAAGAGCTCCTTCTTACCCAATGCATCGGCCTCTGCAAAGACCTTCCCCTGTTCTGTAAGTATTATATCTCCCTCTTTTATCTCTGCAAGCCCCAAAAAGACTGCAGCCTCTGTAAGTGGAAAGATGTCATCAACCTCCATGCTCAGATCAGAGGCAAGCTGGGGGATATCAGCCCTTCCACCTTTGTCATAAACAAGCTCGATAAGTCCGCTGATTGCCCCAATCTTTGCATGGGGAAGGAACTGATACCTCTCCTTCCTCAGGAGGAAAGGCACCTCCTCAGGAGGTCTTGTGAGGATTGTATAGAGCTCATCAAGGAGATATTTGAATTCCTTGGAGTTCCTATCCCTTGGTTGAGGTAGGGTCACGGCAAGATCAGCCTTTATCCTTCCAGGATTGTAACTCATCACTATTATCCTGTCTGAGAGTTCGATAGCCTCCTCTATGTTGTGGGTAACAAGGATTATAGACTTCGTGGGCATCCTCTTCTGTAACCAGAGGTCGATTATCTCCCTCCTCAGGTTCTCTGCTGTGAGTATATCAAGGCCAGAAAAGGGTTCATCCATGTAGAGGATCTCTGGCTCAACAGCCAAGGCCCTCGCCAGTCCAACCCTCTGTTTCATCCCTCCTGAAAGCTCTCTTGGATAGGCCTCCTCAAAGCCATCAAGCCCCACAAGGTCTATCACCTTCAGGGCACGCTCCCTTGCCTCCTTTTCTGGAAGATCCCTCGCCAGAAGGCCGACCTCCACATTCTCGAGGACAGTAAGCCATGGAAATATGGCAAAGCTCTGAAAGACCATGGCAATCCTGGGATTTGCCTCCTTTAAAGGCCTGCCGTGATAGAGGACAATCCCGGAGCTCGGCTCTGCAAGCCCTGAAAGGATCCTGAGAAGGGATGACTTCCCAGCACCTGATGGACCGATTATTGATACTATCTCTCCCTCCTGAACAGAGAAGGTTATATCCTCAAGGACCAGAAGGTTTTTCCCTCCTGCCATGGGATAGGACTTGGATACATTCTTTACCTCAAGTATGGTCATTCAAGCCTGTACCTCTCCCTTGCCATTATGAAGAGTCTCTTCCAGAGAAGCCTGTTTATGCTCACCACCAGTATTGCCATGGTGATGGTGCTTGCAAGAAGCAATCGGAAATTCCCCTCTGCCGTAGCCTCACTTATAAGTGCACCAAGGCCAGTTGTGCTCATGGTCGTGCCTCCAAAGGTCACATATTCTGCCACTATGGTGGCATTCCAGGCACCTCCTGTAGCGGTTATAAGACCAGTAACAAGATAAGGAAATATGCCAGGAATGATTAAGACCTTCCATCTCCTTATCCCTCTGATCCCATAAACCTTTGCTGCCTCTTTCAGATCAGCAGGTATGGCTGAGGCACCTGCTATGACATTAAAGAGTATATACCACTGGGTCCCCAGAAGCATCAGAAAGATTGCACCGATATCAAGTCCACCACCAAACCTTATGAGAAAGAGTATTATAACAGGAAAGACAGCAGTGGCAGGCACAGAGGCGAGGATCTGGATTACTGGTTGAAGGACCCTGGCAACATCCCTGTTAAGACCTATTAATACACCTACAGGGACTGTCCACAAAAGGGCAATAAAGATGGCAGAACCTGTCCTGAGAAATGAGAAAAAGGCAGCCTTGAGTATAAGAAGATATTCCTCTACTGGAAGGGTGATGAGGGACTCTATGGCCTTAAAGGAAGCCCATATGAAAAGAACAAGGATGACACCGAGCAAAAAGAATCTCACAAACCTCTTCCATCGTGAATCCCTTCTCCTCTCCTCTAAGGTCCTGAAAAACCTCTCGATCCTGTTATTCATCTGAGAGAATCCTTCTATAAACCATCTCTGGAGAGTGGATCTCCTCAAGATATTCAAGACAAAACTTTCTGGCTCATCCTCCTCCTTAACAGTATCAAATCTAAACTTCTGAGACCAGGCAATGAGGGGCCTCCAGAGGAAGATATCCAGAAGGATAATTATCAAAACCATAGTGCCAAGCCCGTAAAAAACAGCATCTATCCTGCCGTTGATGGCGGCTGTCTGTATGTATGAACCAATCCCAGGAAGTCTGAAGTCCCTGTCCTTGAGGACAAACATCTCACAGGCCATAAGAAAGAACCACCCTCCAGCAATGGACATCATACTATTCCAGATAAGACCTATAGCACTGAAGGGCAAATCAATCTTTATAAACCTTTGATACCTTGAAAATCCATAAATCCTTGCCACATCCTGGAACTCCCTGGGCAATGTGTTTATTGAGTTATAGTAGCTGAAGGCCATATTCCATATCTGACCTGTGAATATGAGAAGGATTGAGGCTATCTCCACACCAATCCTTGAATTAGGAAAAAGTGCAATCATGGCAAGGACAACGCCCGGGAGAAAAGAGAGTACAGGTATTGACTGAAGTATATCAAGAAGGGGGACCATTATCCTCTCATGCCATCTGGATCTGTTTGCTGTATAGCCATACCAGATGGCAAATATAAAGGATAGGATATAGGCTGCAAAGATCCTGAAGATGGAGTTTACGGCATATAAAGGCAATTTTGAAACGGAAAGGTCTATCTCCACTGAGGGCTGCATCTCGGCCCTCCAGCCAGAGGCAATGAAGATAACAATATACAGTATAGTAGCTATGAAGAGAAAGACCATAACATCAATGATATTGAATCTGGGCTTGATCTCAGGTATCCCTATAGGAAAAAACATCCTGCGCATGGCATTATTATAATAGATTCCGGCCCTCCACTTCTCTCTTTATGGATTCTGCAATGGCCTTACCTATGTGGGGGACCTTTGAGAGTTCAGCTACTGTTGATTTCTTTATATCCTCCCTTGTCCTGAACCCAGCATTAAAGAGACTCCTTGCCCTTATCCTTCCGATACCTTTCAGTGTGATAAGACCGAGGAGCTCCTCCTTTACTCCATAAGTCACCCTGAGTCTCAGGATCGAGAGAGGTCTTACAAGATTCTTCAGATTAAAGACCTTTGCTATCTCTTCAGATGAATAGAGTAACCAGTCACAGAGTTCCACTATGGTATGGAGGTCTCCAGGACCTATGCCATATTTAGAGCATATCTCATCCTCTGACCTCTCATCCATCCAGTCAGAGATGGCAAGGGCAGTCTTGAGCTCAGAGAGTATCTCCTCAATAGGGTCCTCGGTATCCACAAGGAGTTCACCTTCATATTTATAATAGGCATCAAGGAGCTCCTCCACCTCCTTCTCTCTAACAGAAAGGATCAGCATGTCAGGGGTATGGCATACCATATGAATAAGGGAGATAAGCCTCTTCGGCTTCGGACTTCTGAGACAGTCTCTGAATATCACACCTGTGAGGGGATCTATATAAAGCTCCGAAACCCTTTTACCAAAGATGGTTGGCCTGAGATAACCTGATCTTTCTAAAATCAATCCCTCATTCTTTAAAAAATGGAGTATCCTCTCAATCACTGGAAGTAGCTCGGCTACATCATGCTTGTATCCATAAAATGTATGCTTCAGGAAATTGAGTATCTCCTCCCTCTTCATGGTAAAAAGGCCTGCTATTGATGAGAGTATGTGGAATCTGAGGACTGATTCACTACCGAGATGAGAGGTAATTGTCTCGGGTTCACCCTTTATATAATTTTCCATAACAAAATCCTCTTCCCTTCTTGACCTTGCAATTATTATTGCCTCCCCTTCCCTGTCATACCCCGGTCTGCCAGCCCTTCCAGACATCTGTTTTATCTCCATGACGGATATAGGCTCAACCCCTCTCCCAGATTCATACCTCTTCCAGTCCTTTATAATCACACACCTTGATGGAAGATTAAGACCCATGGCAAGGGTTGTGGTTGAGACGAGGAGCCTTATCCTGTTCTCCCTGAAGGCATCCTCGATTATCCTTCTCTGCTCTGAAAGAAGCCCTGCATGATGAAAGGCCACACCAGATTTAACTGCCTCTGCAAGTCTTCTTGATAGCCTTGTGGGTTCTATAACCTCGCCACTAAGTCCTGCATGGGAAATCTCTTCTGAAAGGGCCTCTAAGAATCCCTTCTCTTCATCGGATATCTCTCCTGATAAAATCCTGCCCGCCTTTTCAGCAAGGGCTTCTACAGCCCTCCTCGTATTTGAAAATATCAGGACCTGACCTCCTGCCCTTATAGTCTCAAGGGCAATATTGATAACCTCTTTGCCAGTTACCTCGCCACTAAGGGAGGATCTCTCAACCCATCTTATGGTGCCATCATTAAATCTCACAGCACCCTTAAAATATACACCCTCTTTTAAAGGTATAGGTCTCCACTTGGATTCAATGAGAAGACCCCCAAGCCATTCAGCCAGTTCATAGGAATTCTTTATGGTGGCACTCAGACAGAGAAACCTTATAGAGGGATTCATCTCCTTTAACCTTGTAAGGACAATCTCGAGGGTAGGACCCCTGTTGGGGTCTCCTATAAGATGAACCTCATCAGCAACAACAAGTCTGATTTCTGAGATCCACGAGGCATGATGCCTCAGGAGGGAATCCACCTTTTCGTTGGTGGATATTATAATATCGCCATGCTGAAGCCAGGGATCTGCACTGTCGTATTCTCCTGTACTCTGAAGGACCTTTATCCCGAATCCCTCATACCTCTTCTTAAAATCCTCATACTTCTGTCTTGCCAGTGCCCTGAGAGGGACGATGTAAAGGACCTTACCGGCCTCTTCAAGAATCAATTTAAGAGAAAGGATCTCAGCTATAAGGGTCTTTCCAGAAGCAGTGGGTGAGGATATAACAAAGGAGGTCTCCTTGAAAAGGAGACCCCTTTTTATGGCCTCCTCCTGTGGTGGATAGAATTCCCTTATTCCTGTGGACAGAAGGAGATCAATTAATCTATTGCTACCACCAAAGGACCTTAAATCCTCAACCCTCATGGATTAGAATATCATAAGAGTGGCCATGATTGTTAGAAAAGCTGGGGTTCAGGAGGGATGCCTGAACTGTCATAACATGCACAGAGACGGTGCCCTTTCAGGCATTAGGGGTTGCAGGAACTGAGGAGTTTAAGGTAATATCAAGAAGGATAAAATAAAAATTACAAGGAGGCAAAGATGATTGTTACCTCACCATTAAAGGGTCTGATCTTTAAGCTGATGATCTTAATCTTAACTGGAGCATTTTTAATTCCCTTAACGGCAAACCACTCATCAGCTGGTTATGAATTTAACCTCTCGATAAGTGATAAGGAAAGCGGATTCTCCTTCTCAGTGAGCAACTATTACAGAGTGCCCGAGAGGGAGGTAATCATCATAAGGGAAAGGGGTATAGAAGAGGATGAATTGCCGGTAGTCTTCTTCATCGCAAAAAGGGCCCGCGTAAGTCCTGATGTAATCATCAGGATGAGGCTTTCGGGATATTCCTGGATGGATATATCCCTTCACTTTGGTATAGGCCCAGAGGTATATTATGTGCCTGTTAAAGAGACTGTGATAGTTGGACCACCCTACGGAAAGGCCTATGGTCATTACAAAAAATATCCAAGACACAGATGGCACATGATAAGGCTTGATGACGATGATATAGTCAACCTTGTAAATCTCAGGTTTATCTCAGAATATTATGGTATCCCTCCCCATGAGGTTATAAAGATGAGGGCAGAAGGAAAGAGGTTTGTTGTAATGGATAAGGAACTGAAAGAGAAGAAGGGAAGGCACAAGGAAGAAAAAGATAAAGGCAAGGGAAAGGGGAAGGGGCATGAGTGATGAATATCTTGAGATAGTTAATGAAAAAGGGGAGATACTGGGCAAGAGGCTGAGGTCCGAGATTCACGGTAATCCAGCCCTTATCCACAGGGTCACCCATGTGCTTGTCTTTAATCCAAAGGGAGAGATCCTTCTCCAGAAGAGGTCTTCAAAGAAGGATGTGGCACCAGGTAAATGGGATACCTCTGTAGGTGGTCATGTAAATCCTGGTGAAGGCATCGAAGAGGCAGCCCTCAGGGAGATGGAAGAGGAACTGGGCATAAAGGGGGTCATCCCTGAATTTATCTACTCCTACATTCATTCAAATCCCTATGAGACTGAACTGGTTTTCACCTATCAATGTATTTATGATAAAGAGATAAGATTCAACAGAGATGAGATAGAGGAGGTGAGATACTGGAGGATTACAGATATAAAGGACTCCGATATCTTCAGCCAGAATCTACTTCATGAGATAGCCCTCTATAAGGAATTTCTTAAAAAGATACACGGAATATCCATCTAAAAGACCTACACCCCTCGCACATCAGCTCCATATATATACTTATGGAGCTGGAGATTGAGTCTCACATTCAATCTGTCTTCAATAAGCCATTTTGCAAGGGCCTGGGGGTGAAGGATTCCGTAGGCGGGTGAGAAGAGGACATGACATCTTTCAAGTAATCTATACCTCTCTACAATCTCCTTTGACCACTCATAATCTGCCCTATCGGTGAGAACAAACTTCACCTCATCCTCTTTTCTGAGATAATTGAGATTTGTGAATCTCATCTTATCAGACATTCCACTCCCGGGCGTCTTTATATCAAGGATTATAATGGCCCTTCTATCAATATCCCTTATGTCCATAGATCCATTCGTCTCAACGAGCACAGTATAACCATCATTAATGAGTTTTTCTATAAGGCCGAAGACCTCCCTCTGGATAAGTGGTTCTCCCCCGGTTATCTCCACAAGGTTTATCCCTATCATACTGATCTCATTAATCACATCTGCCTCCGAAAGTTCGTAACCCTCTTCAAAGGCATAGGTGGTATCGCAATAGGTGCATCGGAGATTACAGCCTGTTAATCTCACAATGGTACAGATGAGCCCTGCATAAGTGGACTCACCCTGAATGGCAGGATAGATCTAGCAGATCTTCATAATACAGCCAATTATAACCAATCAAGACCTTCAGGAGTCAATTTAACAGTTAGAGCCTCCCTGACCTGATTATTGATATAAGAAGCCATACACCCATTATAAAGGCGATGAGGAATCCAATGGCACCGAATAGAGGCACATCAAAGACCTTCCCACCCACATTTGAGAGGGTAAGGAGGGAAGAACCCATAATTATTGCTGCCACTATTATACTGAAGGCAAGGCGATTGGTGGATCTGTCTATATCCCTTACAAATTTGTCAAGACCAATGTGGATGAGCTTAAAGTGGAGTTCATCCTTCAAGGTCTTCCTCAAGAGCAATCTCAACTGTTTCGGGGTTGTGAAGGCGAAGGCTGTAAATTCATCAAGATTCCTCCTCGCCCTCTCGTATAGTCTTTGAGGGCTGTATCTCGAACGGATCAGCCTTGATGCATAGGGTTCAGCAGCAGCGATAAAATTAAAGTCAGGGTCAAGCTCCCTTGCTATGGAATCAAGGATCAGGAGGGACTTATCCACAAGGAGGAAGTCAGAGGGTATCCTGAGTTTGTGCTTTATGGCAAGGTGTGTCAGTGTGTCGAGATATTCCGCAAAATTAATCTCAGAGATAGATGCCCCGTAAAGGGGGACGAGAAAATCCATAAGGTCAGCCTTGAATTCCCTTCTGAAGGTCTCCACATCCACCTCTGGAGAGACAAAACCGAGGTCTATATACTGTTCAATAAGACTGTCAAAGTCCTGTTTTACTAAGGAGATGAAGGCCTGGGCAAGATTCTCCTTCAGCTCTGGTGTAAGGTAGCCCACAATCCCAAAGTCCACAAGTCCTATCCTTCCATCAGGCATGATGAAGATATTGCCTGGGTGGGGATCTCCGTGGAAAAAACCATCTTCAAAGATCATCTTGAAGTAGGCTTCAATACCAATCCTGGCGATCTCTGATCTGTTAAAACCAAGTCTTTCAATCTCTGCTATGTTATCAATCCTTATCCCGTGAATCCTCTCCATTACTATAATCTTCTCGGTGAGATATTCTGGGTAGAGCCTCGGGATATAGATATGTTTATGACCCTCAAAGTTCCTCCTGAACCTGTTCAGATTCCTTGCCTCTTCCCTGAAGTTAAGCTCCTTTTTCACGGTCTTTGAAAACTCCTCCACTATCCCCCTGGGATTAAAGAATTCTGCCTCAGGAAGATATCGCTCCATCAGCTCAGCAAGGAATCTCATGATGTCTATGTCCGTTTCTATAATCTCCTTTATCTTAGGTCGCTGGATCTTCACAACTACCTTCTCTCCGCTGGGAAGTGTTGCTCCGTGGACCTGGGCGATTGAGGCTGCTGCAATGGGTCTCACCTCAAAATCTTTAAATAACCTCTCCAGTGGAGAACCGAGTTCCTCTTCTATTATCCTCCTCACCTCATCAAATCTGAAGGGAGGAACCTCATCCTGAAGTTTCTTGAATTCATCGGCATAGGGCTTTGTTATGAGGTCAGGCCTTGCAGAGAGTATCTGGGCAAGTTTTATGAAGGATGGGCCAAGCTCCTCAAAGGCGTGCCTCAACCTCTCAGGGAATGCCTTCTCTACAGGGGGATATCTCTCAAGGATCCTCTTCCTGAAGGGAATGAATCGGGCAAGATTAACCTGTTCTATAAACTGATAAAAGCCATACTTGAAAAAGACAAAAAGTATGTGCCTTAATCGGCTTATATCTTTATATCTTCTTCTGAGCCTCAAAAGTGAGAAGGGCATTTAACTAATACCAGGAAAGGGCCCGACTTCGCCATTAATCCGGAAGATCACCCTTATTCCACCTCTTCTGTCTTCCCTCCCTCAAGTCTCTTAATCCTCTCTGAGAGGTCCTCTATCTTCTTTTCAAGCCTCTCAATCTCCTGCCTTGTGGGAAGCTTCATCCTCTCAAGTGTGGAATTCAGAATCTCAGCAATTGACTGTCTCAATCCCTCAGTGGATCTTTCAGCCGTCTCAGTCCACTCCTTTATGAGCTTGGCACCCTCGGATTCGCTTATTTCGCCCTTTTTGATAAGTTCATCAATGAGCTCCTTGACCTTCTCCTGAAGACCTATCCCTGCCAGAAGGGCCTTCCTTACAATCTCAAATACTGACATAAATGGACCTCCTTTCTGTTGTTTTCTTTTTCTTCAGCATTCAGCACCATTTAGTGGCGAAGTAACAGTTACCCCAAAAATCTTTGATTTTTTGGGGGCCTCACTTCAGCCTATTCCTGATTAAATCATAAACCTCATTGAGTGCAGTGTCAAGTCGATCTATCTCCTTCGTGCCTCCCTGAGCCATGTCAGGCCTTCCTCCACCACGACCACCTGCCCTGGATGCTATCTCCTTGAGTATCTCTCCTGCAGGGAATCTTTTCTGGAGGTCCCTTGTAACCGCAGCAATAAGAACTGCCTGCTTAGAGTCGTTATCACTAATTACAGAACCTACCACTATAATGCCTGATCCCATCCTTTCCCTTATATGATCAGCAAGTATCCTCAGATCCTTCTGCTCAAGACCATCAACCCTTGCTGAAACCACCTTTACACCATTGATCTCCCTTGCCCTATCAGCAAGTGCTACAGCCTCTATGGAAAGGAGCTTCTGTCTCTGGGACTGTAACTCTGCCTGGAGCTCCTTCTGCTCCTCAAGAAGCCTCTTTAATCCTTCAAGGGGTCTCTTTGTGCTCAATAACCGTGATATCTCTCTGAGCTGTTTCAGGGAATCCCTTGCATGATTATATGCATTAAGACCTGTGAGGGCCTCAATCCTCCTTATACCTGAGGCAACACTCCCCTCAGAAAGAATGATAAAGCAACCTATATCTCCTGTCTGCCTCACATGGGTTCCACCACAGAGCTCTTTACTCACACCCAGGACCTCCACCACCCTCACAGTATCACCATATCTCTCGTCAAAGAGTGCAATGGCTCCGGATCTGATGGCCTCATCAAGGGAGCTTATGGTGGTCCTGACAGGTATATTCTGGAGTATCCATGAATTTATTATCTCTTCTATCTCTTCTATCTCCTCTTCTTCAAGGGCCTGGATGTGGGTGAAATCAAACCTGAGCCTCTCAGGTGTTACCAGTGATCCAGCCTGTCGGACATGCTCACCAAGGACATCCCTGAGTGCCCTGTGAAGGAGATGGGTTGCCGTGTGGTTTCTTGCTGTTGCTGCTCTCAAGGCACTATCAACCTCTGCCTTTATCTCGTCATGAAGATTGATTATACCCTCTCTTACCCTTACATAATGGGCTACCAGATCCTTGTGTGGTCTCTTTGCATCAAAGACCTCAGCAATAGCTGAATCAGAGGATATTATCCCCTTATCCCCTACCTGACCTCCCGCCTCTCCATAAAAGGGGGTTCTGTCAAGAAAGAGCAGACCCTCCTCTCCGGAAATAAGTCTTTCAACAGGGGTGCCCTCTTTAAAGATACCAACAATCCTCGCAGTGCTGGAAAGACCTTCATAACCTGTAAACTCAGTGGGGGTCCTTTCAGCAATCTCCTTATAAATGGATGGAATAGTGAGGTCTTCCTCATTCCACGAAAGCCTTGCCTTCTCCCTCTGCCTTGAGAGCTCTCTCTGGAAACCCTTTTCATCTATCT
>CAMTWD010000043.1:0-17922 GCA_947085365.1 uncultured Nitrospirota bacterium | reverse complement strand
TGAAGATATTTTTTATCACTGGGATGGATTCCTGAATAATGAATATCATGGTTGAGAGAAAGAGGGTTATCAGGATAATCATCCCCCCACTTACACCTTTATATTGGATGGCAAGGATCCTTTCTATATTCAGTAATGCCTCTGAAATCCTTTCAGGAGAACTCCTCGAGGGATCAAGGAGATAATAGAGAATGATACCGAGGGGAGGAAGGATCACTGGGATGATATGAAATTTCTGGAGGAGTCGGGGTGAACTTATATCCCAAGTCTTAATGATGGTCCTGATAACGATGGCTGAGACTGCTGAATGGACCACACCCTGGATAATATATCTTCCTGGTGGCGTTTCATAGAACTTAAGAATAACATCTCCATCAAATGGCATGAACCCTCTTGAGTCCGTCAATAAAGTTTTCTACAAGGAGGGGATTGAAATCAGTGTCTCCTAATTCTATAAAGGGTTTTGTGGTCTTCAAAGGCATCTATGATGGCCCCTCTCGGCATTTTGGGAAGGTTTGAAGGATAAAAGATTCCCATATTGTTAGTATAACCCAGATGGGATGGGAATAGGCCTTTTGTGGTTTATAAATTTATTAGTTTAGAAACTACTTGACAATATAAAAAGGAATTGTTTAATATTAAGCATGTGCGAGAGGGGTTGTACAAAGAGGGTGTATTTAAAGCAGCCTTCTGTTGAGAAAAGCCCTACTGTTACCTCACCACCCACTGTTACTTCGCCACTGAGTACTGTTACTTCGCCACTGAGTGAGGTTAAGAGGGAAGGCCATAGGCCTTCATTATTTTTATATTCAGGAGGTGCCTTATGCAGGCTATCCTTACGATCCTTGTATCGCTGTTATTGATGGTGAATTATCAGATGGTATCTGCAGCAGATCATTCCCAGTGGATAAAGGGACCTTTCAAGAGCGGTGAGGATGTTACGAAGACATGTCTTCAGTGCCATGAAAAGCAGGCCGAAGATTTCATGAAGACCTCCCACTGGAGGTGGAAGGGGAGACCCAATACCATCAAAGGTATGGAAAACAGTAAGAAGGAATACGGCAAGGCAAATCTCATTAATAATTTCTGCATCTCTATTGAGGGTGGTGACAAGTCTGTCTGCACAAGATGCCATCCAGGATACGGGTGGAAGGACAATACCTTTGATTTTAATGACAAGACAAAGATTGATTGCCTCATCTGTCATGCAAGAGAGGGTAATTACAAAAAGGGTCTTGCTGGAGAGCCCGACAGGCGTTTAATCGAGAAGGGCATCATGTCTCTTACAAAGGCCGCCCAGAGTGTAGGTCTTCCCACGAGGGATAACTGTGGTGTCTGCCACTTCTATGGTGGAGGAGGTGATGGTGTTAAACATGGAGACCTTGACTCCACACTCAGTAAACCTACAAGAGACCATGATGTGCATATGGGCGGTGTCGCTGATATGAACTGCACTGCCTGTCATGTTACAAAGGATCATAAAATCTCCGGGGTATCCACATTCCTTGCAACAAATTATGGAAGGGTCCTATGTGAGGATTGCCACAGAGAACCCCATAAGGATTCACCATCGGGAAAGATAATCTCAAGACATACAAAGACAGTGGCATGCCAGACCTGTCACATACCATTCTTTGCAAAGGGTCAGGCTACAAAGATGAGCTGGGATTGGTCAACTGTGGGGAAGGATATAGAACCACAGGAGCAGTTCGGAAAGGAGACTTATGCAAAACATAAGGGCACATTTGAGTGGGCGATGAATGTTGTGCCAACCTATGAGTGGTACAATGGCAAGGTTGAGAGGTACCTTAAGGGTCAGAAGATTGCAGATCCCTCAAAGACAGTCTATATCTCGAGACCTGTGGGAAGTATAAATGATCCGAATTCAAAGATATATCCCTTTAAGGTCCACAGAGGCAAACAGCCCATGGACTCGGTATATAAATACCTCCTCATTCCTCATCTTTACAAAGGACTCTGGAGCCATTATGACTGGGAGAAGGCCCTGATTGAGGGGGCAAAGGGTTCAAATCTTCCTTTCAGTGGAAAATATGAGTTTGTTTCTACTGCCTTTTATGGAAGTATAAACCATGGGGTTGCTCCAAAGGAGCAGGCCCTGAAATGTAATGATTGCCACTTCAGTGGCAAGAGGCTTGACTGGAAGGCCCTTGGTTATAAGGGCGATCCAATCAGGTATGGATCAAGAAAGATAAAGTAAAGAGGAGGATACCATGAAAAAAGGATCTTTAAGGTCTATCATCCTTCTGGTGGTCTTCTCACTGATCTTTTCTGCAACTGTTACCTCCGCATTTTCAGAGGATGTAATATCCATCAAGGGTAAGGTCAAGACAATTGACTTGAACACAAAGACAGTCATTATTACGACCCAAGATGGTCAGGATGTGACAGTAGTTGTTGAAGATGAGGCAACCCTTGCAAGATTCAGAGATGGCAGGATAAGTGAGGGCGATGATGTAAGGGTGAAATATAAGATACAGGATGGTAAGAATATTTCCACATCCTTTAAGAAGGCAGCAGGATGCTAGCCTAAAATAGATTCCTCCGTCTTCGGCAGACAGAGACTGCTGAAGACGGAGGCTTATTTTTCTTAACCCTCTATCAGGATCTTCACTCCTAAAACAAGATCTCCCCTTACAGGGTATAATATCCCATGCGTCTGCTCCTCATCATTATGGATGGACTTGGTATAGGAGAGGCACCGGATGCAGAAGAGTATGGTGACAGGGGCAGTAACACACTGGCCCACATAGCGGAGTCTGTTGATCTCAGAATCCCTGTAATGGAATATCTTGGGATAGGGCATCTCGGAGAGTTCAGGGGTATTAAAAGGCCTGAGCTTGTCTCTGTAATTGCAAAACTTCAGCAACTTTCAAAGGGAAAGGATACCATAACAGGTCACTGGGAGATGATGGGCATTCTCCTTGAAAGGGCCTTTCCCACATATCCTCAGGGGTTTCCTCCTGAGATTATAATGGAACTGGAAAGGCTTACTGGAAGAAGGATTATAGGAAATAAGCCTGCCTCTGGAACAGAGATTATCAAAGAACTGGGAGAGGAGCATCTAAGGACAGGAAGCCTCATCGTATATACATCTGCTGATAGCGTCTTTCAGATTGCTGCCCATAAAGATATAGTGCCCCTTGATGAGCTTTACAGGATCTGTAAGATAGCAAGGGGTCTCCTCAGGGGAAGGCATGAGGTTGCAAGGGTTATTGCAAGACCCTTTACGGGAAGGCCTGGAGAGTTTGTGAGGACACCAGAAAGGAAGGACTTCCCTGTGGAGCCTCCTGAGCCAACACTCCTTGACCTGTTGAAGGATAGGGGGCTCGAGGTCTGTTCCATAGGAAAGGTTTATGAGATCTTTTCAGGAAGGGGATTTACCAAGAGTCTTCCCATGAGGTCAAACAGCGATGGTCTTGATACCCTTCTTGAGATTTATCCCACAATCCATAATGGTCTTATCATGATTACCCTTACTGATTTTGATACCCTCTATGGCCACAGAAATAATCCTGAGGGTTTTGCAATGGCTTTAATGGAATTTGATCGTTATCTTGAGAGGATCTTGAATATGCTTAAACCAGAGGATTATCTCATCCTCACAGCAGACCATGGATGCGATCCTTTAACACCAAGCACTGATCATTCAAGGGAATATGTACCTGCCATTGTCTATAATAAGAATATAAGACCTGAGGATCTTGGCATAAAGAAGGGATTTTTTCATATCGGTGCCACGGTGGCAGATATCTTCGATATAAAATGGGATAGGGGAGTTAGCCTCCTCACTTAGTGGCGAGGTAACAGTAAGTAAGATGGGCAGATTGAGGGCTGCGCTAAGGAGAACAACCTCAAGGGTAAAGAAGGCATTCTTTGATATAGTTGGAGAGAGGATAAAGGAAGCGGTATTTCTTGATCTTTATGCCGGTGAGGGAGGGATGGGTATAGAGGCATTAAAGAGAGGTGCATCCTCTGTTGTATTTGTGGAGGTCTCAAAAAGGAATGCGATGGTGATTAATCGAAAACTCAGGGAACTCAAAAATCTGAAGGCAATCGTTTATGAGATGGAGGTAATCAGGTTTTTAAGAGATTACAGCGGGAAGGCCTCCTTTGATATCGTCTTTGCTGATCCACCCTATGAATCCTCTGAGTACGAACCTCTTATGTGTGCTCTCCCTCTATTTAGAGGTCTTAAAGGTGATACCCTGATATGTATTGAACATTTCCATAAGAGATCCCTTCCAGAGAAGGCTGGCTCTCTTGTATTATTAAAGAGATACCGATACGGTGATACACTTCTCTCTTTTTACAGGAGGCAAGATGAAGAGGGCAGTATATCCAGGCACATTTGATCCCATTACAAATGGTCACCTTGACCTCATACAGAGAGGACTCAGGATATTTGATGAGATTATAATTGCTGTTGCACCAAACCCGAGGAAAAAGCCCCTCTTCGATCTCTCTGAAAGGATTGCCCTTATTGAGGAGGCCGTAAGGGATTTTAAGAATGTCTCCGTTGAGTCCTTTGATTGCCTCTTAGTAGATTATGTGAAGCAGAAGGGAGCTGTTGCTGTCATAAGGGGTCTGAGGGCTGTCTCTGATTTTGAGTACGAGCTCCAGATGGCACTCATGAACAGGAGACTTTCAGAGACTGTTGAGACAGTATTTATGATGCCCTCTGAGGAGTATTCCTTTCTGAGTTCCACAATGGTAAAGGAGATCGCCTCTCTCTGCGGCTCAGTGAAGGGTTTTGTCCCTGAGCATGTGGAGAGGGCATTGAAGAAAAAATTCAGCGGATAGGGGAGGTCAGTATGGCAAGGGAGGCATTGCTTGTAATTGATATGCTCAATGACTTTGTCCTTGAGGGTGCACCCCTTGAAGTCCCTGAGACGAGGAAGATAATCCCTGTGATAAAAAGGGAGATAGAAAAGGCAAGGGCGGAGGGAAGACCTGTCATCTATATCTGCGACAGTCATGACCCTGATGATAGGGAGTTCAGAAAGATGGGGTGGCCACCTCATGCTGTTAAGGGCACAGAAGGGGCAAAGGTTGTGAAGGAGCTTGAACCCGCTGAAGGTGACATCATCATAGAGAAGACCACCTATTCTGGATTTTATAATACCAGACTTGATGAGGTCCTAAAGTCCCTTGGGGTTGATAGTCTCAGACTTACCGGATGTGTAACCCATATATGCGTGATGTTTACTGCCTCTGATGCATCCTTGAGAGGTTATGATGTGACAGTTGTGAAGGATGGGGTTGCAGGACTTTCAAAGGAGGACCATGAGGCAGGCTTGAGGATCATGAAGAATGTTATGGGAGTTAAGATAGAGTAGGAGGATTTTATGTTTCATGTGGCTGATCCAAAGGATATCCTTGATGGCAAGATCACTGATGTATACTTTGATAGGACACTGAAGATCCTTAAGGCAAAGGGTATCAACCCCCTTGTAAGGGCTGAGTTTATTGCCAAGAGCCTTCCAGACAACTGGAGGTGGGCTGTATTTGCTGGGCTTGAGGAGGTGATGGGACTTGTAAAAGGCCTCCCCATTAAATTAAGGGCGATGAGGGAGGGAACGATCTTTTATCCCTATGAACCTGTAATGGAGGTTGAAGGTAGATATCAGGACTTCTGTGTATATGAGACAGCAATCCTTGGCCTCATATGTCAGGCCTCCGGTATCGCTACAAAGGCTGCAAGGTTCAAGAAACTGGCAGGGGAGAGGCTTGTTATAAGTTTTGGTGCCAGGAGGATGCACCCTATACTTGCTCCGATGATAGAGAGGAATGCCTTTATTGGTGGGGCTGATGGAGTGGCTGTCGTGAAATCAGGGGAGATTATAGGTGAGGATCCCATGGGCACAATGCCCCATGCCCTTGTGCTCTGTATGGGTTCAACTGTTGAGGCCATAAAGGCCTTTGATGAGGTCCTTGAGCCAGGTATCAAGAGGGTTGCCCTCATAGATACCCTTCAGGATGAGAAGTTTGAGGTGCTCAATGTGGCAGAGGCACTTAAAGAGAGATTATATGCCGTGAGATTTGATACACCCTCTTCAAGAAGAGGAAATTTCTACAGGCTCCTTGAGGAATGTCGATGGGAGCTGAATCTGAGGGGATACAGACATGTGAAGTTCTTTGTAAGTGGCGGGATAAAGGAGGAGGATATCCCGATACTGAATCCCCTTGTAGATGGATATGGTATTGGGACATCCATAAGCAATGCACCTGTGATTGATTTTGCAATGGATATAATGGATATAGAAGGTAAACCCATCGCAAAGCGTGGTAAGTGGTCAGGAAGAAAAAGGGTAATCTATTGTAAGAAGTGCAACAGGAGGTCTATCCTTCCCTATTCTGAGGTCCCCTACACCTGCCATTGTGGAGGGATGCAGGAGGACCTCCTTATTCCAGTTATGGATAACGGGAAGGCCCTTATCGAGAGACGATCACCCCGGGAGATCCGGGAATATGTCCTCAGTCAGATCTCTTCACTGGAGATCTGAATGTCCTCTGTTATAGTTGCGATAATCCTCTGGAGCTCTCTCGGGATTGTCATAAGGCTTTCAGGTATGCCTGTTGTCGCCCTGATCTTTTATCCAGCCTTTATATCAGCCATTCTCACAGGACTTCTGCTTCTTATAAGGGGTGTAAAGGGTGGGCAGGGACTGAGGGGTTTTTATATCCTTCACTATCTTCCCCTCGGGGTTCTTGCTCCCGTAAGCCTTATTAATACCTTTACCTTCTTTTATGCCTATAAGTACACCACAATAGCAAATGCTGTTATAACCCACTACACAGCTCCAGTTATAGTGGCACTTCTGGCCCCTCTTCTGTTGAAGGAGAGATTTACCTTAAATACACTTATTGCCGTAATTGTTGCCACTGCAGGCTTAGGGATAATGCTCGATTTTTCTGTAGGAGACTTTCTTATCGCCCTTTCTAAGAGGGATGCAAATACCATGGGAATCCTTTCAGGACTCCTTTCAGGTGTTGCCTATGCAGGGGTGATAATCATTATAAAGATCCTTGCAATAAACTACGAGCCTGTTATAATGACATTTTTCCAGAATTCCCTTATTGCCCTGATCCTCCTTCCGTTTATGGATTTTTCATCAGAGATAAATATCTTGAGTATAACGATAATGGGTACAGTCCATTCCACCCTTGCCCCGATCCTCTATTTCTATGGCATGAAGAGGGTTACGGCAAGCAGGGCTGGTCTTATAGGATATCTTGAACCACCCTTTTCCATAATCCTCGGGGTTATCTTTTTAAAGGAGATGATAGACCTGAAGACCCTAATTGGTGGTGGCCTTGTCCTCCTTTCCGGTTATATCACCATAAAGAAGATTTCATGAGAATCCCACATCCAGTAACATCATTAGGGCAAAGCCTCCAATAGCACCCATTGTGGCTGTATCGGTATTTCCGTGTCTCTGGGATTCTGGAATAAGCTCTTCTACAACAATGAATATCATCGCACCTGCCGCAAAACCCATGGCATAGGGAAGGATGGTATATGATGAAGTTACAGCTAATACACCTATTACTGCAGCCAAAGGCTCCACAATGCCTGAGAGCTGTCCGAAGAAGAAACTCTTCCACCTCGAGAACCCCTCTCTCCTTAAAACCATTGATATAGCCAGACCCTCTGGTAGGTTGTGTATTCCTATGCCTAAGGAAAGGGCTATCTCACCTGAAGGTGTGGCAGGGCCTATGCCCTCTTTTCCAGCACCAAAGGCAACTCCTACAGCCAGTCCTTCTGGGATGTTGTGGAGGGTCACAGCAAGCACAAAGAGGGTTGTCCTTTTCCATTTTGTCCTTATGCCCTCTGAGTCCTCTGAAGGAAAGCCTATATGAAGGTGAGGCAGGATCCTGTCGATTACCCTCAGAAAGAGGGCACCAAGGAGAAAGCCTGTTAGGGGAGGGAACCACCTTGGTCCACTTCCCTTTTCAGCTATCTCTATGGCTGGTCCAAGTAAGGACCAGTAACTTGCCGCTATCATCACACCTGCTGCAAAACCCAGCATTCCATCAAGCAGTTTCTGTCTGACCTCCTTTACAAAAAAGACTCCTGAAGCCCCTATGGCTGTAAGGAGGTAAGTGAAGAGAGAGGCAACAGATGCCTGAAGGAGGGGGTTTAGATCCTTTAAGAATTCCATATATAGTATTATAAAAAACTCTTCTCTCAATTTCTGGAGGGGGTGTTGACTTTAGTAACCTGGCAAAATATAATTAATTATTGCATCATCATATGCCTTCTTGAAGGGAGGAGTTATGACCAAGGCTGAGATAGTGAATGCCCTTTGTGAAAGGGTGGGTCTTACAAGAAATGAGGCCTATGAGTTTACAGAGGTATTTTTTGATACCATGAAAGAGGTCTTTGCTCAGGGTGAATCCATAAAGATTTCTGGCTTTGGCACCTTCAATGTAAGGCAGAAGGGATCAAGGGTGGGAAGAAATCCGAAGACAGGTGTTACCCTTGAGATAAAACCCAGAAGGGTGATAAGTTTTAAGTTAAGCTCTGCCCTTAAGGCAGAGATGGAGGCCTCTGAAAGACCTGAATCCAGTGAAGCTGCTGTCTGAGGTATAAATGGCAGGCCTTGTAGCAGGACAGAGGAAGGAGACTTTCTCGGAGAAGCTCTTTTACAGGATTGGAGAGGTCAGCAGGATAACAGGCCTTGAACCCTATGTCCTAAGATACTGGGAGAAGGAATTTCCCTTTTTAAGACCCAGAAAGACCGATTCGGGTCACAGGGTTTATACAAGAAAGGATATAGAGCTTATTCTTAATATAAAGAGACTCCTCTACGAGGAAAAATACACCATAGAGGGTGTGCGAAAGAAGTTCGGAATAGTGAGAAAGAATAATGACGAGGCCGGGACTTCTTCAGAAAAGGTTAGCAATGAGGAGCTCAGAGAGAGGTTAAGGAGGATAAGGATAAGGCTTAAGAATCTACTGGAGTATTTGAGGTAAATAAAGGTTTCGGGGCGTGGCGCAGCCTGGTAGCGCACTCGCTTGGGGTGCGAGTGGTCGCCCGTTCAAATCGGGTCGCCCCGACCATTTATCTTTTTGTTGAGCTTAAAAGAGGAGGTAAGTTAAAATAAAATTAACCTGCCCTGCAGTTTTATTCCATCACCGCTGGGTGGGTAAAGAGAGGCTGGTGATGAGGGATCTTGTGTGTAGTCAGCTCGGGCTGACTACGGGATTGTAGATATAAAGGCCTGGAGGTCTTTCATATAGATTCATGAGATATATAAATCTAAATATATCCTGAATCCCTCCCTAAAAGCCAGCCTGTTCTCTCCTTAAAGGAGAGAAGAGAATTCTTAGCTGAGGATTGAGATGACCCTTTTTAATCCAAAGGCGGAGCCCCTTGCCTGGAGGATGCAGCCTGAGGATCTGGAGCAGTTTGTTGGTCAGCCCCATCTTCTTGCGCCAGGAAGACCCCTGAGGAGACTCATAGAGGAAGACAGGCTCGTCTCCGTAATATTCTTTGGCCCTCCTGGTACAGGAAAGACCTGCCTTGCCAGGATTATAGCAAAGAGGACGAGGTCCATCTTCCTTTCCATTAATGCTGTTACAGCAGGGATAAAGGAGATAAGGGATTCTCTTGAAGAGGCAAAAAGGGGAAGAACGATACTCTTTATTGACGAGATACATAGATTCAATAAATTGCAGCAGGAGGCCCTTCTGCCTGCTGTTGAAAAGGGAGATGTGATACTCATAGGTGCATCCACATACAATCCATTCTTCTCCATTGTGCCTGCCCTCTCTTCAAGGTCAATGATATTTCAATTTTTTCCTCTAAAAGAGGAGGAGCTTATAGAGATCCTCCGAAGGGCCCTTACAGAGCCACGGGGACTGGGAGATTACAGGATTGAATGTGGTGAGGAGGTCCTCAGATACATTGCTGCTATATCAGAGGGTGACGCGAGAAAGGCCTTAAATTTACTGGAGCTCTCCTTTTTCATATCAGAAGAGAAAGAGGGCAGAAGGGTTATTACCGTGGATCTGGTGAAGGAGGCAGTTCAGAATAAGTCCATTTATTATGACGAGCAGGAACATTATGATACCATATCAGCCTTTATAAAGAGCATGAGGGGCTCTGACCCTGATGCTACTGTATATTGGCTTGCAAAGATGCTCGAGGCCGGGGAGGACCCTCTCTTTATTGCCCGTAGAATAGTAATATGCGCCTCTGAGGATGTGGGAAATGCTGACCCCCATGCCCTCGTTATTGCGCAGTCTGCGATGGAGGCAGTTGAAAGGATAGGGATGCCCGAGGCAAGGATAATCCTTTCGCAGGCTGCAATCTATGTGGCTCAGGCTCCAAAGAGCAATTCTTCCTATGTTGCCATTGAATCTGCCCTTGAGGAGATCAGGAAGAATCCCTTGCAACCCGTTCCCCTTCACCTCAGGGATGCCCATTATCAGGGAGCCCAAAGGCTTGGTGCAGGAAGGGGTTATAAGTATCCTCATGATTTTGAGGGTCATTATGTGAGGCAGGAGTACATGCCCTTGAAAAAGATCTTTTACAGGCCCTCTTCCGAGGGTTACGAAAGGATTATCAGCAGGAGAATGAAGATGAGGAGGTTAAGAGATGAGACCTGAGATTGTTATTGGTATCGTTATAGGACTTGCCATTGCTGTGATCTTCGGTGTGATAATCACCCTTATTTTAAAGAGGTCCCTTAAAAGGGAACACCTCAACTTAGAGAATGAAAGGATAAGATTAATAGAAGAGGCAAGAAAAGAGGCTGAGGCCATAAGAAAAGAGGCAAGGCTTGAGGCAAAAAATATTACCTATCAGGCAAAGGTGGAAGCGGAAAAGGATCTTAAAGAGAAGAGATATGAGCTCAATCACCTTGAAAGGAGGCTCAGACAGAAGGAGGAAGTCCTTGACAGGAAATATGAACAGATAGAGAAGAAAGAGCAAGATCTAAGCAGGCGTGCCCTGGAGCTCCAGAACAGGGAAAGGGAGCTCTCTGAGAAAGAGAGGAGGTATGAGTCTCTTATAAGGGAACAGATGGAGGTCCTTGAGAGGATTTCAGGTATGACTGTGGAGGAGGCAAAAAGGGAGTTTCTGCGGAGGATAGAGGAGGAGGCGAGGTTAGAGGCTGCAAGGCTTGCAAAGAGGATAGAGGATGAGGCGAGGGAGATTGCTGAGAAAAAGGCAAAGGAGATAATAAGCTTTGCTGTTCAGAGATACGCCAGTGATTATGTTGCTGAGGAGACTGTTACTGCTGTGAGCCTTCCAAGTGATGAGATGAAGGGGAGGATCATAGGCAGGGAGGGAAGGAATATTCGTGCCTTTGAGGCCTGCACAGGTGTTGACCTTGTGGTGGATGATACACCAGAACTCGTAACCCTCTCATGCTTTGATCCTGTAAGGAGAGAGATAGCGAGGATCTCCCTTGAGAGACTTATAGCAGATGGCAGGATCCATCCTGCAAGGATTGAGGATGTTGTTGAAAAGGTAAAAAGGGAGGTGGAGACTATTATTAAAGAAGAGGGTGAGAGGGCAGTCTTTGAACTTGGATTGAGTGGAATCCATCCTGAGCTTATAAAGATTATCGGCAGACTCAGATACAGGACATCCTATGGCCAGAATGTCCTTCAGCACTCTATTGAGGTGGCACACCTTGCCTCCATGATGGCCTATGAACTTGGTGTGGATCCAAAACTTGCCAGGAGGGCAGGCCTTTTACATGATATTGGAAAGGCAGTGGATCACCAGATGGATGGATCCCATCAGGAGATAGGTGCAAATCTTGCAAGGAAGTATGGAGAGAATCGTGCTGTTATAAATGCCATTCTCGTTCATCATGGGGATGGAGATCCTGAATCAGTGGAGGCTGCACTGGTTGCTGCTGCTGATGCCCTCTCCGCTGCCCGACCAGGTGTGAGGAGGGAGAGTATAGAGAACTATATCAAGAGACTGAAGCAGCTGGAGGAACTCGCCATGTCCTTTAAGGGAGTTCAGGCCTGCTATGCCATGCAGGCTGGAAGGGAGATAAGGTTAATTGTGAGACCGGAGGAGGTTTCTGATGAAGAATGTGCCATGATCGCAAGGGAGCTTTCAAAAAGGATTGAATCCCAAATGACCTATCCAGGTCAGATAAAGGTGACAGTGATAAGAGAGACGAGGTATGTGGAGTATGCAAAATAATCTTCGCCTCCTCTTCATAGGTGATATCGTTGGAAAGCCCGGCAGGTCCATTGTTAAGGCACTCCTGCCGGGTTTAATTGATAAACTTAAGATAAACCTTGTTGTGGCAAATGGAGAGAATACAGCTGGTGGATTCGGAATAACAGAGAAGGTTGCAAAGGAATTGTTCCAGCAGGGGATAAATGTTATAACCACAGGCAATCATGTATGGGACAAAAAGGAGGATATATCCTACATTGACAGAGAGCCTTACATATTGAGACCGCTGAATTATCCTCCAGGGGTCCCTGGTCGTGGAAGCCTCCTTTATGAAATCAATGGGTTAAAGATAGGAATAATAAATCTTGCTGGAAGGGTCTTCATGACGCCCGTGGACTGCCCTTTCAGGAAGGCAGAAGAGGAGATAGAAAGGCTTTCGAAACAGACAAGGATAATAGTGATTGACTTTCATGCAGAGGCAACATCTGAAAAGATTGCCCTGGGATATTTCCTGGATGGAAGGGTGAGTGCTGTGATCGGGACTCATACCCATGTCCAGACTGCTGATGAGAGGATCCTTCCAAAGGGAACTGCCTATATAACCGATGTGGGGATGACAGGACCGATTGATTCTATCATCGGCATAGAAGTGCCCCAGATTATAGAGAGATTTCTTTATCAGATGCCAAGGAAGTTCGAGGTGGCAAAGGGCAGGTCTCTCCTTTCAGCAGTTCTCGTAGATATAAATACTGAGACAGGTCTTTCAAGATCCATCCAGAGACTTCTCCTTACAGGAGAATAGGGTTTTAGCCATTGTGGCTCAGGGGCACCAAGTAATAGTGGAGGACTCCTCCTTAATCCTTTCCATGACTTGAGAGAGGGTGAGCCCCTTTTCTCTGGCAATCCTTTTAATGTCTTCGTATTCAGGAATTATCTTTTTTATTCCCTGAAATTGGGCAATCTTTAATCTCACCCTTCCGAGGGTTGAAGAGAATTCCTCCACCCTTCTTGGAAGGATGTATCTCTCTATCCTCTGAAATCTTAGCCCGAGACTTGTTGTCTCTCTGAGGATAAGGGCTGATATATCCTGTAGATCCTTTTCCCTGCAGAGGACAGAGATCTTCTGCCCGGGTCTCGACTTTTTCATCATTATATCTTCTATATACACATCAAGGGCACCCTTTTCGAAGAGAACCTCCATGAGATATTCATAGAACTGTGGATTCATATCATCTATGTTTGATTCTATGAGAAAGATATCCCTTTCCATTATAAGGCCCTCTCTCTTTTCTTGAGAAGTAAGAGTTGATTCCTCTCCAATTAATAATCTCAGGAGATTAGGCCAATCTTTAAGATCCCTTGCCCCAGCGCCATAGGATATCCTTTCCAGTCTCATTAACGGTATATCTGAGGGGGTGGCAATTGCCTTGAGGATTGCAGCTCCTGTGGGTGTGGTGAGTTCTTCTGAAGGCCCCGATGAGTAGATGGGAAAACCTTTTAGAAGCTCTAATGTGGCAGGTGCTGGGACAGGGATAATACCGTGGCTTGTATTTACATAACCCTTGCCTGTGTTTATAGCAGAACAATAGACCTTCTTGATACCCAGATATTCCAGTCCCCTGAGGGTTCCCACAATATCTATTATTGTATCTATAGAGCCCAGTTCATGAAGATGAACCTTATCTAAGGACTCTCCATGAATTGATGCCTCCACTTCAAAAAGGTTATGGATTATCTGGAGGGCCTTCTCTTTTGCAGTCTCCGATAGTCCTGCCTTTGAGATCATCTCTTGAAAATCTGCAACTGAGTGAAGTTCTCCTTCAACTCCTGAGATCTCCACCTCTGTTGCCATGATCCCTCCCCTTTTAACCTTCTTTGCCATAATATTTATTGAAAAGGGCAGACCCTTTGTTATCTCCTCTGGAGGGACTCCCGCATCGATAAGTGCAGCAAGGAGCATGTCACCACTAATTCCGGATGAGCAGTCAAGATAGCCTAAGAGGCTCACTGTTGTGATTCATCCTCCACTTGTGGTAATAGTGGTGGTGGAGGCATCTGGGGTGATTGACCAGAAGGGAAGAAAGACCTTCTCACTGCAGGGATTACAGGCCTTTTTGCAGGAGGCTGCTCTGTGGAAAAGACCTCAAGCCTTCTTATCTCACCCTTTTCATTGTAGAATATGTTGTAGTTTCTTTCCAAGATGAGATTCATTATCCTGTGGATTGTATCCTCTACAGAAAGTCCCTTTATGGATAGAGAGATCCTTACTGATGAAGAATTTATAGAGGTCTCAAACCCACCCTGCTCTCCGAGCCTTGTGAGCAATTCCTTAAGATCCACCTCCTTTGCCTTCAAGTAGACAAGACCATCTTCAATCTTCAGCTCAAGATTTTCAGCCTTCACCTCTGCTGGCAGTGGTTTTTCCTTTATAGGTTCAAAGAGGGGCTGTGGCCCTTGAAGTTGCTCCTGACCAGATGAACCTATTGGAAAGAGTAGGGATAGAACTGCTAAGGATAGTGATATTCCCCTTATCATTCAGACCCTGCCTTTTTCTGTGCCTGTCTTTCCTGTATAATCTTCTGGGCAATGTGGGATGGGACCTCATCGTAATGGGAGAATTCCATTGAATAGAGACCCCTTGCAGAGGTGAGGCTCTGGAGTTGATTTGCATAGGTGAGCATCTCAGCCATCGGCACAAGGGCGAGGATCTTCTGATTCCCTCCTGCCTGTGGCTCAACACCCTGAACCTTCCCCCTTCTGGCATTAAGATCTCCTATTACAGCCCCCAGTGTCTCCTCAGGCACTATCACCTCCACCTTCATTATAGGTTCAAGAAGCACAGGTTTTGCCTCCTGGGCTGCCTTCTTAAAGGCAAGGGAGCCTGCTATCTTGAAGGCCAATTCAGAGGAATCCACCGAATGATAAGAACCGTCATAAAGGGTTACCCTTATGTCAACCACTGGATAACCTGCCAGGACTCCTTCATGCATTGCCTCAATCACGCCCTTTTCCACAGCAGGTATATATTGTCTTGGGATTACTCCTCCTACAATCTTATCAATAAATTCATAACCGCCATTTCTGGGAAGGGGTTCTATCTCGATCCAGCAGTCACCATACTGACCCCTTCCACCGGACTGCTTCTTATACTTACCCTGAGCCCTTGCTGATGCCCTTATGGTCTCCCTGTAGGGGATCTTTGGCGTCTTCATCACCACCTCAACCCCATACTTTCTCTTAAGTTTCTCCAGTGCCACCTCTATATGAACCTGTCCCATACCGGATATTATCATCTCCTTTGTTTCGTCATCCCTGTGAAACCTCAGTGTAGGATCCTCCTCCAGTATCCTCTGGAGTCCTGCACTCACCTTCTCCTCATCTCCCTTGGATTTTGGGGCAATGGCGTAGGAGAGAATAGGATCAGCAAACCTTACCTTTTCAAATACTACAGGCGATGACTCATCACAAAGGGTGTCGCCTGTATAGGTATCCTTCAGCTTGGCTGTCACACCTATATCACCTGGTCCTATGATCTGGGCTGGTATCTGTTTTTTCCCTATGGCATAAAAGACCTGGCCAATTCGTTCTTTAAGATTTCTCGACGCATTAAGCACAGTGGAATCAGCCTTCATCAGACCTGAATAGACCCTGAAGAATGTGAGCCTTCCTGCGTAGGGATCGGATATGGTCTTAAATACATAGGCAGAAAGGGGCGCATCTTGAGAAGGTTCCCTTTCCACCTCCCTTCCATCCTTTGGGTTTTTGCCCTTAATTGGTACGATCCTTGCCATTTCTAAAGGTGATGGGAGGCAGAGCAAGATGGCATCCATGAGTTCCCTCACACCTATATTCTTCGTAGCCGAACCACAGACTACAGGGATGAATCTCCTGGTAAGAGAGCCCTCTCTTATTCCCTTCAGGAGATCTTCCTCTGAAAGCTCTCCCTTTTCGAGATACTTCTCAAGAAGTGTATCATCTGCCTCAGCTATCTTCTCTACAAGCCTTTTTCTGTAGAGCTCGATCTCTGGCACCTCGGGCAAGGGGCCCTCAATAGATTTTGAGTTTTCATATACATAGGCCTTCATTCTTATAAGCTCAATGAGTCCTCTGAAATCAGGTCCCTCTCCAATTGGTAGATTCAGCGGTATTGCCTCTGTATCAAAGGATTTCTCAAGCTCCCCCAGTGCCCTGTAGAAGTTTGCATTCTCCCTGTCCATTTTATTGATAAATACAATCCTCGGTATCTCAAATTCGCAGGCATACTTCCATATCTTTTCTGTTTCAGCCTTTACACCTGAGAGGGCACTCACTATAAGCACAGCACCATCAGCAACCCTCAGGCATCCACGGGTATCCTCAAGGAAGTTAATGAAGCCAGGTGTATCTATGAGGTTTATTTTGTGGCCATTGTATTCGCAATAGGCGAGGCTTGAGCTGAGGGATATCTTTCTTGCGATCTCCTCAGGCTCATAATCTGTGGTTGTATTGCCAGCCTCTACAGAGCCGAGCCTTTCAATGGCACCACTATTAAAGAGTATGGCCTCTGTGAGGGATGTCTTTCCTGCGCCACCGTGGGCAATGATGGCTATATTTCTAATTTTCTGGACATCATAAACTGGCATGGTCTCCTCCTAAGAGATAATCTTTTCTATTACAGGGATATAATCTCTCTTTTTCTCGAATCTCCTTGAGATGAGTTTTACAATCACAAAGGATAGGACAAACAGTCCAAGCCCTCCAATGGCACTTAAGAGTTCGGGATCAATGGAGATGTAGTCCTTAAGGAATTCTTTACCGATTATTGCCCCTGCTATAAGGGATAAGGCAGGAATGCCATAGACAATGATGGTTCCTTTCAGATAGGAGAAGGCCTTAAAGGAGATCAGGACCCTGTCACCAATCTCGGCCTTTGCCTCGTTTATTGCCTCTATGATAGATCCTTCATCAGTGGGTTTACAGATCCCAGCTCCTGGGCAGGCCTCACAGGCACTCTTTCTCTCCACAGCCACATAGGCCTTCTTGCCTTCCACCTTTATCACGAGGCCTGTCTCTTCCATGAGATCTTCTCTAACTTGATACATTTTATTACAGGAATTATGGCAAAAGCAAGTAGTTTCTGGCTACAGAGATTGTTATCATTCCCTTAAGGATTTATTATATACTGACCCTTCGGAGCTTGCTTGTCAAGAGGAGTGGGGCTTGAGATAAATAATGAGGCAGACCCATCTTCGGCTTCCTTTTTTGCTTCTCTCGTTCTATCTGCATGTCACAGGCTTATGAATTTTCACAAACCCTCTTTCACTATTTAAAAAAGATTTTTAAAATACTCTTTCTATTAACTAAATTCGCTGCTATCTTTTTGGTGGCAAATTTCTCATAAGCTCCGCATCAGTAGTAATTGACCTCTCAAGAGAAACGCTTTGAATAGCTCGTGGACTCGACTCATAAGACATTCTATTAATAGGTGTAATTGTGTCTCCACTCAACTCAAATACAGTCCAGAGAGTTCCCTCTTGATTAGCAGGTACATTAAAGGTCGCTATAAGGTTACTGCCACGATATACCCTAACCTGAGCGCCTGAATTTGAGAGAGCGTAGCTATAAGTTGAATTTCTATTCGTATAGTCATGAACAGAATATCTATAAACGCCATCTATTTGTTGATACCCTGAAATAGAGATATAGAGATAGAAAATTGTTAATCCTCTCAACCCCCCTATTTTCTTATCCCCTCTCCCCTTTGGGGAGA
>CAMTWD010000042.1:0-41455 GCA_947085365.1 uncultured Nitrospirota bacterium | reverse complement strand
GAGAGGGCGAGGGTGAGGGGACCATCAAGGGAGAGGGGACTATTGGGAAATTTCTATCTCTCGGTAATATTTACTAAGGGACAGTAATTTTGATCTAACCAGAGGTGATTCGGGGACATTTTTTATGATCTAATGCGAGATGTTGACAGTTTTTTCAGTTCTTATTTATGATAAATTATGCGTGTAGCTATTGGTTCTGACCACGCTGGATTTCAGCTCAAGAGAGAGTTAAAAAAGGTTCTTGAGGAGATGGGTCATGAGTGCATAGACTTTGGCACAGAGGGCCCTGAATCGGTGGATTATCCTGATTTTGCAGAGAAGGTTTCAGAGGCGGTATCTACTGGAAAGGTAGAGAGGGGTGTTCTTATTTGTGGTACAGGTATAGGTATGTCCATTGTGGCAAATAAATTTCCTGATGTAAGGGCATCTCTCTGTAATGATCTTTATACTGCCAAGTTTTCAAGACTTCACAATGATGCAAACATCCTCGTTATCGGAGGAAGGGTTGTTGGGGTTGACCTTGCAAAGGAGATATTAAGGACATGGTTTACCACTGAATTTGAAGGTGGAAGACATCTTAGAAGACTTCAAAAGATAAAATCTATTGAAGAGAGGTATGCAGGATGGAATATGAAAGCCTGAAATTTGTTGACCCTGATGTCTATGAGGCAATAAGAGGAGAGATCTTACGGGAAGAGCAGAAGATTGTCCTTATAGCCTCTGAAAACTATGTAAGCCCTGCTGTGCTGGAGGCACAGGGTTCTATTTTTACAAATAAGTATGCCGAGGGTTATCCCGGAAAGAGATATTATGGGGGATGTGAATTTGCTGACCGTGTTGAGGAGCTTGCCATAGAAAGGGCAAAGAAGCTTTTTGGAGCAGAGCATGTGAATGTCCAGCCCCATTCAGGTACCCAGGCAAATATGGCAGTATTTCTCGGTTTCCTTAAACCTGGTGATACCATCCTTGGAATGAGCCTCAAACACGGAGGTCATCTTTCCCACGGTGCTCCTGCCAATTTTTCGGGAATGCTTTTTAGAACGGTCTTTTATGGAGTGGATGAAAATGGTTTTATAGATTATGATGAAGTAAGAAGGCTTGCCAGACAGCACAGGCCAAAACTCATAGTGGTGGGTGCCAGTGCCTATTCCAGGATCATAGATTTTGAGAGATTTGCTGAGATAGCCCAAGAGGTTGGTGCCTATCTGCTGGCTGATATTGCCCATATTGCTGGATTGGTGGCTGCTGGACTCCATCCGTCACCTATCCCTTATGCAGACTTTGTGACTACCACGACTCATAAGACATTGAGGGGTCCCAGAGGTGGGATGATTATGTGCAAGGAAAAGTATGCAAAGGTTATAGATAAGATGATATTCCCTGGAATTCAGGGTGGTCCCCTCGTACATGTTATAGCTGCAAAGGCTGTGGCCTTTAAGGAGGCATTGACTGAGAAGTTCAGACATTACCAGGCTCAGATTGTGAGGAATGCAAAAAGACTTGCTCAGGAATTGATGAAGAGGGGATTTAAGATCATCTCTGGAGGAACGGACAACCACCTCTTTCTTGTTGACTTAAGGGGCACAGGAATAACCGGAAAGGATGCTGAGGAGGCCCTTGATATGGCAGGGATTACTGTTAACAAGAACTCCATCCCCTTTGATGAGACACCTCCATCCATCACTATGGGTGTAAGACTCGGGACACCCTGTGTCACCACACGGGGTATGAAGGAAGAGGAGATGGTGAGGATAGCTGAGTTTATAACAGAGGTCCTCGAGAATATCAAAAATAAGGAGCATATACTCAGGGTAAGAGAGAAGGTGAGAGAGCTCTGTCGCCTCTTTCCCATTTATGAAAAGGGTTTTGCTGAGACGATCCAGAGGTAAAGATGAGGTGTCCCTTCTGCGGAAATCTTGAAGACAGGGTTATAGACTCAAGGACCTCAAAAGAGGGAGATGCTATAAGACGCAGAAGGGAATGCCTTGCCTGTAAGAAGAGGTTTACCTCTTACGAAAGGGTTGAGGATATCCTTCCACTGGTTATTAAAAAGGATGGTAGAAGAGAACCCTTTGAGAGAAACAAGATCCTTAATGGTCTAAAGAAGGCTTGTGAGAAGAGACCCATAGGAATAGAGACCCTTGAGGGAATGGTGGATGATATAGAGAGGAAACTGATTAATCTCGGCGTAAAAGAGATACCTTCCACATGGATAGGTGAGGATATTATGGAGAGACTCAAGAATCTTGACAAGGTTGCCTATGTGAGATTTGCCTCTGTCTACAGACAATTCAAGGATATTGATGACCTCATGAAAGAGGTCTATTCCCTTATGGGGTCTGAGAGTGGAGGAGATTGCTACAAAAGGGAATAACCCTTGCCTCACAGTCCTCCATAGCCACAGCACTGGCTGGATAGGGGAATCCCTTTTTCCTCCTGTCAAACTTCCTTGACAATCCTTTCTTCTATCCTTATTCTAAATTCTAAATTCATGAAACTCAAGGTAAGGCCAGAGGATTTTGTGGTAATGGAGAGGGCAGACCTTCCCCTGAATGAAAAGGGAAACTACTCTGTCTATCTCCTCACGAAGAGAGGATTTAATACCGTTGACCTTCTTATGAGATTGTCAAAGGGCTTAAAGATCCCCTATCATAGATTCTCCTATGGAGGTAAAAAGGACAGATATGCCCTTACGAGCCAGTACATCACAATAGAAGGAACAAAGGTGAAGGATATTTCTGAGAAAAACTTTACCCTGAAATATCTGGGGAATATGGATAGGCCCATGGGTCCTGATCTCATTGTGGCGAATGAATTCAGGATTACGGTAAGGGATCTGAAGGAAGAAGAGGTGGAAAAGGCTACCGAAGAGATAGAATATGTAAAGGAGTATGGATTTCCAAACTATTTTGATGATCAGAGATTCGGAAGTTACTCCAAAGAGCAGGGCTTTATTGCAGAAAAGATACTTAAAGGCCACTACAATGGTGCACTTAAGATATATCTGACGGCCATACATCCTGAGGACAAAAGGGAGGAGAAGGAGAGGAAGAGATTCTTTTTTGAGAAATGGGGTGAGTGGGATGCCTGTCTTGAGAGGGCAAAGACAGGTATTGAAAAGAGGATCTTCAGGACATTGCTGAATGAGAAGGAGAGACCTTTTCTTAAGGCTCTACAGACCATACCTGCTGAAGAGCTCTCCCTCTTTTTTTCAGCCTTCCAGTCCTATATATGGAACAGGATTGCTGAAGGGGTTGTGAGGATCTATGGAGGAGAACTTTTAAGATACAGGGGAAATTACTGGGAGTATCTATTCTACAGGAAGCCTGAGGCAATAGATTATCTTAAGGAGCTGATTATACCCACACCTGATCAAAAGTCCCGCATGCCCGATGAACTGACAGACCAGATATTTAGGGATATCCTTGCTGAGTTCGGACTTCGACAGTCTTCTTTTAATCTGAGAAAGGTAAGAAAGGCCTTCTTTAAATCGGTTCCCAGGGCCCTTGTGGTTATACCTGAAGTAAAGGAGGTTTCCCAGGGTAGGGATGAAATATATTCAGGTAAGATCTTACTTTATCTTCACTTTAAACTTCCCAGGGGAAGTTATGGCACAATGTTTATCAAGAGACTTATGGCGGGATAGTTCATGACCATTCTTGAAGGTCTGAATAGATCTCAGATAGAGGCAGTTACTGCTCCCTCTGGCCCTGTGCTTGTTGTGGCTGGACCCGGCACAGGAAAGACCCTCACGATTGTAAGGAGGATTGCCTATTTGCTATCTAAGGGTATAAGTCCTGAAGGGATTTCAGCCATAACCTTTACAAACAGGGCTGCCTCGGAACTGAGACAGAGACTGGACTCACTTAAGAAAAGCTTAGGGGATATCCCTTCAGAGGGCCTTTTTGTGGGCACATTCCATCTCTTGGGCCTGAGGATAATAAAGGAGTATGGCTTAAGGGAATTTACCATAATAAACAGGGAAGGGCAATATGAGATATTGAAGGAGATGGGTGTAAAGAGGCCAGGGCAGGTACTTAAAAGGATTTCAGCTATTAAGAATCTCATGGATGAAAGGGATGACGATTTCAAAGAGGTCTTTTATGATTATCAGAGGAGGCTCTCAGAAAAGAATGCCCTTGATCTTGATGATCTTATCCTGAAGGCAATGGAACTCCTTTCAGATGAGGATATCTTGAAGGGCGTACGGTCAAGGCTGAATCATCTTATTGTGGATGAATACCAGGACATAAACATCCTTCAGTACAAATTCCTCAAGACCCTTCTGCCAGAGAATCTCTTTGCTGTTGGTGATCCTGATCAGTCCATCTATGGCTTCAGGGGTGCAAATGTAGAGAATTTCTTGAATTTTAAAAGGGATTATCCAGGGGCAAGGGTCGTATATCTTGATAGAAATTACAGGAATCAGAAGAAGATACTCCTTGCAGCAGAATCAATGATTAAGAATAACAGGAAGAGGATGGACCGGACTGTTATGCCAGAAAGGGGGGAAGGTCTATCGATCAGGGTGGTCTCCCTCCCTGATGAATCGAAGGAAGCGGATTTTATAATAAGCAAGATAGAGGAGAAACTCGGAGGGATAAACCACTATGGACTTACAAGAGGGTCTTATGACTCTATGGAGAGGAATTACGCCTTATCCCAATTTGCTGTCCTCTACAGAACAAATTCTCAGGCACTCTACCTTGAAGATAGACTGAAGAGGGCTGGGATTCCCTGTTATGTTATGGGAAGACAAGCAGGGGAAGATGTAAGGGAGGCATTGAGATATATAAATGAAAACAGGGAAAGACCCCTTTTAGAGATCCTTGAAGATCTCAGGAAGAGGTATCCCTTTCTGAACTCCCTTTTGAGGGATTATGAACCCTCTGACCTTAATGACCTGAGGGACTGGCTCATCCTCATAGAACCGGAGGATGACATACCCCAGGGTGATGGGGTGAGGCTTCTTACAATGCATATGGCAAAGGGACTGCAGTTCAGAGTGGTCTTTATTACAGGGCTTGAGGAAGGGATTATTCCCTTAAGATTTGAAAGGCGACCTCACAGGGATGAAGAAGATATAGAGGAGGAGAGGAGGCTTCTCTATGTTGCCATGACGAGGGCAGAAGAGGAGCTATATCTCCTCTACGCCCGAAGACGCACCCTTTATGGAAGGATTTACCATCAAGAGCCATCGCGATTCCTCAGAGAACTTCCTCAGGAATTTATTGAGGAGGTCTACATCCCCGACAGACCCTTAAAGGAAAAACAACTTGGACTCTTCTGATACCCCTTTTCAAGGTTCTTCAGTCTTCCCTCATGATTGCACCAGTGTAAGCAGAGGTGACGAGTTTTGTATATCTTGCAAGCCATCCAGAGGTGATCTTTGGTCTCGGAGGTCTCCATCTTGAAAGCCTTCTCTTTATCTCCTCTTCAGGAAGAAGGAGGTCTATCCTTCTGTTTGGTATATCAATCTTTATCCTGTCTCCGTCCTGAATAATGGCAATGGGACCCCCTTCCATTGCCTCAGGAGATATATGTCCTATACAGGGGCCCCTCGTTCCTCCTGAAAATCTTCCATCAGTAATGAGTGCCACTGATTCACTGAGACCCATACCAACAATGGTTGCTGTTGGTGAGAGCATCTCCCTCATACCTGGTCCACCTTTTGGCCCTTCGTATCGGATCACTACAACATCTCCTGGTTGAATCCTGCCATTGAGGATTGCCTTCATTCCTTCCTCTTCGGAATTAAAGACCCTGGCACTTCCCTCAAAGACCATCATCTTTGGACTCACTGCTGATTGTTTTACCACCGCACCTTCTGGGGCCAAATTCCCCCTCAGGATCGCAATCCCGCCCTCTTTGTGGTGGGCCTTCTCAAGGGGCCTTATCACTTCTTCGTTGTATATCTCGGCCCTATCAGCTATCTGGTAAATCGTCAATCCACTCACTGTCCTTGTATTATGAAGGAGTTCCTTAAGCCTCTTCATCACTGCAGGGATACCTCCCGCAGCATCGAGGTCTTCAAGAAAATGTTCTCCTCCGGGAAGCATATTTGCTATATGGGGTGTTGTCCTGCTCAGCTTGTCAAATACCTCAAGGGGTAGATCCACCTTTGCCTCATGGGCAATGGCTGTGAGATGAAGGACTGTGTTTGTCGAACCACCCAGGGCCATATCTATTCTTATAGCATTCTCGAAGGCCTTTCTTGTCATGATATCCCTTGGTCTTAAATTCTTTTTTATAAGCTCTACAATCCTTTTGCCAGTCTCAAAGGCCAGTCTCCTCTTATGAGAGGTAATGGCAAGGCTCGTGGCACAGGTTGGAAGGCTCATCCCGAGTGCCTCTGTTATACATGCCATAGTGTTTGCCGTATACATTCCCTGACAGGCACCAGGACCTGGACAGGCACAGAGTTCAAGCTCTTCAAGTTCTGTCTCTGATATGAGGCCTTTCTTGAATCTTCCTATTGCCTCAAAGGTATCATTCACAAAGGAAAGTCGCTTGCCTCTCAGTAGCCCTGAGTGCATGGGGCCAGCTGTTATTACTATGGAAGGTATATTCAGTCTTGCAGCAGCCATGAGCATTCCTGGGGTAATCTTGTCACAGTTTGTAAGGAGGACAAGTCCGTCAAACTGATGGGCCTCGGCTATCGTCTCCACCATATCAGCTATCAGTTCCCTCGATGGAAGGCTATAATGCATCCCCCTGTGTCCCATGGCTATTCCATCACATATTCCAGGGATGCCGAAGAGAAAGGGATAACCTCCTCCAGCATGGACACCCTTTTCAATGAACCTCTCCAGGTCCCTCATCCCGATATGTCCTGGGATGATATCCGTAAAGCTCGTGGCAATCCCTATAAAGGGTTTTGCCATCTCTGATTTCGGTATCCCTGTGGCATAAAGGAGTGCCCTGTGAGGTACCCTTTCAAGTCCCTTTTTGATCTTTGTGCTCCTTAAAGCCATATCTCCTCCTACAAAAATACCTTCTCCCTCTTCAAAGGAAGAGCCCATTTATGAGTTTATTTCAGTTCAGTGAATGACTCCTTTTGTATTCTTCGATCAGCTCAAGCATCCTGTCTTTTTTTGAGAGTTTCAATTTCTTTATCCTGTGGATCTCCATCTCCTCTTCAGGGGTCAGAAACCTCCTTGACTCCAGTGCCTTCAAGGTGTTGTCAAGGCTTCTGTGCTCCTCTTCAAGTCTTTTGAATTCCTCGTTCTCCTTTCTGAGGAGTTCAATAATCTCCTGCTCTTTCAAGTCCTGCCTCCTTCTGCCACTTAGAGTGGCCTTTTATTAAACCCTGAGGCTCAGGGGTCTAAATCAAAATTACCACAAAGGAGATCAAATTTCAATAAAGATATATCCACCCTGTCTGCCAGCCTTCTCCTTTTCATATCTAAAGGAATGGAATCTCTCAGGACTGCAGAAGGTGCATTCCGAAGAGAGCCAGATATTCTCTCTCGGGATACCTACCGTAAGGGCCTGTTTGAGATTCTCTTCCTTAAGGTCAATGAGATATCTTCCATTTCGTCTCCGTGGGCGTGAACCTGTTATAGCTGTTATTGCCTTCATAACAGGTTCATCCACCTCATAACAGCACCCCCCTATGGATGGACCTATGGCTATGAGGATCCTTTCTGGCCTTGAGCTAAAGACCTCCACAAGCCTTTTAATTGCATTTATTAAGATACCTCCGGCTGTACCTCGCCATCCTGCATGGACTGCACCTATAACAGGTATTTGAGGGTCACACAACAGGATCGGCACACAATCTGCTGTCTCAACTGAAAGCACAACCCCCCTTTTGTCTGTAATTACTCCGTCAGCAACCCTTCGTTTCATTTCTACATCATCTATTGTATCAAGGATGAGTACCTTAGAGGTATGTCTCTGGATGGGTCTGTAAACGGGAAGGCCAGGAAGGATTGAATTGGACTTAGGAGTTTTCTTTGTTGTAAAGAAGGCCTTAATATTTTCAGGGAAGATAGGAGGTATTATAAGTTCATTCATTGCTGATTATCTCCTTGAATGCCGCTGAAAGATATTCGATCATCTCAGAGGCAAGGAGACTGTAGGGTCCTCTTTCTTTTGCACCAATCTCTCCTGCCAGTCCATGTATATAGACACCAGCTATTGCAGCCTTTATGCCTGGTAGGCCCTGTGCCATAAGGCCTGCAATTACACCTGTAAGGACATCCCCACTTCCCGCCTTTGCCATAGCCGGATTTCCTGTGGGATTGAGATAGGCCTTGCCTTTTGAGGCTATAACTGTAGGTACACCTTTAAGGACAATCGTTACATCAGTCTCCCTTGAAAGCTCAAGGGGAAGGTCTATCCTTCTTTTTTCTATTATATCCTTTGCCATGCCAGTAAGTCTTGCCATCTCACCTGGATGGGGTGTGAGGACAGCATCCACTCTTATCTCTTTCAAGGATTCCATATCTCCTTGAAGGCAATTGATTCCATCGGCATCAAGGACAAAGGGTATATTCAGGGACTTGATTAATCTTTTTATAAATCTCTTCGTATCCTCTGTGACTCCAAGACCAGGGCCAATGGCAAGGGTCGTTATCCTTTTCTCTGTGAACCTGATGACATCCTCAAGGGCATCTTCCTTAATCGTGCCATCACCCCTGTCTGGAAGAGGAAGACACATCTCATCGATAACAGAGCACTGGATTGATGGAATGAGGCCCTCTGGCACACCTATCGTTACAAGGCCTGCCCCAGACCTCAAGCAGGCCCTTGCTGTCATAAGCACAGCCCCCGTCTTTCCCTTTGAGCCACCTATAACAAGGACATGTCCATAACTGCCCTTGTGGGAATACCTCTTTCTTTCAGGAAGGAGCCCTGATATATATCCCTTTTCCAGGACCTCCACCTTCAGATCCTCTGATTTGAGAAGCTCCTCCGGAAAGCCAATATCTTCTATGTGAAGATTGCCCGTGAATTCTCTGCCTGGATAAAGGAGATGGCCTCTCTTTGGAAGGCCAAAGGTGACAGTGGTGTGAGCCCTGATTGCCTTACCCATAATAGAGCCGTCATCAGAGGAGATACCAGATGGTATATCCACAGAGACGACAGGCCTCATGGATTCATTGATCTTTTCAATTAACTGGCAGATATCTCCTTTTATCTCCCGTTTAAGACCTGTGCCAAAAAGGGCATCTACCACAAGGGAGTCCTTCAGATCATCTCCTTTTATCTCGGTGCTGAATTGAATGGGTATCTTGAGTTTTTTAACCCTCTCAAGCTGGATTCTGCAGTCATTACTCAGTTTATCTTCTGATGAGGTGATATACACCTTTACGCTATAGCCCCTTTTCTTGAGGTGTCTTGCAGTAACAAGGCCATCTCCACCATTATTGCCAGGCCCGGCAATAACTATTATCTTTTTCTTTTTATAAGACCTCCTGATAACCTCTGCAACTGCCCTGCCAGCATTCTCCATGAGCCTTAGGGAGGGTATCCCGTATTCTTCGATCGCCTTTCTGTCTATCTCAGCCATCTCAGAGCCTGTGACTACCTTCATGGATTCTCCTCAATGATAACCATGGCAATAGCATAATCTGAATCATGGCTCAGGCTCAAATGAAGGACCTGTAACAGTTGGTCTCTTCCTCCGGGGTCTTTATTGGTGGGGAGGCAACAGCTTAGAGGAATATTGATGTAAGGCCTTCCCGCTGAATCATTCAATATCTCGATGTCTTTAAAATTAAATTGCCTTCCTGATGCCTTTAGGAATGCCTCCTTTGCTGCAAATCTCACGGCCAGCGATTCATAGGGATTATGTTTCTGAAGACAGTAATCCAGTTCCCTTCCAGAATAAATCCGATGAAGAAACCTCTCCCCCCACTTTTCAACTGCCTCTTTTATCCTCTGGATCTTTACAATATCAACTCCAATTCCCTTTATCACTTTTTGATTATCTTTCTTGGATGAGGGCCTTCATCTCCCTGACTGCCTCTTTCATACCTACAAGCACAGCCCTTGCCACTATGCTGTGACCTATATAAAGCCCTCTCAGGCCTTCAATCCTTGCTATCGCCTTTACATTATGATAATTCAGACCATGGCCTGCATTCACCTCAAGACCTATTGATCTTGCCCTATGAACTGCCTGAACTATCTTTGTAAGTTCCTCTTTCTGGGCGACTCCTTTAGAGTCAGCATATATCCCTGTATGGATCTCAACCATCTGGACCCCTATCTCCCTCGAGATATCCACATCCTCCGGAGAGGGATTGATGAAGAAGCTTACAGGTATTCCATGATCATTAAGCCTTTTGAGAAACTCCTTTAATCTCTCCCTCTCCTGTGAGACATTCAGACCTCCCTCTGTGGTGAGTTCCTCTCTCCTTTCTGGCACTATGGTTACAAGGTCAGGCCTTATATTTAAGGCGATATTCAGCATCTCTTCAGTAGCAGCCATCTCGAGATTAAGTTCTACCTGAACTATCTCCCTTAAGAGTCTCAGGTCTCTGTCCTGGATATGACGCCTGTCTTCTCTGAGATGCACTGTTATGCCATCAGCACCACCAAGGATGGCAAGGGTGGCAGCCATAACAGGATCTGGCTCTTTAGCACGCCTTGCCTGTCTTATCGTGGCTACATGATCCACATTTACTCCGAGTATCATGAAGAATATTTTAACATAAATCTGGCTATAAATCTGCCTTCCATGGTAAAATTCTTTATGAAGATTCTATGTCCCACATGTAAGGCGGTAACCACCTGGGCTGAGAATCCCTGGAGACCCTTCTGTTCTGAGAGGTGCAAGCTCATCGATCTTGGCAGGTGGGCTGCTGAGGAGTACAGGATACCAGGGAGATCAGAAGAAAGGGTTGTGACTAAGGAAGTGGAGGGGGATAATAAAGCCTCGTAGAAATAAAAATAATAAGGAGGAAGAATATGGTCTCATTTGCAGTCTCAGGAGCCCTTGGAAGAATGGGCAGCAGGATAATAAGCCTTGGTCTTGAGGAGCCAACCCTTCATCTTGTGGGTGCCCTTGAAAGAAAGGGACATGAATCTGTTGGAAAGGATATAGGATTGCTGCTTGGTATCAGGGAGACGGGTGTTTTACTCACCGATGATCCTGAGAAGGCCTTCAGGGATGCAGAGGTGATTGTGGAGTTTACCTCTCCTCAGGTAACCCTTGAACATATTAAAAAGGCTGCTGAGTTGAAGAAGGCAATGGTAATAGGGACTACAGGGTTTTCCAAGGAGGAGCTTCAGGAACTGAAGGAGTATGCCGTAAAGATCCCCTGTGTAATGGCACCTAATATGAGTGTGGGAGTGAATCTCCTTTTGAAGATTCTTCAGGATGTTGCAAAGGTACTGGGTGATGGATATGATGTGGAGATAATCGAGGCCCACCATAGATTAAAAAAGGATGCCCCCAGTGGAACTGCTATGAAGATGGCACAGGTTATAGCTGAGGCACTCAACCGGGATCTTGATGAGGTGGCTGTTTATGCCAGAAGGGGTTTGATAGGTGAGAGGACCAAAAAGGAGATAGGAATACAGACAATAAGGGCAGGAGATATCGTTGGAGAACATACTGTGATCTTTGGTGGTATAGGTGAAAGGATAGAGATTACCCACAGGGCATCAAGCAGGGATACCTTTGCAAAAGGAGCCCTTCGTGCAGCCCTCTGGGTTGTTACCAGAGGGCCCGGGCTTTATGACATGCAGGATGTTCTTGGACTGAGGTAGGATTATTTTACAGGCTCTATCAGGCCGTAGTTTCCATCCGTCCGTTTATATATAACATTTAGCTGGCCTGTTCTATCGTTTTCAAATACAAAGAAGTCCTTATCAAGGAGCTCCATCTGCATGGCAGCCTCCTCAGGACTCATGGGCTTCATCTCAAATCTCTTTACCTTGATTATTTTTGGTTCCTTTTCTGAGGCTGTCTTTTCAGGTGTGGGAACCTTGTTTTCTCCCTTTCTCCTGGAATTAATCTTTTCTTTGTACTTCTTTATCTGTTTTTCAAGTTTTTCGACCACCTCATCAATAGATGAATATATCTCCCCTGTTACACCTTCTGCTTGAATCAAATAGCCATCTACCTTGAGAAGGACTTCAGCCTTATGCTGGTATTTCTGGATACTGAGGGTGACCACCGCCTCGGTAATATTGGAGAGATACCGATCAAATTTTGAGATCTTCTTCTCTGCATATTCTCTCAAGGCTGGCGTGATTTCAAGGTTTCTTCCTGTGACGATGATGTTCATAGCTCCTCCTTTTTTTCCAGTATTTTTCTCTGATTCTGTGATAGAATCTTTAATTCAGCCCTGTATTTAGATACGGTCCTCCTTGCAATATGAATATTTGCCTTTTTCAGTATCTCCACGATCTGCTGGTCACTCAATGGTCTTGAGGGGTCCTCTTCGGAGATTATCTTCTTTATCATCTCTTTAACCTTCGTGGAAGAGACCTCTCCGGAGTTTCCTTTTAGAGCACTGCTGAAGAAGAATTTGAAGGGAAATATTCCGTGAGAACAGGCAAGATATTTATTTGATGTTACCCTGCTGATCGTGCTTTCATGCATATTTAATTCCATTGCAATCTCTCTCAGGGTGAGGGGCTTGAGATGATCAATGCCATGATCAAAGAATTCTCTCTGTGCTTTAAGAATACTTTCTGTTACCCTGTATATCGTTCGGTTTCTCTGGTTAAGGCTTTTTATAAGAGAGAGGGCAGAACGCAACTTATCTTCCAGGAATTGCCTCTCTTCTTTTGAAAGGAGATTCTTGTTTATCAGGAGCTGTCTGTACCTTTCATTCAGTCTGAATCTTGGTATCCCTTCATCATTTAAGATGATTCTATATTCTTCATTGTCCCTGATCACAAACACATCAGGCTCTACATAAACTGGTTCTGAACTTGAATAGTTCCTTCCTGGCTTTGGATCAAATCCCTGAATTATCTTTATAGCCTGAATAACCTCCTCAATGGAGGTGTTATATTGTCTTGCAATATGCTCATACCTCTTCTTTTCGATATCCTCAAGATTATTCATTATGATCCTTTCCACAAGGGTGTGGCGGAGTTCAAGGTATCTTGCCTGAATGAGGAGAGATTCTTTCAGATCCCTTGCCCCGACCCCGGGTGGATCAAAGGTCTGGATTACCTCCAGGGCCTTCTCTATGATCTCTTCTGGAAGGCCGGAGCTTTCACTTAATTCCCGTAGGGTTGCTCTCAGATATCCATTTTCGTCTAAATTCCCAATGATTACCTCTCCTGCCATCCTGATCTCCTCTGGTATGTGGGAGAGTCTTAATTGCCAGAGGAGGTGTTCCGAGAGGTCAGGTTTTTTACTTACAAACCTTTCAAAGGATGGTCTCTCTACTATTCCAGGGTTGAAGTAACCGAGATCCCTTCCATCACTTGCCCGCTCCTCAAAATATTCATCAACCCTGAAGTCCAGGAGTCTCTCAAGGGGTTTCTCTATATCCTCTGTGGTCTCTGGAATAACCTCGGTCTGTATATCTTCTGGTGCCTGGAGATCTTCTGGGAACTCATTTATCTCTTCAAGAAAAGGATTTTCCACAAGTTCCTGATTGAGTGTTTCTACAAGCTCGAGCTTCTGCATCTGCAGGAGTCTTATGGCCTGCTGTAACTGGGGTGTGAGTATAAGTTTCTGGGTGAGTTTTATGTCCAGTCTGCTTTCTATCGGCATTATATACTGAACTCCTCTCCGAGATAGGTCTTTTTCACTAATTCGTTTTGTACAAGCTCTTCGGGAGTTCCCTCAGCAAGTATAGAGCCGTTACTTATGATATAGGCCCTATCGGTGATGGATAGCGTATCCCTTACATTATGGTCAGTGATAAGAACACCCACATTTCTGTTCCTGATATAGTTTATCATCTTCTTGAGTTCTATGATGGTTATGGGATCAATCCCTGCAAAGGGCTCATCAAAGAGGACATAAGAGGGTGAAAGGCTAAGCATCCTTGCAATCTCCGTCCTTCTTCTCTCGCCCCCAGAGAGTCTGTATCCAGGTCTATCAGCGAAATCTCTCAATCTGAATTCATCCAGGATCTCCTTTACTCTTCTATCAATCTCCTCTCTTGTGAGATCGGAGAATTCTAAGACAGCCTGGATGTTTTCTCTAACGGTAAGCTTTCTGAAGATAGATGGCTCTTGAGGTAGATAACCTATTCCTCTTCTTGCCCTCATATACATGGGAGAAGAGGATATATCCTCTCCATCAAGAAATACAGAACCTCCATCCTGTTTTATAAAACCCACGAGGATGTAGAAGGTGGTTGTCTTCCCAGCACCATTTGGGCCAAGAAGACCGACGATCTCACCCCTCTTTACACAGAGGTTTACATTATTCACAACAGTCTTGGAGCCATATCTCTTAATAAGACTTTTTGCTTCCAGCATCTTCTCTTGTTTGGCCACTAAGTGTAGATTCTTCCTTTAGAAATACCTTACTCTGTGTAATGACCGAGCGGTCTTCTGAGATGTAATATATTATCTTATCACCTTTTACCATATTTCTGCCATCCATTGCAATGGGGTCACCTGTAAAAGTTATACTATCCTCATCCCCAAGATAGACAGCCCTTTCTGAAATTATAGTCTTTGAATCCTTCACCACCTTTACATTGCCCTCTGCCTCGATCCTTTTTATCCTCGAACCTGTCTCATCATAATAGACAAGCATACTGTCAGCAGATATAGTGATCTCATCCTTTCTCGCCACAACAGATCCCTTGAAAAGGGCCTTGTTCTCCTTTTTATAGATTATGAGGCTATCGGATGTAATAATAGTAGGACCCTTTTTGGCTGGCTCAGCTCCAATCAATTGCCCTCCCACTAAGGGAGAGATGAGGGTGTAGGAGAGCAAAAGCACGATGAGTACTATATACATCCATCTCATCTTATTTCTACCTTTACATCCTTCAGGATCTTCAGATTGCCACTTCTGTCTGCCTCAACGCCCTTTCCTGTTATTGTAATATTCTGTTTTACAACCCTCACTGGATCATTACTTCTTAAGTTTCCGTTCTCTATGGTCAGAGAGTTCAGCCTTGCTATTGAACCATCGGGAAGTTTGATCACCACATCATCTTTTATCTCTGCCCTCCCTGTATCTATCTCATAGATACCCCGCTGGGCCTTAAGAGAGAGCTTCCTGGATTCAGAGATAAGATCTGGATTAAAGATAGTGGCTATATTATTGTTATCAATCAGTATCCTTGATGCCTCAAGTCTCCAGAGGTCTCCACCTTCATAACTGATCTTCATCTTTATATCCCTTAATTCCTGTTGAGGAATTAGGGACTCTCCTTTGAGAGGATTTCCCCTTCCTGTAAGGATGATCCCTGTAGCTGTAATTGTTGCAAATATTGAAAGGATGATCAGTCTCTTCACATTTTTATTATAGCATTAAAAATCCCCTTCTATCCCCTTGCCTCAAGGAGTGCCTTCCTCATTATCTCTACAGGGGGTTTCATGCCTGTCCAGAGTTCAAAGGCAAATACACCCTGCCACAGGAGCATACCGAGGCCATCCATTGTTATACAGCCCCTCGACTCAGCCTCTTTAAGAAACTCTGTTCTTTTGTATATAAGATCATAGACAATCTGCCCCCTTGCAAGGAATTCTGGATTTACAGGAGAAGGATCACCTTCCTTAAGGCCTAAGGGTGTGGCATTTATAATTACTTCTGAGTCCTTTACTAACTCAAGACCCTCTACCACCCTTACATTACCTTTAAGTGAACCTGCCAGTGTTTGAGCCTTTCCCCTGTCTATATCATAAACATAGAGCACCTTTGCCTCTTTTACAAGATAATAGGCCACAGCCTTTGATGCCCCTCCAGCACCAACAAGAAAGATCCTTTTATTGCTCACATCAATAGAATTTTCATTCAATGAGGCCATAAATCCCCTTCCATCGGTGTTGTAACCTCTGAGATGGCCATTCCTGTTTACTATGGTATTCACTGCCCCTATCTCTTCTGCCTCACTATCAATGCTGTCAAGAAACTGTATTACTGCCTCTTTGTGTGGAACCGTGACATTTACACCTGAGATATTAAGGGCCCTCACACCATTTATGGCATCTTTAAGCCTTGAGGGTTCAACTGGGAAGGTGACATAGCAGTAATTGAGGCGGAGTTCTTCAAAGGCCCTGTTATGCATTATTGGTGAGAGACTGTGTTCTACAGGAAATCCGATAAGACCTGTCACCTTTGTCCTGCCTGTTATAATCATCTTATAACCTCCAGTCCTTTTATTAATCCCTCTGGCGATGATTCTATTTTTAATACCTCTACCGAGAGGGCCTTTTTAATATCCTCCATCTTAAGGCCATCAAGAAACTCGTCTCCCCCATCTCTTGTTGTCACATCTGGCACAAAGAGATAATCTCCTTTGCTCACCTTCTCTGCCAGCCCTTCTATTATGTCCCGTCCAGTTATAAGACCTGTTACCGTGACTGTTTCGCCAAAGAACCTGTTTTTTATCATTACAACTTCAATGTCCGTTTTTGCCTTCTTCTTTATCTCTTCAATTGCTGTTTTAAGAAAGGGGTAAAAGGATTCTCCCGTAAAGGTAAAGACCTTCTTCTTCGAATTGATCTCAGGGATTTTTAACCTCCTTAATCTATGCATAAAGAGGGACACAAGGCCAACTCCATTTTCAAGCTGAGGAAGGCCCTCATACCTCTTTATCGGGGGCAGGGGAAGTCCTGCCTTTATGTAAAGTTCATCGGCTCCATGAACCAGATGTCTCCCATATCTTTTTTTAAAGGCCCTGTCCAGGGTTTCAATTATACGGAGGGCTTTGAGGGCATCCTCTTTCATAACAGGTCTGATTTGAGGCGGACTGTACTTTGTAAGACCTACAGGAACAACAGCAATGGACTGCACATAGGGATAAAGCCTTGCAAGGTCCCTTATGGTCTTCTTTAGATCTTCCCCATCATTATAACCGGGGCAGAGCACTATCTGACAGTGCATCTTTATCCCTGCCTTGGCAAGTTCCTTAAGCTCTTTCAGGATATCCGGTGCCTCGGGATTGCCGAGCATGAGGTTCCTCTTCCTTCTATCTGTGTGATGGACTGAGATGTAAAGGGGGCTCAGGCACTGTTCTTTTATCCTTATTCTGTCTTCATCCCTCAGATTTGTCAGGGTTATAAAGTTTCCATAGAGGAAGGATAGCCTGTAATCATCGTCCTTTATATAAAGGCCTTTTCTCAAACCTTTGGGAAGTTGATTTACAAAGCAGAAGATGCATCTGTTTCTGCAACGCCTTATGGAAGGTGCATTTACCTTTATCCCAAGCTCCTCTCCTTCGGATCTCTGGATAGTAAATTCCATTATGTTGTTCCTTTTAACCTTTATCTTCAGTTCCGAATCACTTCCGTAATAGAGTAGATCAATGAAATCCCTTATCCTTGAACCATTGATGGATAGGATGCGATCACCCTTCTTAAGCCCAGCCTTCTGAGCCGGGCTCTTCTCCTTTATCTCCTCTATTATCACCTCTTCCCTCATAGCGCCTTTATCTCTCTTACAACATAATGCACGCAGGATACTATTACAAGGAATGAGGTTAAGATATAAAGGCCTGTAAGTATCTCGGAGGGTATTGAGAGATTTAAAGAGAGGAGGACCACCCCTATGGTGAGCATCTGGAAGATATTTGATAACTTTCCTAAAATAGATGGCCTCACCTTTCTTGACCCAGTATGGATATAAAGGGATATCCAGCCGAGGATCACAATGATATCCCTGCTTATCACGATGATCGTGAGCCATTTTGGAAGCCTTTCAAGGATTGTCAGGGAGATAAAGGCAGTAAGGAGAAGGAGTTTATCAGCAAGGGGATCAAGAAAGGCCCCCAGGTCTGTCTTCTGTTTTTTTAATCTTGCAATAAGACCATCAAGGGCATCAGTTGTAGAGGCGAGCAGAAAGATGTAGAGGGCCCACTCAAATCTCCTGTAGATCAGCGTAGTGGCAAAGAGTGGGATAAGGAATATCCTTAACAGTGTGATTATATTTGGAATTGTCAACATGCTCTGCCCTTAAGGGATATTGATGATCCTGTAATAACCTGGTTCTAAAAAGGATTGGAGTATTAAGAATAGATATCTCCTTTCAAGCTTGAGTTGTAAGGTGGAACATATCTCCATAGCCTTTTTCATCTCTTTTATTGCCTTTGAGATCGAACCTTTCAGGATGTGGACCTGGCAGAGACCAAGGAGCCCATAGACAATACCCCGTTTATCATCTGTAGATCTAAAGTATCTCATGGCATCCTTAAAAAACCTTTCTGCTCGAAGGAGATCTTTTCTGGTAAGATATACCATCCCAAGGCTCCAGAGGGTATAGGCAGAGCTCACCTTATCCCCAATATTTCTGTATAACCTTAATGCCTTTTTAAGGTGTATCACTGCATCCCTGTGGTCCTCCATCATCCTCAGGGCATTACCTATTCCACAATGAGAATAGGCGAGACCGAATCTATCCCTTATCTCTGTAAAGATCCTGTTCGCCTCTTCATAGTACTTCAGGGACTGTTTATAAAGACCCTTCACCCTGGAGGTCCCCCCGAGACTGTTGAGACAGTATGCCATCGCCTCTCTCTCCTTTTTAAAGTATCTTAAAGCCCTCTGGAGTGTTTTTAATGCCCTATCAAGGTCACCCTTTATCCTCAGGGCAACACCTTCTGCCCACAGGGAAAAGGCTATACCTTCTCTGTCATCAAGTTTTATATATATCCTCCTTGCCTTCTTGAAGTCCTTTATTGCCTCTCGCCAGTGACCTAATGCCCTCATTGAGAGCCCCCTGCCCATTATTGCATCAGCAGATGCCTCAGGATCATCCAATTCCTCTGCCAGTGAGAGTGCAGAATTATAATATCCGATGGCCCTTCTGAAATTCCCGAGCATCCTTTCGGTATCACCCAGTCCGAGAAAGGTGGCGAGGATACCATTTTTGTCTTTATCTCTTCTGTAATCTTCCAGGGCCTTTTTATAATATTGAAGGGCCTTTCTGTATCGTGCCCCTGATCGGAGGGCCTCAGCCTTTTTAAAAAGGATCTCAGCCTTCAAGGGCCTCTTTCAACTCCTCCATCAGTGCCCTGTAGTCCTTTGCATTGTAAAAACCAGAACCCATAACAAGTATATCAGCACCAGCAGTAGCAACCTCCCTTGCATTATTCGTCTTAATACCTCCATCCACTTCTATAAGGGTATTTAGACCTTTATCCTGAATCATCTCCCTTAAGAGCCTTATCTTATCAAGAGAGGCAGGTATAAAGCCCTGACCACCGAACCCAGGATTAACAGACATGATAAGTACCATATCCACATCCTCAAGGATATGCTCAAGACTCCAGACAGGTGTAGCAGGATTCAGTGAGACTCCTGGTTTTGCTCCATTTTCCCTTATCCAATGAATTGTCCTGTGCAGATGCCTGAGTGCCTCATAATGGACAGTAAGATAATCTGCACCTGCTGAGACAAAGTCTTTTATATACCTGTCAGGCTCCTCTATCATGAGGTGGACATCGAGGGGGAGTCTTGTAGCCCTTCTTATGAATTCCACCACAAAGGGCCCTATGGTAATGTTTGGAACAAAGTGGCCGTCCATTATATCAATATGGAGCATGTCTGCACCTGCCTCCTCTGTCTTTTTGAGCTCCTCTTCAAGCCTCAAAAAGTTTGCACTCAGCAGAGAAGGTGCTATTCTGATAATCCTGTTCTTTGAATCTTTCAGAAGGAATGCCATTGTTACCTCGCCACTAACACTGTTACTTCGCCACTAAATGGTATACTTTTTAAGCTGCCTTATATGATAAAAGTTCAATAGCCTCTTTTACAAGTCTCAAGTCAACCCTTGTGTTGAGACATGGTCCAAAGGGTCTTTCATTGGGTATCCCGATAACAGGAATCGGATAGGTATCCGCTATCCCACTGGAGAGGTCCCTTTCGCAGGCTACAGCCACTATTGCCTCAGGCATTACCTCCTTCACTATCCTCCTTGCAAGGGTCCCCCCAGTGGCTACGAATAGGGATATCCCGTATTTGTCTCCAATCTCTATCAGGTCCTTTATCTCGCACCTGCCACATCTTTTGCATAGCAGTATGTTATGGGTCAATCTTATACTGCACTCATTTACCTGAAGGCAATGGGGTAGAAGAAGGAGTATCCTCTTGGCTATTGGTCTTTCTGCTATTACAAGTTTATTGTTGAGTTTTATGATAAAGGACTGGAGAAGCTCTTTTTTTGATTTAAGAAATAGGCCTACAAACATAAAAAAGGGGTAGAGGATCTTGAGAAGAATTCCTCTCATGAATCTGTAACTATGTACCAAGGAAGAGACCCTTCTTCAACCTCCTTCCTCTAAGAAAGGAGGCTCCATCCATTGCCCTTTTACCTTCTGGCTTCAGTTCCAGTATCTTCAGGAGTCCTTCCCCTGTTCCAATAATTAATTCTTCGTCGGCCTTTTCTATCATCCCTGGGGTTCCCCTTCCTTCTATAACCGATGCCTTTGTTATTATAATCCTTTCACCATTAAGAAATGTATAGGCAGATGGCCATGGTATTGTTCCTCTGATAAGGTTAAATATCTCCCTTGCAGGCCTCTGCCAGTTTATAAGACCATCCTCCTTTTTTAGGGGAGGTGCATAGGAAGGTTCGCCCATCTGGGGCCTCGGCTTTATCTCGCCCTTCCTTATTCCTGAAAGGGTCTTCAGCAAAAGGGATGCACCTGAGATAGATAGTCTCTTTGAGAGGGTGAGGGCATTCTCATCGTTATCTATCTCAATCTCCTCTTGGAGGAGGATATCTCCTGTGTCAAGTCCCTCATCCATTACCATTGTTGTGATCCCTGTCTTTTTTTCGCCCTTTATTATTGCCCACTGAATCGGTGCAGCCCCTCTGTATTTAGGAAGAAGGGAGGCATGGAGGTTTATGCAGAATCTTCTGGGGATTCGCAGTATTTCAGGGGGCAGAATCCTTCCATAGGCAACAACGATGATGAATTCAGGTTCGTATCTCTCCAGTTCCTTTATAAATTCACCCTCCCTTATTTTTAAGGGCTGTAAAACCTTCAGGCCGTGCTTCAGGGCTAACTCTTTAACAGGTATTGGTAGGGTGGTTCCGTCCCTTCTAAATTTATCCGTCTGGGTGACGACCAAGGAGATCTCCTCACCGGAATCGATAAGGATCTGTAAGGAAGGAACAGCAAACTCAGGTGTGCCAAAAAAGATAAGCCCCATCCTTATCGGGTCTCAAACCTTCTCTCTTTAAGGATTCGCTTCTTAAGTATCTCTCTTCTGAAAGGGCCAAGTCTGTCGAGCAAAAGGATCCCATCTAAGTGGTCTATCTCGTGCTGTAGTACCCTTGCCAGGAGTCCATCAGCGTCTATCTCAATTGGTTTACCCTCTCTGTCAAATCCCCTTACAACAACCCTTTTATGTCTCTTTATATTGACCACATGACCAGGAAGGCTGAGGCATCCCTCCTCTGAATCTATTAGATCCTCGAAGAGGAGAATCTCTGGATTTATTATGGTGATAAGGTTGTATTTGCCATCCTTGTGAGATATGTCAAGGATTATGAGTCTTTTTGAGACACCTACCTGTGGAGCAGCAAGGCCTATACCTGGTGCAGCATACATGGTCTCAGCCATATCATTAATAAGTTTCTGAAGCTGGCCGTTAATCTCCTCCACAGGCACTGCCTTTCTTCTGAGGACATCATCAGGAAACTTTCTGATCTGAAGAATCGCCATAAAAGATTATATCATACTTTAAAAAGATCTTGCCTAAGGGGTTAAATTTTTGTTAAAATTGAGATATGTCCAGGTCGTTCTCCTTTTGGGAAGAGTTAAATCCCCAGCAACAGGAGGCCCTTTTATGTTGTAGAGGACCTTTACTTGTCCTGGCAGGTGCTGGTAGTGGTAAGACAAGGGTTATAACATATAAATATATCTATCTTGTAAAGAATAAAAGATTCTCCCCCGATTCCCTCCTTGCGATTACCTTTACAAATAGGGCTGCTGATGAGATGAAACTCAGAATAAGGGATATCCTTAAGATGGATAGCCCTTCATGGTGGATAGGAACCTTCCATTCCCAGTGCATCCGGATTTTAAGGAAAGAGATAAAGGCCCTTGGTTACAGCCCGGACTTCTGCATCTATGATGAGGAGGATCAGTCGCTGCTCATAAGACAGATATTGAAGGAATTTAAGATGTATGAAGCCCTTTATAAGGGTGTGGTTACAAGGATCAGTTATCTTAAGGCACATCTTATAACCCCTGAGGAGTTTCTCTCCTCTGGTGATGGCTATGGTTTTGATGAAAAACTTGCCAGGATATACAGGAGATATCAGGAGGAGTTAAAAAGGGCAAACGCCCTTGACTTTGATGACCTCATCTGTCTTACCGTAAGGCTCTTCAAGGAAGACCCAAAAATACTCAAGAGATATCAGGAGGCCTTCTCCTATATACTTGTTGATGAGTTTCAGGATACAAACAGGGCACAATATGAACTTATAAAACTCTTGGCAAGAGAACACAGAAATATCTGTGTTGTGGGAGATGATGATCAGAGTATATATAGGTGCAGGGGTGCAAATGTAGAGAATATAATGAGGTTTGAGGAGGATTTTCCGGAATTGAAGGTAATAAAATTGGAAAGGAACTATAGGTCAACACAGAATATCCTTGATGTCGCCGGTGCAGTAATTACGAGGACTCCCAACAGGAAGCAGAAGGGCCTCTGGACAGATAGGGGTGAGGGCGAGAAGGTCTTCTATACACTGCTCGGTAACGAGATGGATGAGGGAAGGTATATTGCCAGGACCATCAAGGACCTTTATCTTAAAGGCAGATACCAGTTCAGGGACTTTGCAATTCTTTATAGGTTGAACATCCTGCTTAGACCACTTGAGGAGGGATTAAGGTCTGAAGGTATACCCTACAGGGTCGTGGGAGGGACAAGCTTCTATCAGAGAAAGGAGATAAAGGACCTCTTAGCCTATATGAAGCTTAGCCTTAATAATCATGATAATGTAAGTCTGAGAAGGATTATAAATATTCCTCAGCGAGGTATAGGCCAGGCAACCCTTTCAAAGATAGATCACGAGTCCAGAAAGAAGGGGATGAGCCTCTTTGATGCAATAAAAAGTATTATAAAGGAAAACTCATTGAATTCCGCAATCAAGGAGAAATTAACGGAATTTATGAATTTCATAGAGGAGCTTACGAGCCTGAAAGAAGGAAGTGCTGTAGATATGCTCAGATTTATCCTTGATAAAACTGGTTATGCCAATGACCTGGAGAAGGAGAGAATAGAGGGCATTGAAGAGCTCCTCTCCTCTGCAGAAGGCAAGACTGTACGAGAATTTCTTGACAGGGTCTCTCTCTTTACAAATCTCGATGATACTGGGGACAATAATTCTGTATCCCTCATGACTATCCATATTGCAAAGGGTCTTGAATTCCCTGTGGTCTTCATTGCCGGGCTTGAAGAGGGCATCCTCCCTTATTTCAAGGTTGCTGAGACCTCAGAAGACCTTTCAGAGGAAAGGAGGCTCTTTTATGTTGGCATGACCAGGGCAAAGGATCTTCTCTATCTTACTTCTGTTAAGCAGAGGAGACTTTACTCAAAGCTCCAGATTCAGGAGCCCTCAAGATTTATAAAGGAAATTCCGAGAGATTGCTGCTGCTGGCTTGAAAAGGTGAAGGAGTCTCCTGAGGAGTGTAAAAAGCCCAAGGAGGTTGTTGTTGCAGAGGTTCCCTATCCAGCAGGTTGCAGGGTCAGACACCCAAAGTGGGGAATAGGTGTTGTAAGGGATTGTTACGGTGAGGGAGATGATAAAAAGATAATGGTGAATTTCCCCTCTGTAGGGATAAAGAGGCTTGCCTTGAAGTTTGCAAATCTTGAGAGGCTCGGATGAAGATATCCCTTCAAGAGGTAGGCCATATTGCAAGACTTGCCAGGCTTCATCTTACTGAGGAGGAGATGGAGCGATTCTCTCATCAACTGAGTAGCATTCTGAGTTATATGGAAAAGTTAAATGAACTTGATACCTACACCATAGAACCTACCTCACATGTCATTCCTGTTAAAAATATCTTCAGAGAAGACAAGGTGATGCCCTCCTTAGAACCTGAAGAGGCCCTCAGGAATGCACCTGATAGGTCTGAAAACTTTTTCAGGGTTCCGAGAATCATAGAATAATCCCATGTTGCGCTCTGTCCTGAGGTCAAAGATCCACATGGCAACAGTTACAGAGTGTAATCTCTTTTATGAAGGGAGTATAACCATTGACAAGGAGATAATGGAAAAGGCAGGTCTTCTCCCCTACGAACAGGTGATGATCAGCAATCTTAATAATGGTGAGAGGTTTGAGACCTATGTGATTGAAGGTGAGAGGGGGTCCGGCATAATTGCCCTTAACGGACCAACAGCAAGAAAGGGTGTGAAGGGAGACAGGATTATTATCTTCAGCTACGGCTACCTTGATGAAAAGCAATTAAAGACCTTCAGTCCTACAATAGTAATACTTGACGAAAAAAACAGGATTATCGAGATAAGATCAGGAAGCCTCACAGGTGAAGGTGATGATAGAGGCAATAGAGGAATTAGAAAAGGCAGTTCATGAGATAGCTCCAGGGATTTCAGTGGAGATAGAGGTTCCACCCGATGAGAGACTGGGTGACATTGCCACCCCTGTAGCTATGTCCCTTGCAAGGACCTTGAGAAGACCCCCTAAGGAGATAGCCGGTGCAATAGTAGAGAGGGTAAAGGATTCGGGATTTTTTCAATCCGTTGAGATTGCCGGTCCTGGATTTATAAATCTCAGGTTATCCCAATCTTATCTCGCTACATGGGTGAGGGATGTCTATAATGGAAGAGAGGAGGCAATCCTCAGAAAGGTTTCCCCTTCCAAGAGGATAAATGTGGAATTCGTGAGTGCCAATCCCACAGGTCCTCTTCATCTCGGTCATGCAAGGGGAGCTGCCACAGGAATGGCGATAGTTAATCTCTTAAGAAGGGCAGGGCATTCTGTAACTGCAGAATACTATATAAACGATGCAGGAAGGCAGGTAAGACTTCTTGGAGAGAGCGTCTTTGCAAGATACAAGGAGATCCTCGGTCTTGACTATCCCTTCCCCGAGGAGGGTTATAGAGGAGATTATGTAAAGGAGATAGCCTCAGAGATACATAATTCCCATGGTTCACGATTCAGGGATTCCCGTTTTGAGGAGGTAGCTGAGTTTTTTATAGAGACCTCTGTCCAGATGATGATGCAAAGGATCAGGCAGGATTTAGCAGAGTTTGGTGTATTTTTTGATGTTTATCAGAGTGAAAGGGAACTCTATTCAAGTGGTGAGGTTCAGAAGAGTCTTGAGATCCTCAGATCAAAAGGGCTTCTCTATGAAAAGGATGGGGCCCTCTGGTTTTCTTCGTCAAGATTCGGTGACGACAAGGACAGGGTTCTGAGGAAGGGCGATGGTGAATATACCTATTTTACCTCTGATATCGCCTATCATAAAAAGAAGATTGACAGGGGTTATGACCTTCTTATAAATATCTGGGGAGCCGATCATCACGGATACATACCGAGATTGAAGGCAGTGCTTAAGGCCCTCGATCATTCTGAGGAGAGATTGAAGGTCTATCTTGTTCAGATGGTTAACCTTTTGAGAGGTGGAAGGCCGGTGCAGATGTCCAAGAGGGCAGGTGAATTCGTAACACTTAAAGAGATAATGGATGAGGTGGGTGTTGATAGCACAAAATTTATATTCCTTACAAGAAGGCCTGACAGCCACCTTGACTTTGATATAGAGGTGGCAAAGATGCAATCCCCGGAAAATCCGGTATATTATGTTCAGTATGCCCATGCAAGGATTGAGAGTCTCTTCAGACATGCAAGGGAGATGGGGATCGAGACAGAGGGTCTTGACAGTAGAGTGCTTGACCTTCTCAGGGAAGAGATGGAGAGACTTCTCATGAGGAAACTTATTCATTATCCTCTTGTATTTGAAGGAGCACTAAGGAGTCTTGAGCCCCACAGGATAACATTTTATCTTCAGGAGCTTGCAGGTCTTTTTCATTCTTATTACAATAGATATAGATTTATCACTGAAGACCGTGAGCTCAGCCGTGCAAGGCTTTGTCTTGCGAGGGTAACAGGTATAATCCTTAAGGAAGGACTTAATATCCTGGGTGTAACAGCACCGGAAAGGATGTAAGGATGGTTGTAGGAAAACCCCTTTTTACAGTAGAACAGATCCAGGAACGGGTTAAGGCCTTAGCAGATCAGATCTCAAGGGATTACGAGGGAAAGGAACTCCTGGCAGTGGGAATACTAAAGGGAGCATTCATGTTCTTTTCTGATCTTGTAAGGCAGATAAGGGTCCCCCTTACCGTGGATTTCATTATAGCCTCAAGCTATGTAAAGACCCAGACAACTGGAGAGGTTAAAATATATTATGATATTCGAGAACCGATTGAAAGAAGGCATGTCCTTCTGATAGAGGATATTGTGGATACGGGAATCACCCTGAATTATATAAGGGAAAGGTTGTTGCAGAGGTCTCCTGAAAGCCTGAGGATCTGTGCCTTCCTTGACAAAAAGGAACGCAGGGTTGTTGATGTCCCCATTGATTACAGGGGATTCGTGATACCCAATGAGTATGTGGTGGGATACGGTCTTGATTATGACGACAGATACAGGAATCTGCCCTATATTGCCATATTTAAAAGGACTCTCTGATAGAGGAGGAAAAGGATAATGCTGATTGTCCAGAAGTTTGGTGGAACCTCTGTAGCTAATATCGAGAGGATAAAGGCTGTAGCAAAGAGGGTGGTGAAGACAGCTGAGGAAGGCCACAGGGTGGTTGTGGTGGTTTCTGCCATGGCTGGAGAGACAGATAAACTCATAAGGCTTGCCTATGAGGTCTCTGATACCCCCAGCGAAAGGGAGATGGACCTCCTACTTTCCTCTGGAGAAAGGATTACTACTGCCTTGACTGCCATGGCCATCCAGGCCCTGGGACATAAGGCTATTGCCCTTACAGGCAGACAGATGGGGATTATTACAGAGCCAGTTCATACTAAGGCAAGGATTGAGAGGATAGAGGCCCACAGGGCAAGGAAGGCCCTTGAGGAGGGATATATTGTTGTGGTTGCTGGATTTCAGGGCATAACTGAGGGAGATGAGGTTACAACCCTTGGAAGAGGTGGGTCTGACCTCACAGCAGTGGCAATTGCTTCTGCCCTTAATGCTGACCTATGCGAGATATATACAGATGTGGATGGTGTATATACAGCAGATCCCAATATAGTTCCTGAGGCAAGAAAGCTTGAGAGGATCTCCTATGAAGAGATGCTTGAGCTGGCAAGTCTTGGAGCAAAGGTCCTTCAAGCAAGATCAGTAGAATTTGCTATGAAATACAATGTTCCGGTGGTTGTAAGGTCAAGTTTCAATGATAATCCTGGAACACTTGTAACGAAGGAGGATAAAGAGATGGAAAAGGTGCTTGTTTCAGGTGTTGCCCATGATAAGAATCAGTCAAAGATTACTGTAAAGGCTGTGCCTGATAGACCAGGTATAGCTGCCAGGCTTTTTAAGGCCATTGCTGATGCTAATATAGTTGTGGACATGATTCTCCAGAATGTATCCAGTGATGGCAGATACACGGACATATCCTTTACTGTCCCTAAGGGTGACGCAAAGAAGGCCCTCTCCATAACTGAGACCATCGCAAAAGAACTTGGTGCTGGAGGAGTTGACCTGAGGGAGGATATTGCAAAGGTCTCTATTGTTGGAGTGGGTATGAGAACCCATTCTGGTATTGCTGCAAAGATGTTTGAGACACTTGCAGAACACGGTATAAATATAATGGCTATAAGCACCTCTGAGATAAAGATATCCTGTCTCATTGATTCCAAATATACAGAGCTTGCTGTAAGGGTCCTCCACGATGCCTTCGAACTCTCAAGGGGATCATAAGGATATGAAAAGTATTGAGATATATGATACCACCCTGAGAGATGGTTCTCAGGCAGAGGATGTCTCCTTCTCCATAGAAGACAAGCTGAGGATTACAGAAAAACTGGATGAGTTTGGAATCCCTTATATTGAGGGTGGATGGCCTGGTTCAAATAAGAAGGATACAGAATTTTTTAAGAAGGCAAAAAACTTGAGATTGAAGAATGCAAGGCTGGTTGCCTTTGGAAGTACCTGCAGACCAAGATATAAGCCATCAGAGGATCCGCTCATAAAAGACCTCCTTAATGCAGAGACAGAGGTGGTTACCATCTTTGGAAAGACCTGGGATTTTCATGTGAAGGAGGCATTGAGATGCAGTCTTGATGAGAATCTAAGATTGATCCGTGACTCTATAATATATCTAAAAAAGAAGATACCTCTTGTCTTTTTTGACGCAGAACACTTCTTTGACGGATACAGAAAGAATCCTGAATATGCCCTTAAATGCCTTAAAGAGGCAGAGGAGGCTGGTGCCGACAGGATTATTCTATGTGATACAAATGGAGGTAGCCTCCCCATGCAGATAATAGAGGCGATGCGGGTTGTGAGATCAAGGATAAAGGTGCCTCTGGGAATCCATGCCCATAATGATTCAGATTGTGCTGTCTCAAATTCTATTGTGGCCGTGCAGGAGGGTGCTGTCCAGGTTCAGGGGACGATAAACGGACTTGGTGAGAGATGCGGAAACGCCAATCTCTGCTCCATCATCCCTAACCTCCAGTTAAAGCTTGGTTTCAGATGTATATCTGATGAGAATCTTAAAAGACTTCGTGAGGTATCAAGATTTGTGAATGAGCTGGCGAATCTCAGGCACTTCAAGAGGCAGCCCTTTGTGGGCGATAGTGCCTTTGCCCATAAGGCAGGCGTGCATGTGAGTGCTATACTGAAAAATCCAGAGACCTATGAACATATAAGACCAGAGCTTGTGGGAAATTCTCAGAGGGTCCTTCTCAGTGACCTTGCGGGCAAGAGTAACATTATAAGGAAGGCACAGGAGTTTGGCATCAAACTTGATCCCGACTCACCGGAATTAAAAGACCTTGTTGCCTTATTGAAGGAGATGGAGAACGAAGGTTTTCAGTTTGAGGCTGCAGAGGCCTCCTTTGAACTTTTGATGAAGAAACACTTAGGACTATACAGGAAATTCTTTGAACTCCTGGGTTTCAGGGTTATTGTGGAAAAGAGAAAGGATGGTACAGGAGAGACCTTGAGTGAGGCAACTATAATGTTAAGGGTGGCAGGTCATATAGAGCATACAGCAGCAACAGGTGATGGACCTGTCAATGCCCTGGATAATGCCCTCAGAAAGGCCCTTGAGAGATTCTATCCCGAATTAAAGAGTGTAAAGCTCCATGACTACAAGGTGAGGGTTCTTCAGCCCGGAAGGGGTACTGCAGCAAAGGTGAGGGTGCTTGTGGAATCAGGAGATGAACATGAAAGATGGGGAACTGTAGGTGTATCAGAGAATATTATAGAGGCCTCATGGCAGGCCCTTGTGGATAGTATAGAATACAAGCTTTTAAAAACTAAGAAGATATAGGAGATCAGATATGGTGATGAATGACAGATGGATCAGGGAGATGGCCATGAAGGGGATGATAGAACCCTTCTGTCCCGATCAGGTAAGATCTGGTGTAATCTCCTATGGTGTCAGTTCTTATGGCTATGACATGAGGATTGCCGATGAATTTAAGATATTCACCAATATAAATGCTACTGTTGTTGATCCAAAGAATTTTGATCCCAAAAGCTTTGTTGACTTTAAGGGGGAGGTCTGCATCATACCACCGAATTCCTTTGTCTTAGGATATTCTGTGGAGTATTTCAGGATACCCAGGGATGTGATAGTGATATGTCTTGGAAAATCCACATATGCAAGGTGCGGTCTTGTGGTGAATGTTACGCCCCTTGAGCCAGAATGGGAAGGTCATGTCACCATAGAGATATCCAATACGACACCTCTACCAGCAAGGATATATGCCAATGAAGGTATTGCCCAGCTCATATTCCTTAAGGGTATAGAACCCTGTGAGAAGTCTTATGCAGATAAGACAGGAAAATATCAGTCTCAGAGAGGGATAACACTGCCGAGGGTATGAGATGTCTGTTAGAGAGCGAATCATACTTTCCCTTGACACCCCAGACCCTGAATATGCCCTTGAACTTGTGGACAGATTTTCCGAAGATATCTCCATATTTAAAGTGGGGCTTGAGCTATTTGTCTCAGGAGGCCCTGAGGTTATCAAAAAGATAAATTCAAAGGGCAAGAAGGTCTTCCTTGATCTGAAGCTCCACGATATTCCAAATACAGTGAGTAGGGCAGCAAAGGTTGCTACAAGACTTGGGGTCTTCATGCTCAATATGCATGCCTCTGGTGGTTCTGAGATGATGAGGCTATGTAGAGATACTGTCGTGGAGACCTGCCTCAAGGAAAATCTTCCAAGGCCAAGACTTATAGCTGTAACTGTCCTTACAAGCATCTCCTCTGAGATCCTCAGGGATGAGTTATGTGTACCTCACAGCACAAGGACCCATGTAAAACACCTTGCAAGGCTTGCCTATAATGCAGGGCTTGATGGGGTTGTGGCAGGAGGGCATGAGATTGAGACTATAAAGAACTCTTGTGGAAGGAACTTCCTTGTTGTGGTCCCTGGTATAAGGCTCTCCTGGACACCCCCTGACGACCAGAAGAGGACGATCACTCCAAAGGAGGCCTTAAGATGGGGAGCAGACTATATAATCCTTGGAAGGGCGATAATGCGCGAGGATGATCCATTGAAGGCCCTGAGGGTCACCCTCCTTGAGCTCATGTCATCATGAACCCTCAATGCCAGCCCTTTAACAGGACCATCCTATATGGTGAAGGCCTCTTTGAGACCATTCTATGGAAAGGACGAACAAGGAGGCTCTTCCGCCATTATGAGAGGATGAAGGGTTCAGCTGATTTCTTTAAAATCCCCTGTCCCTCCTTCAGGGAATTCGTAGATCTAATAGAGAAAGAGACAAAGGGTGAGTGGGACCTTTATGTAAAATTCTGTCTCTTTTCCTGGGGAGATCAGAGATTTTATTCCCTTCCCTCAGAATACAGGACAATGGTTATTGTAAGGCCCTACAGAAAGGTTCAGAGCCTCAAGCTCTCTGTTTCTCCCTTTAAGAGAAATTCTAAAGACCCCCTTATTTATCACAAGACGATGAACTATCTCTTCAACATCCTTGTCAAGAGGAAGGCAATTACTGAGGGTTTTGATGACGCTGTAATATTGAACGAAAGGGATGAGATTACAGAATGCTCCTCGTCAAATCTCATTCTCCTTAAAGATGAGATGCTCTTTACCCCTTCACAGAGGAGCGGACTTCTCAGGGGCACCACACTCAGTCTCCTTATGGAGAGATTCGAGATAAGAGAGATAGAGATGGGAATTGAGGAGCTTATGGAGGCTGATGCAATCTTCGCCACAAATAGTATCTCGGGAGCAGTACCTGTAACAAGATTTATGGATCTGGATGTTCCTGTTCGTAGAGATATACTGGAGGACCTGAACAGGGCCATAGATGAGGAAGACCGGGAAGAATGAGCTTATACTTAGTGAGGGATGGTTCAGAAGTGATAGAATTAACCTATCCCTTTATCGCTTTAGGGTATCCTGTATTGAATACCTTGATAGCCTCATTGGCCTGAGGGAGTTCCTTTCAAAGGATAGGGAGTACTTTGTGATCCTCTCCTATGACCTTTCTTCTGATCTCCTTGAACTCCCTCTGAAGAGGTCAGGTCTTCCCCGGATCGTCCTGATGGAGATAGGGGATCCTCTTCCTGAAGGCCCTTTACCGAAGAGAAAGGCCCTTCCTCTTCTCTTGAGTTCCTCAAGTCTTAATGATGGAGAATTTATGGATCGTGTAAGAGAGATAAGGAACCTCATTGCAGAGGGTACAGTGTATCAGGTTAATCTTACAAATAGATTTGATTTCTCCTTTGGAGGGGATACGGAAGACCTCTTCTTCCAATTCTACAGAAACCAACCTGTTCCCTATGCATTTTATTTCAGGTCAGAGGGATTCACCATCCTTTCGGGTTCCATGGAACTATTCCTTGAAAGAAGAGGGAAGATAATAAGAAGTAAACCTATAAAGGGCACATCCCGAAGGAAGAAATCCCTTTTTGATAGTGAAAAGGATAGGGCAGAGAATCTGATGATTACAGATATGATGAGGAATGACCTGGGCAGGATTGCGGAGAAGGGTAGCGTACAGGTACCAGAGCTCTTCAGTATTGTAAGATACAGGACCCTTTATCAAATGCATTCCACCGTTGAGGCAAAGACAGATAGAGACTTTGTAGATATCATCTCTGCCACATTTCCTCCTGCCTCAGTAACAGGTGCTCCCAAGAAGAAGGCTGTTGAGGTTATTGATAAACTTGAACCCCATCCAAGAAGTTTTTATTGCGGCTGTGCAGGAATAATCCATAAAAATGGTGATTTTGTCCTTTCTGTTTTGATAAGGATAGCTATAGCAAGGGGGGAGTCTATCTCCTATTATGCTGGATGTGGGATAGTCTGGGATTCGGAGCCTGAAAGGGAGCTGGAGGAACTCTATCTTAAATTAAAGGCCTTTGCTGATCTGAGGCCCTAAAAGAATAGACCCTTCTTCTCAAGCCTTGCCTTGTTGAGAATATCGTAGACTGTTCTGATCTGGATCATCAATTCCCTCTGGGATTTGCTTAGATCTGCTACAGCCTTCTGTAGTTGTAATAGGGCTGTCTGGAGATCCTCGGAAAGGGCTATCTTCTGCTCTTTGTTTTCTGTAAAATGTCTTTCAATCCTCTCTATCCTTTCAGACAACCTCTTAAATTCATTGTAGATATCCTCAAGTCTCTCCAATATCCGACCATCCTCTCTCACCTGTGAGATCTGGGGTTCTACTATCTGTGATGATGGAGGGACTTCCTTTCTGTCTTCCTCTGGTATCTCCATCTTGTATTTCTCTCTGAGACTCTTCAGAAGGAGTCTTGTTACTGCCTTAAAGGTCTCCTTCACCCCTATGCCATGTATAGCAATCGCCTCAATATAGGGATGCCATCTCTTATTGAGATCCTCATTCAATTCCTGTACCGAGAGAATATCCTTCAGGTCCCTCTTGTTGTACTGAAAGACGATGGGTATCTCGTCAGGATCGATATTGTTCGCTATCAGATTTTCCCTCATGTCCTGGAGGCCTTCCAGATTCTGCTCCCTCATTATCCTCTGAGAGTCAGCAACAAAGACCACCGCATCAGCTCCTTTAAGTACAAGCCTTCTCGTGGAGTTATACCTGACTTGGCCTGGAACTGTATAGAGCTGAAACCGGAGATTAAAGTCATTGATCTTTCCAAGTTCTACAGGAAGGAAATCAAAGAAGAGTGTCCTGTCTGCCTCTGTGGAAAGGGAGATGAGCTTTCCTACCCTATCAGGAGAAAGGCTCCTGTGCAAGACCTCAAGATTGGTGGTCTTTCCACTCAGTCCCGGTCCGTAATAGACTATCTTAAGGACTATCTCTTTAGCAGCATAATTGAAGAGGGCCATCAGAGTATTGCATAGACACCATTTCTGGTGGTGTTTTTAATCCTGTACATGGCCTCATCAGCAAGCCTTAAAAGGTCTTCCTTTGTCTTTGCGCTTTCAGGATAGGAGGCCACACCAAAACTTGCTGTAATCTTTATAAAGTATCCCTCCTTTTTTAAGAAGAGATTCTGCTCAATCTTTTTCCTCAGCCTCTCAGCTATCCTTGCAGCAGCCTCAGGAGGCGTCTGGGGAAGGACTATCACATATTCATCTCCGCCATATCTTGCCACAATGTCTGCTGCACGGAGGTGCTTTAACAATAGCTGGGCAATCTCCACAAGGAGTTTGCTTCCCACAAGGTGACCGTAGGTATCATTTATCAGTTTAAAGTGGTCAACATCCATGAATATAAGGGAAAGGGAGGTCTTGTACCTGTCGCATCTGTAGATCTCTGTATCAAGGGTTCTGTGGAGATACCTTGTATTGAATAATTTTGTAAGATCATCGGTTATTACGAGTTCTTCCATCTTCTGATAGAGTGTTGCCCTCTCTATAGCAAGGGCTGCATGGTCAACGAGCTTCAACATAAAATCCAGATCTTCCTTTGTGAAGGGCCTATCCTTATTCTTCCTCACCATCTCTATTACACCTATGGTCTTCCCTTTGCTGACAATGGGAACAGAGAGAATGGATTTTACATTGGAATATACAACCTTATCAATCCTCGAGGAGAATCTGCTCTCCTTTGAGACATCAGGCACTATCACAGGAACTCCTTCCTTAGCCACCCAGCCTGCTATTCCCTCTCCGAGTTTTACCCTCATCTGCTGGACCTGTTTCTTTTTCTTCCCCTCTACATTCTTAAAGACAAGTTCGTTACTCTCCTCATCGACGAGAAGTACTGACCAGGCATCAGCCTTAATTATATCATTTGTCTTTTTCATTATGGCCTTGAGGATCTCATTCAACTCAAGAGAGGATGTGAGGATCTTGCTTATCTCCTCAAAGAAACGGAGGGTCTCCTTTGTCTTTCTGTTCTCTTGCTTAAGAAGCTCATTTTCTGAATCAAGCCTTTTAGCATACAATAGATTCCTTGCCACAAGGGTTACTGTTTCAGGAGAGGGATTTGCCAGTGGATATGTGAAGGGATATCTTAGCCATCTCGAAAGATTCTTCAGGGAATTCTCACAGAGGATAATCCTCGGGATTGCCTTTGTGAAGGAATTAAAGATCCTGGTCTCAGGATTTTTGATCTCCTCCCTGTCAATAACTATCAATTCTGGGATTTCTGAAGATTTCAGGACCTGTAGTGCACTTCGTAAAGAAGTAAATCTGAGGACCTCAGAATTGAGTTCTCTTAGGGCCTGCCAGTAGTCATCTCTTGAGGAATTTTTACCTATGAGTATGATCCTACGCATTCACTCCACAGCATTTCTTGTATTTCTTTCCACTCCCGCATGGACAGGGATCATTTCTGCCTATCTTTTTGACATGGACAGGTGCTCTTGGACCACCATCACTTCTATTATAGCTTAATCTCTCTGTGGCCAGAGGGGTATGTCTGAGGAGGGTAGGCTGAGAAGGTCTTTCCTCTTTCTTTATCTGGGCCTTGAAGAGTCTTGTAACGACCTCTCTATTGATTCTCTCTTGGAGTTCTGCAAACATCTGGAAGGCCTCTTTTTTATACTCCACAAGGGGGTCTCTCTGGGCGTATCCTCTGAGACCTATGCCCTCTTTCAGGTGATCCATGACAAGGAGATGGTCTTTCCACTGACTATCCACAACACTCAGGAGAAATACCTTCTCGAGGTATCTCATAACCTCAGGCCCAAATTCCTGCTCTTTCTTCTCATAAAGTTCAAAGATGGCCTTTAATATATCCTCCCTTATCCCCTCTTCCGGTCTTACCTCACCACTGTAGGAGAATATCCCGAAAAGGGCATCCCTCAGACCTTTCATGTCCCATTCTTCAGGGTCTCTGTCAGAAGGACAATAGATCTCCAGAAGTCCATCTACAGTATCTTCTATCATCTCGAGAATAACCTCTTTCAAATTGTTGCTCTCCAGTATCTCCCTTCTGAACCTGTATATCTCTGTCCTTTGTTTATTGAGGACATCATCATATTCAAGGAGGTGTTTTCTGATCTCAAAGTTCTGGGCCTCGACTCTTTTCTGGGCATTCTCTATCGCCTTTGTGACGAGTTTATTCTCAATAGGCACCGACTCGTCCATCCCAAGCCTTCCCATAAGACCTGCTATCCTCTCTGAGGCAAATATCCTCAAAAGGTCATCTTCCAGTGAAAGATAGAATCTTGAGGAGCCAGGGTCTCCCTGTCTTCCAGCACGGCCCCTCAGCTGGTTGTCTATTCTTCTTGCTTCGTGTCTCTCCGTGCCAATTATATGAAGCCCTCCGAGACTGACTACCTTTTCCCGTTCACGCCTGCAGATCTCCTCTGCCTTTTTGAGTGCCTCCTGGAACTCCTCTTCTGTCCACTCCTCCTTCTTTTCCCTGAGCATCAATCTTCCGAGACCTTCTGGATTGCCACCAAGGATGATATCAGTTCCACGCCCTGCCATATTTGTGGCAATCGTTACTGCCCCAAGCCTCCCTGCCTGGGCAATTATCTCTGCCTCTTTCTCGTGATATTTTGCATTCAGTACTGAATGGGGGATACCTCTCTTTTTAAGCATCTGACTGAGCCTTTCAGATTTTTCGATGGAGGTTGTTCCTACAAGAACAGGCTGACCCCTTTTATAACAGGCCTCTATCTCATTTACAACAGCATTGAACTTTGCCCTTTCTGTTTTATAAATCACATCAGGATAGTCAATCCTTATCATCGGCTTGTGTGTTGGGATCACCACAACATCAAGGTTGTAGATCTTTGCAAATTCCTCAGCCTCTGTATCAGCAGTACCGGTCATACCAGCCAGTTTGCGATACATCCTGAAGTAGTTCTGGAATGTTATTGTCGCAAGGGTCTGGTTTTCGCTTTCTATCTTAAGCCCTTCCTTTGCCTCTATTGCCTGATGAAGTCCATCGGACCAGCGCCTTCCAGGCATAAGCCTTCCAGTGAATTCATCCACAATGATTACCTTTCTATCCTTCACCACATAATCCACATCCCTGTGGAAGAGATGGTGGGCCTTCAGGGCCTGGAGGACATGATGGACGAGGTCTATATTGGCTGGATCATAGAGATTATCTACACCAAGGAGTCTTTCTACCTTTCTGTTACCAGCCTCTGTAAGGATAACGGTCCTGAGCTTTTCATCGACGGTAAAATCTACATCCTTTTGGAGTCTTCTTACGACCCTGTCAACATGATAGTATTTACCTGTTGATTCCTCAGAGGGGCCTGATATGATGAGTGGCGTCCTTGCCTCATCGATAAGGATGCTGTCCACCTCATCAACTATGGCATAGTGGAGTTCCCTCTGACAGTATTCCTCTATGTCATACTTCATATTGTCCCTGAGATAATCAAAGCCAAACTCATTATTTGTCCCATAGGTTATATCTGCAAGATAGGCCTCTTTTCTCGAACAGGGTCTTAACCTGTCATAACGCTTATCAGTGGAACGATAGGATGGGTCATAGAGGAAGGATGCATCATGCTGTATAACACCAACAGTGAGTCCGAGCATGTGATAGATAGGGCCCATCCACTGGGCATCCCTTTTTGCAAGATAGTCATTGACAGTTACGAGATGGACTCCCTTGCCTTCTAAGGCGTTAAGATAAAGGGGTAGGGTGGCAACAAGGGTTTTTCCCTCTCCAGTCTTCATCTCAGCAATCTTGCCTTCATGCAGGACAATCCCACCAAGGAGCTGGACATCAAAGTGTCGCATATTGAGGGTGCGGCGGGCTGCCTCCCTTACAACTGCAAAGGCCTCAGGAAGGAGTTCATCAAGGCTTGCACCGTCCTGAAGCCTCTTTCTGAACTCATCAGTCTTCTCTCTGAGTTCCTTATCTGTGAGATTAACTATGGAAGGCTCGAGGGAGTTTATCTTGTGGACTATGGGCCAGAGCCTTTTGAGTTCTCTCTCGTTCTTTGTACCGAAGATCTTTCTTAGAATGACCCCTAACATTTTAATATAATAACATACCAGCAATGGCTTTGACTGTCTTCATAATCGGACTCACTGGCCTTCTCATGCAGACCATCCTCCTCAGAAGGCTTCTCATCCTATTTTCAGGGAATGAGCTTCATAGGTGCTGATTTCATAAGACCCCTCTAAGGAGTTTCCTATGGAGAGGGTATATCATTCTGGAGGAGTTTACTTTTCTCTTAAGGATATCTTCCATGGATTCAAGGAGGTTCATAAATGACGATAAATATCGGTCTTTCTGCAGGTGCCTACTGGAGTTTCAGAAAAGAGGCCTCCATAAAGCTTGTGCTGGCCTCTGATCTATTCTTTATGATAATATTCTTTATATCGATCCATATGTTGGACTCAGAGGTTTTCTTTTATATAATGAATCTCTTTGCAGGATTTTTAGGTGGAGTTCAGTTTACTGCTATAGGCAATCTTTCAAAGGATGGTCTTCTCTCTGTAAGGCTCTATGCCATTGACCTTATTGGTTCCTTTGGTGTATCTTCTGATTGTTGTGGGGACTATCTCCCTTCTGTATCTGGTGGCCCATGAGAGGATATAGGATCACCTTTCTGATCATTGTCCTACTCTCTGTTGCCTCTGGATATCTTGTAAAGAGATATACAGCCCGTGAATTCGATGAATCCCTCTACCTCAAGGAGCTTGCACCTGATATCCTCTTTTATGAAAAGAGGGGAGATCCTCCCTATTATCCCTCTGATAGAGGGATAATAGCCTTTAACAGTTACGATGTAAGGCCAGAGATAAGGGGATATGCCGGTCCCATCAAACTCCTCATCATAATTGATAATTCAGGAATTATAAGGGCACTGAAGATCCTTGAACACAGGGAGACAAGGAATTATGTCCATTATATGGAGACTCAGGAGTATCTCTCTCAGTTTGTGGGAAAATCCGTGATGGATCCCTTTGAGATAGACAGGGATATTGATGGCATAAGCAGGGCAACAGTGAGTGTTCAGGCCCTTGCCAGGACGGTGAGAGAGAGCTCAAGGACGATGGCAGAAAAGGTCTTTGGATTAAAGGTTCCGACTGTTACTTCGCCACTAAGAACTGTTACCTCACCACTTGAGGAGAAGGCCTCAAGACCTGAGACAATTATCTATCTTGCTCTATTCCTTTCAGCCCTCTCTTTGTACTGGATAAGCAGAAGGGAGAAAGGTTTTTTGAGATTCAGGGACATAAGTCTTGCACTGGGGATCGGAGTTATAGGTCTCTACCTATCAACTCCCTTTTCGATCCTTCATATCTATAACATCCTTTTGATGAGATTATCCTCATCCCTCATGTTTTATATACTTGTCTCTTCAATCCTTCTTTCCCTCTTCATAGCAGGAAGGTTTTACTGTGGCTGGCTCTGTCCCTTTGGAGCCCTTTCAGAATTTATCTCAAGGATTCCTTCAAGAAAGTGGTCTATACCTGAGGAGATTGACAGGAAGTGGAGGAGGTTGAAATATCTACTTCTATTCTTTGTCACCTTTTTAGTGCTTTTTACAGGTGTTCCTGAATTTGGGGTTTACGAAACCTATATTACACTCTTTTCTTTCAATGGCACGATCCTTCAATGGACCTTTGTCCTTCTGATGATCCTGGCAAATCTGAGGGTCAGGAGATTCTGGTGTAGATATTTATGTCCTGTTGGTGCCCTTACTGGTATGGTCACGCTACCAGCCTCAGGGTACAGGAGTTCCGGGGAATGCCCTGTGGATAATCCTCCAGATCTTCATATATCAGAATGTATCAGGTGTAACAGGTGTTTCAGGAGGGAGCCTTGTGAGGGATAGAGGGAGGTTTTACTTACTTATAGTCTTATCCATCTTCTTAGTCCTTCTTATAATAGTCAACAATATCTTTCAGGACTTCTTCTCAAAGGAGATTGGGGCCTATCTTGAAAGGCGTTTCTATTATGAAAGGGTAATATCAAAGAAGGGCCTGAGCCTTCACAGGGCAATGTACTGGAGGGAGGAGAAAAGGGAGTAGTAAAAAGAAAGAATATTTCAAAACTTTCCTTCTCATTTCCAAACTCCTTACACAAACAATCTTTTATAACAAACTCTTATCTCCTTCTCAAGATCTTTCTGTATAAAGCATAACTCTGAAAATAGATATTCTTGACTTTTCCTCTTCTTTGCTATTATATTTATTGATGCGGAATGAATGAGAAAATGAAGACATATCATAAGTTAATATTTGGAGACAGTGAAAATATGGGAGAAATTCAAGATAACACTATACATCTTGTAGTTACAAGCCCTCCTTATTTTAACGCTCCATTTGATTATCCTGATCTTTTTGAGAATTATGATGCTTATCTGAATAAAATGAGGAAAATTGCAAAGGAATTAAAAAGGGTAATGGCAAGGGGGAGAATTGTATGTATTGTGTGTGATGACACATTAATAAATGGTGAGAAGTATCCTGTGGTAGCAGACCTTACAAAGATTTATATAGAGGAAGGATTTATCTACCGTGATAAGATCATATGGATTAAACCTGAGGGCTATATTCGCATAAGCAGAAGAAGTGGGGTAGTTTTACAACACCCTTATCCTATGTATTTTTACCCTGATAATATCCAGGAGACAATTCTCATCTTTCAAAACGGAAAATTTGATTATAAAAGTATTCATGAAGATATAAAAGATAAGTCAAAGATTGACATTGCTGAATATCAACAAAATAAATGGTATTTAACTACATGGAATATCACTAATGTCCTACCTTTGAAAAATAGGCTCGAAAATGGAATAGCAGCTTTTCCTGAGGAAATTCCGTATAGACTCATCAAGTTATTCTCTTATGAGGGTGAGACTGTTTTAGACCCATTCATGGGTTCAGGCACAACTAACAAAGCATCTGCCATTTTAAAAAGAAATAGTATTGGATACGAAATTGATTTGGAATTGCGCGAAATCGTCAAAGAAAAAATGGGATTAAATGAATCTTCTTTATTTGAAAAAGATTATGAAGTCGAGATAATAGTACGGGAGGATGCAAAACATCTCAGAACACAATTGCAAGAGAAAGTAAATAATCAAAAATCAGTGGTAAAAAATGGCAAAAGAAACACAATTAAGTCTGTCTGACAGTGATAGAGCTAAATTGCTTGAAATTTTAGAAAAGCTTGGTAAGAGTAAATGGCTAAAAAGATGGACAGAACACATGGCTCTATCTCAGAAGTTAAATCCTTTCTCTTTAGATAAAGATGAACAAGAAAAAGTGCTTCGATATTTATTGTTAAGAGTTCTAATAAATCAGCAGGCAAAATTTGAGAAAGTAAGAGAGATATCTATAAAAATATCAGAAGAATTTGCAGATGAACTTTTATTCGAACCCTATAAGATTTCTGAATCTGAGTTGTTCAAAGTTTTTAAGAATGTAGCGGGTGAGAAAGGTTCCTTATTGTATAGAGTTGGTGCCTTAGGAGGAATTAAGCCTATTTCTCTTTTTACATATCGTTTTAAAGCTTATGAAGGATTTATAAGATGGCTAAATGAAAGTCATCAAAAATTTTTGGATATTATTAAAGAAAAGTTACAAAATAAAAAGCCTATTGAACTTTTTAATTTCTTAACCTCTCATCCTGTTCTTGAGACGGGCTGGGTAGGAAATGACCCGAAGGCTTGCAGAATGTTTGTTAACTGGGTAGTTTTTCTTCTTGAAGAAATATGGAAGTTGGAAATATCAAGAATGGAAGATACTTTAATGATAGTAGATGGCCATGTTGGCAAAGTATTTTGTAGAAGTG
>CAMTWD010000041.1:0-1757 GCA_947085365.1 uncultured Nitrospirota bacterium | reverse complement strand
TTAAGGTAAGAGTTCGGGTTGAGAAGATGGAAGCTACTGCCCTTTCTGGCTATCAGAATTGGATTTCAAGGGGTAATGATGAGGTGATGGAAAAAGAAATCATGGATGAGCTTTATGGAAGATTAAGAACTCCGAAATAGATCATTTAATAGGAGATAACTTATGGCACACTAATTTCTCTTACAGTATGAGAGGGAATTAAATTAGAAAGGAGGAGGCCATGAAGGAAGGTGTAAGGATTGCAATGGCAACATTATTAATCCTTATTTTGACAGTTTTATTGAGTGGCTGTGGAAGAGGTGACGGTGTCGCACCACCATCACCAACCGCACCATCACCACCATCACAAAAATATACTCTGCTGGTTTACATGGTTGGTTCTGATTTGGAAAGTGGATGTAAAGAAGATGAAAGGACAGGTCAAATTGTTTGTAACCCTGAGGAGGGTGGTGCAGCTACAGATGACCTTGAGGAGATGAAGCAGGTTGGTTACTAAAGTGGACCCCAATGTCAAGACAAAAAACAGGGTTTTTTAAGGTGGATATTTTCAACCTGTTCGTTAATAGTTTTACCTATTGATAGATAAACCTCCTCTGGCGTTCTGTATCCAAGGGATTCATGAAGCCGCTCTGTGTTGTAAAACCTGAAATACCTCTCTAAACCTTCTCTGGCTTCCCTTACGGTCTCGTAACTGTGAATGTACACTTCCTCATACTTCACCGTCCTCCACAGCCTCTCTATAAAAATGTTGTCAAATACCCTACCTCTGCCATCCATGCTTATCTTTATACCTCTGCCCTCCAGTACCTCTGTAAACTTCCTGCTTGTAAACTGACTGCCCTGATCACTGTTGAAAATCTCTGGCTTTGAAATTCTCAACGCCTTCTCAAGTGCCTCAAGACAAAATCCCACCTCAAGTGTGTTAGACATCTCCCACGCCAGCACATACCGACTATACCAATCCATTATCGCCATCAGATATAGAAAGCCCCTTTCCATCCTGATATATGTTATATCTGCGCTCCAGACCTGATCAGGTTCTCTTATCTCCAAACCCCTTAATAAATAAGGATATTTCTTGCTCTCTTCAGAGGATATGCTGAGCCTTTTCTTTGGATATATAGCCTCTATGCCCATCAGCCTCATTAACCTCTGAACCCGCTTGCGATTTACTTCATGCCCCTGCCGCCTCAGCCAGGCTGTCATTCGCCTTGTTCCGTAAAATGGACTCCTGGTATACTGCTCATCTATCAGTTTCATCAACTCCAGATTATACTCATTCTCCTGAACAGGTTCATAATAATACGAAGATTTGCCGAGTCCCAGCAACTCACATTGACGATATATCGGTATTTCAGGGTTCATTGGCTCTATCATCTCTCGTTTTTCACTGACTGAGTATTTCAAATTTTTTTTTAAGCCAGTCCAGCTCTACCTTCAGCTGTCCTATTTGCCGGTACAGTTCTGCTTCAAGCTTATCCCTATCCTTATCTGCTTTCTCCTTCCTGTCCGTAAAAAGTGAGGGTAGTCCCTCCAGTAGTTGTTTCCTCCACTGTCTTACCTGGTTAGGATGTACTCCATACTCACTGGATATTTCTGATATCGTTTTCTCTGCCTTTACTGCCTCCAACGCTACCTTAGCTTTAAATGCTCCATTGTGCCTCTTTCGGATGTTGCCCATCTAATCTTTCCTCCTTTCTGTCCTTTTAGGCTAACATCCACCTTATTCCTTTGTCCAAATTTTGGGATCCATTATA
>CAMTWD010000040.1:0-9354 GCA_947085365.1 uncultured Nitrospirota bacterium | reverse complement strand
GTTGAGGGGCATAAGGGAAAGTAACAGTTATTCTCCCCGAACTTTCTTTAGATATATTCACTACCCCATGATTAACACCATCTTTAGAAAGATGGGAATTGTATGGTTTAATCATATTCTAACCCCCCTTATGTTGTCAAGTATCTGTTATAACCCTGAAATAGAGATAGTACCTTCAGAAAAGCAAAACCCCTTCTGGCTTAATAATTTATGGTGATATAAAATATAACCACAATGGTTAAACAAAAACCAGAAAGGGGTTAATGATAAAACAAAAAACAAGATTGAGGGACAAAAGAGGAAGTAACGGCAAGGGCTGGGCTCATAATGTTTGACGGATTCATGAAGGCGATGAAGATTGAAGATAGGGGATGGGACGAATGCCTTGCAGAGAGTTTGAGACAATAAAGGGCAGCAAAAACAAGATACAGAACAAAATCTCTTGGCTTGTTGTTTAGACGGCTTTTAAAACGCCTTTAAAAGGTCCCTTCAAGTGGTATGCTAATCTCTATTTTCTCGGTTTCACAACAGTATCTTGAAGTCCTGGGCCTGAATTGTTAAACTATTTTCTGTATGTCTTACGCTGAGACGATAGAATATCTTTATGGCCTCCAGAAGTTTGGTATAAAACTCGGCCTGGAAAATATGGAAAGGCTGATGGATATCCTTGGAAGGCCTGAGAGGGATTACAGAAAGATTCATGTAGCAGGAACAAACGGAAAGGGCTCCACCTCTGCAATAATAGCCTCCCTCCTCAGGAGCTCCGGACTAAAGACAGGGCTCTTCACCTCTCCACATATGGTGAGATTCACAGAGAGGATAAGGATAGATTCAGAAGAGATTGATGAGAATGAGGTGGTGGAGATCACAGGATTTATAAGAGAGAGACTTCCTGAGGGATTAAGGCCCACCTTCTTTGAATTTGTCACAGCCTTAGCCTTCAGATATTTCTCACTTAAAAAGGTTGATGCGGCAGTTATAGAGGTGGGTATGGGTGGAAGGCTTGATGCCACAAATGTTATAAGACCTGAGATCAGCGTAATTACCAGATTGGGGATGGATCACAGGGAGTTTCTTGGAGATACCCTGCAGGAGATTGCCTTTGAGAAGGCAGGGATTATAAAAGAAGGTATTCCAGTGGTAGTAGCTAAACAGGAGGATGTGGCGATAGAGGTCATAAGACAGAAGGCACTGAAGACAGGGTCTCCCCTCTATCTCTATCAAAAGGACTTCAGGGGTATTCTTAAGGAGATCTCTCCTAGGGGAATTATATTTGATTATTATGACGAAGATGGCTCAACTGCTACCTCACCACTAATCCTTCATGACCTCTTTCTCCCCCTTACAGGAGAGCATCAGCTTGAGAATGCCTGTATTGCCATAAAGGCCTTTTTGCTCTTTTGGTGGCGAAGTAACAGTCAGAAGTCAGGATTTGGTGACAAAATAAAAACAGAAGAGGCGATTAAAAAGGTTATCTCTCAGGGTTTAAGATCTGTAAGATGGCCTGGAAGGCTCGAGCTTATCGTAAAGGATGGTATCCATTATCTTTTTGATGGAGCCCATAATCCTCAGGCAGCATCTCAGTTGTCCAGGGCACTCAAGGATATATACCTTAAATCCTACAGGAGGATAATCCTCGTCCTTGGCATAATGGCAGATAAAGAGGCAAATGGAATCATAGAACCCTTAAGTCAGGTCTCTGAGGTGATAATTGCCACACAGCCTGAGTATAAAAGGGCACTGAACTCAGGGGCCCTTGAGGCCTTGATCATTGAGATAACGAAGCGCAGCAAAGAAATATACCGGTGCCCTTCCGTCTCAGAGGCTATCACGAAGGCTGAGGAATTATACAGGGAGGGAGACCTTATAGTCATAACTGGATCCTTTTATCTCCTTGGTGAGGCAAAGGTATTTCTTGGTGAACCTGAGAGATTGAGGAAACTGAGTGAAAGGATTTAAGGCTCAGGGGCTGTTCTTCTTTCTCGTCTTACAGTTCCTTCTTTCTCATCCCCTTTCTGCTACTGTTACCTCGCAACCAACTGATTTTACAGTTGTGATCTCCTCAAAGGAGCTTGAGCAGATTAAGGATATTTATCATCTCAGGGGTGATGTGGTTATATCAAGGGTCAGTCCGCCACCAAGGGGGATCTCAAGGTTAAATGCTCAGGAGGTAATCTACAATTCCAGGACAAAGGATGCAGACCTGAGGGGTTCTCTCTTTTATGAAGACGACCTCATGACCATTAAGGCAGAAAGGGCAGAGCTAAATCTTGAGACCCTTACAGGTGTGCTCTATGATGCAGAGATAATCTTCAAGAAGGATTATATGAGGATAGTAACTCCTGAGGTGCATAAGATCTCAGAGGATCGTTTTATATTTAAAAAGGCAATGTTTACAAGATGTGATGGACTTATCCCTGACTGGTGTATAAAAGGAAGGGATGTGGACTTTATAAGGGATGACAGGGTTACTGCAAGGGATGCCACCTTTAATATAAAAGGCATACCTGTATTTTATACCCCCTATTTATGGGCACCTGCCCTTACAGAAAGAAAGACCGGATTTCTTATCCCATCCCTCGGATACAGCCAGAGCCGTGGTTTTGAGCTTAGGCAGCCCTTTTATATTGTCCTTGGAGGGCATGCTGACAGCACCCTCCTACTTGACCTTTATACAGAAAGGGGCATTGGCAAGGGCCTGGAATTCCGCTTGAGGGGATTTCCCGAAGATTATCTTGACCTCTGGATATATCATATAAGGGATACCAGCCTTGAAAGGGATTTCCATGAACTGAGATTGTCACAGAACTGGGAGGCCCAGACTGATCAAGGATATCTCAGGGAGTTTCTCTCCCTTCGGACAGCAACCCCGGATTTTTACAGCCTCTATATCCCCCATTGGTGGCAAGGTAACGGTAGGGAGTCACAACTCACGAGATTTCTTAGCTCCTCCTCAGAGGTGAGTTATTCAAGAGGCCCTGTGAGGTTCTTCTTATCAGGTCTTTACTGGCAGGACCTCAAGGACAGGACAGATACCGTGGCCCAGACCCTTCCTGAGGCAGGTATAATCCTCTATCCCCGTTCATATAAAGGGTTACATTATTTCTTAGAGGCAAGGGCAGGAAATTTCTTAAGGGAAGAGGGATTGAAAGGACAGAGGTTATTGTTAAGCCCTGGCTTAAGTTATTCTGCTGGAGGCACTCTGGTATTAAATCAATCCTTGAATCTAAGAATTAATAAATATTGGCTTGACGGCTCAGGGGATAACACCGATCAGAGAGGCCTTTCATGGCTTCGATATCAGGCAGTTTTATTAACAGGACTTGAGAGGAGATACAAGGCTCTCACCCATATTATTGAGCCCTCCCTGAGATTCCTCAGGGAAGAAGGTCTTGGGCATCAGGAACCAATTGATCAGCCCTTTGATATAAGGGATGAATATAAAAGGAGATCAGAACTGGAGATGGAGGTCTTAAACAGGTTTCTTTTTCAGTCATCTACCCTCCTTTTGAGGCTCTCGCAACCCTACAATACCCTCAATGGAGAATGGCTTCCCCTGAGGGCAGAGGCCTTTTATTCGAACAGGTCCTTTAATACGACCCTTTATATTGATTATGCCAATAAAGAAGGATCCCTCAAGACCATTACCTTTAAGACAGGTCTTAAGGTGAAGGGGCTTTCCCTCTCGGTATCTCAAAGGTATTCAGAGGATCTAAAACTCCATTTTCTTAGCACCTCTGCTAATTACGACATCTCAAAGGCCCTTGCGATGAACTCCACTATCTGGTATGACCTTACGGGAGGAGGATTGAGGAATCTCCTTACAGGCCTCTCATGGAAGAGGCAGTGCTGGAGACTGAATCTCCGATACATACAGACACCAGGGGATTACTCCTTCCATATCAGTATTGACCTATTTTAATAACTCCCTTGCCATCTCTATAAGGGCATAGACCTTAAGGTCAATGTAATTACCTTTCCTTCTTAAATCCTCCAATTCCTCTTTTACAGAATCAAAGGGTATCTCTATTACCTCAAGCTCCTCTAATGGCTCCAGTTCCCTTTTACCTATCTGTGTGAGGTTCAGTGCAAGATAACAGGTGAGTTTTTCAGAGGATATACCACCTGATGCAGGAAATGTCCCGAGAGGGATGAACCTTTCTGCAAGATAGCCTGTCTCCTCTATTAATTCCCTTCTGGCAACCTCCTCAAGGGTTTCATCCCTGTCATTCAGTCCTGCTGGGAATTCCATAACCCACCCCTCCACTGCAGGTCTCCAGTGCCTCACAAAGACAAACTCCCTTCTTGGTGGCGAGGTAACAGTTGGGGGTCGCACAGGGGGAAACGAAGTTCCCCCCTGTGTACCCCTAACAGTGGAAGGTCCTTCCTTTACAGGGACGACCACAACTATACCCTTTGAATTTGTCCTCTCCACAATCTCCCATCTGAAGGGTATTCCTGATGGGCTTATCCCTTCTATCTCAGCAAGCCTCAGGAATCTTCCCTCATGGAGTATCCTCTTTTTTGAAATCTTCAATACTACTCCCCTTTACGCCACCTTAGCATTAAGTCCATTCATAGATCCTTCCCCTGCAGATACTCATCACAACCATTCCCCTGAGCCTCCATCCTCCAAAGGGTGTATTCTTTCCTTTGGAAAGGAACCTTTCAGGATCGACTCTGAATTCCCTGTTTAGGTCAAGGAGCACCACTTCTGCAGTATCTCCTTTCTTTAATCTGCCTGCATCTAAGGATAGTATCCTTGAAGGTCCAGAGGTGAATTTTTCGATAAGGGCCTTGAGGCTTAAAAAGCCCTTATGGACAAGTATTAGGCTTAATGAAAGGGCTGTCTCAAGACCTGAGATGCCAGAAGGGGCCTTGTCAAATTCCAGTAATTTCTCATCCCTGTGATGAGGTGCATGGTCTGTAGCAATTACATCTATTGTCCCGTCGCGAAGACCTTCGATTATCGCTGATATATCTTCCTCGGTCCTTAAAGGAGGATTCACCTTCGCATCTGTATTGTAATCCTGCACAGCTGACTCTGTAAGGGTAAAGTAATGGGGACAGGTCTCGGCAGTGACACTTATCCCTTCCTCCTTAGCCCTTCTTATGAGTTCCACCCCCCTCTTTGTGGATACATGGGCAATATGAAGCCTTCCTTTTGTGAGACCTGCAAGCATGATGTCCCTTGCAATCATTATCTCCTCTGCCTCCTTAGGTATTCCCCTGAGGCCCAGCATCCCAGAGACCTTACCTTCATTCATCACACCACCTTCAGAAAGATTGAGGTCCTCTGCATGGGATATTATGGGGACTCCAAAGGCCTTAGAATATTCCAGTGCCCTTCTCATTATGAGGCTATTCATTACAGGTCTTCCGTCATCAGAGAAGGCCACGCATCCTGCAGCATGCATCTTGCCGAGTTCAGCAAGCTCCTCACCCTTTTGTCCCTTTGTAATAGCACCAATGGGATAGACATAGGAGACTCCCTCTGCATGGGCCTTCCTCAGGATAAATTCTGTAACAGTCTCGTTGTCATTTACAGGATTTGTATTTGGCATTGAGCAGAGGGAGGTGAATCCACCCCTCAGACCGGCGAGTGTTCCAGTCTTTATCGTCTCCTTGTGGGTATAACCCGGTTCTCTTAAGTGGCAGTGCATATCTATGAGACCGGGAAGGAGATAGAGACCACTTGCATCAATCACCCTCAGGTTTTCCTTTGGCGTGAAGGCACCTTTCTTATCTTCATAAAGTATGATCTCTTTTATTCTTCCATTTTCGATAAGCAGATCCCCTCTGCCATCTATTTCCTGAGATGGATCTATAATATGAGCACCTTTTATGAGCAGGTTCATCGGAGTCTCCTTTACTGTTACTTCGCCACCAACTGTTACTTCGCCACCTAATGTCCGGTAAGATAAAGGACAGCCATCCTTACGGCAATGCCGTTTGTTACCTGATCAAGGATCACTGATTGAGGACCGTCAGCCACCTCAGAGGTTATCTCTATCCCTCTGTTCATAGGCCCGGGATGCATAACAATGGCATCCGGCCTTGCAAGGCCAAGCCTTTCCTTTGTCAATCCCCAGAACCTGAAATACTCCTCCACAGAGGGAAAGAAGCCTCTACCCTGCCTCTCCATCTGGATCCTGAGCATCATCACTACATCCGCATCCTTCAGGCCTTCTTCCATGCTGTAGAAGATCTCTATATTCTCTTCCCCAAAGAGATGATCTGGTATAAGTGTGGGAGGTCCGATGAGTTTTATCCTTGCACCAAGCTTTGAGAGGCAATAGATATTTGACCTGGCAACCCTGCTGTGAAGTATATCTCCCACGATTGCTATATTGAGTCCTTCAATCCTTCCCTTTTTCTCGAGGATAGTGAAGGCATCAAGGAGGGCCTGTGTGGGATGTTCGTTCATCCCGTCTCCTGCATTTATTACAGAGGCACTTGTATGATTTGCTATAAGGGCTGGTACACCACTGGATGAATGCCTGATTACAATGTAGTCAATTTCATAGGACTCTATTGTCTTTATGGTATCTATGAGGCCTTCACCCTTCACAACAGCAGAGGCTGAAACAGTAAAGTTCAGCACATCCATACTCATCCTCTTTTCAGCAAGTTCAAAGGATGTCCGTGTCCTTGTGGATGGCTCAAAGAAGAGATTTACAACAGTCTTTCCCCTGAGAGTGGGAACCTTCTTGATATCCCTTTTCAGGACATCCTTGAATGCCTTTGTTGTTTCAAGGATCTCCTTGATCTGATCTCTTGAGAGTCCTCTTATACCGAGTAGATGTTTCATCATTCAGACCCAAAGATCTTGCGATCTTTTTTGTTACTTCGCCACCTCTTCTTCAGAGGTCAATATTATCACCCTGTCTTCTCCAGCCTCTTCCCTTAGCCTCACCTCTACAGTCTCATCTCTTGAGGTAGGGACTATCCTTCCAGTGTACTGGGCGCATATGGGCAATTCCCTGTGACCCCTGTCGATCAGAACGGCAAGCTGGATCTCAGCAGGTCTTCCCATATCCATAAGTGCATCAAGGGCAGCCCTTATAGACCTACCAGTAAAGAGGACATCATCAACAAGTATCACCTTTCTATCTGTTATATCAAAGGGTATATCCGTCTTCCTCACAACAGGTGCATCCTTTCTCAGTGAGAGATCATCCCTGTAAAAGGATATATCGAGGGAGCCCACAGGTATCTCTTTACCTTCAATCTCCTTTATCTTGGCTGCCAGTCTCCTTGCAAGATATACTCCACCCCTTTGAATACCTATGAGAGAGATTCCAGCGATACCCTTATTGACCTCTATAATCTCGTGGGCAATTCTTGAAAGGATTCTCTCAATCTCTTCCTGATTGAGGATTGTTTTCATTTAATATAAATTTAAGCACAAAAGAGATATCTTTGGCAATATGGCTCTTTGATGGGTTTTTTGTGTATTATTCTATATGATGCATATAGGATGGTTTTCCACAGGAAGGGATGAGGAGGCCCTGAGACTCCTTGATGAGGTTATAAGAAGAAGGGATGAACTTGGTGTTAGCATTGCCTTCTTATTCTGTAATAGGGAGTATGGAGAGTCTTTAATTACTGATCGGCTCCTTTCTTATGCGAGCTCCATGGGATTAAAGACCATAACCCTTTCGTCATCTCGATTCAGACCTGATTTAAGGAAACTGGATATAGGGCTCTGGAGGGAGGAATACCATAAGGCTGTCTGGGAGAAGATAGAGTCAGTACTTAGTGGCGAAGTAAGAGTTGTGGACTTCTCCTTCCTTGCAGGTTATATGCTTATTGTGGGAAGGTCATTAATTGAGAGACACCTTATGCTGAATCTCCATCCTGCACCTCCCAAGGGTCCGAAGGGTTCGTGGCAGGATGTGATGTGGGAATTGATAGAAAAGGAGGCCCAAGAGGCAGGTGCCCAGATACATATTGTTACACCTGAACTTGATGAGGGACCTCCTGTATCATTCTGTAGATTCAGTATCAGAGGAGCTGAATATGAACCCCTGTGGAATAAGCTCAGAGAAGACCTGAAGAGTATGTCTCTTGATGAGATTAAAAGGAGGTATGGTGAAGGGTATCCTCTATTTAAAAAGATCAGACAGGAAGAATTTATCAGAGAGATACCCCTTATACTTCTTACACTGAAAAGGCTTTCCGAGATTAAGAGAGAGGCAACTGTTACCTCGCCACTGGCAGGAGGGCTAAAATTCTATAAAGGAGGAATTGATCTAAGCGATGAGGTCAACGAATACATCAGGACTCATAGCCTTTGACCTTGAGGGACCCCTTTCTCCTCAGGATAATGCCTACGAGGTTATGGGATTAACCGAAAGAGGCTATGAGGTCTTTGAGAGACTCTCAAGATACGATGATATTCTTACCATCGAAGGGCGTCCAGGCTATGAGCCAGGAGATACCCTTTATCTGATCCTTCCCTTTTTGATTGCTGAAGGAATCCATGAAGACCATATCCGCTCTGTTTCGCAAAAGGCCCATCTTACACCAGGTGCAAAGGAGACAGTAGATACCTTTATATCTGAGGGCTACAGGGTCGTTATCATCTCCACAAGTTATGAACCCCATGCTTATTATATAGGAGAAAGGCTTGGCATACCCTCGGAGTTTATAGCCTGCACACCCTTTCCATTCAAAAAAGATTTAAATCTTTCTGAGGATGAAAGACGGAAGATCACGGGGTTAAAGAAGAGGCTTCTTGAGGTCTCTCCAGAAGAGGATGAGATATTGAAAAAGGTGCTCGATGAATTTTACCTCAGGGAACTTCCGTCAATGTCTTTATATAGATATATCTCAGGCATAAAGGTTATGGGAGGAAGGCGTAAGGTTGATGCCTTAAGATCCTTCATGGCCAAGTTTAATCTTCCTGAGGCCTCTACGGTATGTATAGGTGATAGTATAACGGATTTCCGTATGCTTGATTATATAAACAGAAGTGGAGGGCTTGCTATAGTCTTTAATGGAAATGAACATTCTGTGCCCTATGCCACAATAGGAATAGCAGGAGAGACACTTCTGGGAGTAGTTGAACCTGTGAGGGCCTTTTTTAAAAAGGGGATTGCAGGGGTTAAGGAGTTTGTCCTTTCATCGCCTCGCCACCAACTGTTGGGGTACACAGGGGGGAATGAATATTCCCCCCTGTGCGACCCCCAAATGATCTATACCTTTTTGCAGGACTGTGAAGATTTAGAGCCAGTTATAGCAGGGCATAAACTTATGAGGAGAAGGATTCGTGGAAGGGCAGGTGAGCTCGGTTGATGTGCCGAGGATTCTTGGCCTTGGTGCACTGAATGTAGATTACATATTTTCTGT
>CAMTWD010000039.1:0-7343 GCA_947085365.1 uncultured Nitrospirota bacterium | reverse complement strand
TAAGGGAAGACTTTCAACTCTGAAGCCAACAGGTGCATTTCTCGTTATACTTGTTAAGTATCTTATGAGACCGAGATTTGAAAAGGAAAGATACACTCCTGAGACAATCATGAGGGTGATTGATGGTTTATCAAGGATTTTCAAGAAAGAAACTGGAGAAAATTTTATTGGATTTTAGGAGGTATGGCAATGTTTAACTATGAATTTGATGGAAGGGATTTGATACAATTTCCCTTGTTGCGATGTGGATATTTTTCGTAAGATAGGATATAATTTTTGCATGTGAGATGTTGCCAGAGACTGTGGAGGTGAGGGATGGATGAAGTTATTTCTTTAAGGTGCAGGGAAATAGGATGGATAAAGCATTCTTCCTTCTGTCCAAGATGTTTCTGGTTACAGAGGAAATTCCCTTTGCAGAACGGTCATCCTTATTATTCTCCTATGCCCGGTATGTTATCCACACTGGACGCATATATTAAAAGGGTAGTTCTTCATACATTTAATTTAGAAAAGAACCTGCCAGAGTGGTTAAGTGAAGTTACAGGAGACAGTAAAATTTACAAAGTGTTTGCGAAACTACCCTCGTGGGAAGTGAAGGTAGAAGAGAAGTTTTTACTGAAAGGTAGTCCTGATGCTGTATGGCAGCTGGATGATGGGTCTTTATTTATTGCGGATTACAAAGTGGCAAAGTGGTCAGACCATCAGGAAAGTCTTTTGCCTCTGTATGAATATCAGGCAAAAGCCTATGCATACCTGGCTGAAAAGAATGGATACAGAGTAAGTAGACTAGCTTTAATTTATTTTGAGCCAAAAAGTGAATTTTCTCCAGAAGATTTTGTAAAAATTAACAGAGAAAGTCTTGCTCTTCATTTTGTGCAGAGTTTTAAACCTGTGGATAAAGCATCTGCTGAAGAGATAGAATTCATAGTTAAAGAGCTTGGACAGTTACTGCTTTTACCTTATCCGCCAGAAGGGAAAGAAAACTGCCCTGGATGTAAAAGCTTTGAGGAGTGGATGAGGGGGATTGTAAAAATGTTTGTAATTAAAAACTTAAATTAAAAAGGAGGCTTAGATTATGGTTTCAGGTGAAACAAAAGAAAAACTTTTACAAACTATTGAAAACATTAAAGAGAAAATCAATAGGTATCGAGTGTTTTATGAAACCAACGAAACTGCAGTAAGAGAGCAAATTATACTTCCTATTTTAAAAGCATTAGGTTGGGATATTGAAAATCCAGAGGAAGTACAACCAAACATTCGTACAGAAGGGGGTGATTATCCAGATTATACTATCTTAAAAGACAACAATAAAATATTGACAATAGAAGTAAAAAATTTATCGAAAGATATATTGAGAGAAGAAGATCACCTCCGGCAATTAGGAAACTATTGTTATCTACAGGGTGTTAAATATGGAATTTTAACTAATGGCACTGTTTGGAGAATTATTAAATCCTTTGAAGAAGGGAAGAAACTTCCTGAAAGAGAGATATTGAAAATTGACATTAAATCTGAGGATGTAACCTTGTGTGCAAGAAAATTAGGAGTTATCTCTAAGGAAGCTGTTGATACTTTAGAGAATGAAACGGTAAAGATCAGAGCTTTTGAAGAAATATGGAAGTCGTATTTAAATGATCCGAGAGAAATTAAAAATGTATTAAAGGAACATTTTAAGATTACCTTAAAAGAAGGCTATCCTGAAGTGGAGTATGAAGAGGAAGAAATTGAAGAATTTTTAGAAGAAAGAATGGAAGACTGGGTTGAGCAGATAGAAAAAGAAACAGAAGAGATAGAAATTGTTGAACAAGTAGAAGAACCTGAAGAGTTTGAAGAAATATATTTACAAAAGTTAAAAATAGACAACGATATCTTTGAAATTAGATTCGCCAAAGATATTTTAATAAACACAGCCGAATGGCTTATACAACGTGGTAAGTTAAAAGAGGAAGACTGTCCTCTTCCTGCGGGTTCAATAAAATCTACTATAAGATATTTAGTCAATAAAGAGCCTGTCCACAAAAATGGTAAACCCTTTAGAGCTGGCAAAAAATTATCTAATGGTCTATTTATAGAAACCAATTACAGTCGTGCTGGTATTATTCGACTGTCAAGAAGTCTTTTAGAGAAATATGGTTTTCAAGGAGATATTTTGAAAATTTCATAAAAATTTAGCAATTTTTAAATGAAAATCCTCTTCTGCACCAGAGACAGGGTTTTTAAAGAAGGGGGCAAACGATACAGACTCAGTGAGGAACTTGGCTGGTGGGATGAAAGAGGAAATATTTATGTTTGGGCAAAAGATTCAGATAAATTGAAAATACTCGGAGTTCTGGCTCATGAAGTAGTTGAAAGCTTTTTAGTAAGAAGAATTCATCTGCCGAGAAAAACCGCCCACACTGTTGCAAATATTGTGGAATTTATTGTGAGTTTTGGGAAAAGTAGATTATACTGGTGAAATAGATTTGATTTTATTTAGAGAATATACCATGTATCTTTTTCTTTAGTAGTTTTCTTCATATTGCAATGCCTGCCAGTTCTGTGATGGTTTTGGAGAGAGGACTGTCACCTTCTGAAATCTTCATCTTCTGTCTTATTGTTTTTGGAATAACAATTTGAGCTTTTTTATCAATTTTTACTGTTTCTGACATTAAAGCATCACCTCCTGCACAGGAGTATATATTTCATACTTTCGAAGAGTCAAGATTTATCTGTTAAATTCTTGAGCTCACTCATGCTGGAATCTTAGAAATCTCCAGTTTTGTTAGTATAGTAACAAAATTGGAGATAATCTGGATAATAAAATATCAAAATGGCAAAAATAGCTGAAGGAGTAGCTCACACTCTCTGGTGGAGGTATGAGGTAAGACATTTTTGTGGAGCTATTACGATAAATCTGGCAAAGAAATAGATGCAGTTTTTAAAGAAAACGATGAATATTTAGGGATAGAGGTGAAATATCAGGCAGGGGTAAGTGAAAAGGACTTAAAGAGAATTATTCCTGTAAAGAAGTATCTTATTTTAAGTAAGGAAGATGTAGCCGGGAAAGAAGAGACATTGATTGTTCCAGTAGATGTATTCCTTGCCCTTATTCCCACCTCTGAAAGAAATGTTTAGATTCAACTTAGGAAGGCATTTTTGCGAGACTCTTAAAGATCAGAAAGGCTCTAATGTTAAAGATGTTGTATCCTGCCGTCCCTTAATCTTATAACCCTGTCGGCACGAGAGGCGAGATCGTTGTTATGTGTAACCATAACAACAGTGAATCCATTTTTATTTAATTTTCTTAAAAGCTCAAAGATCCTCTCGCTGTTTTCTGTGTCAAGATTTCCGGTCGGCTCGTCAGCAAGTATAATTTCAGGCTTATTCACCAGCGCCCTTGCAATAGCCACCCTCTGCATCTCTCCTCCGCTGAGTTGAGCAGGGGTATGATTAACTCGTTCTTTAAGTCCAACCAGTTCTATCAGCGACAAGACATGCTCTCTTTCTACCCTCGTCCTGCTGAAGAGAAGGGGTAGGGCAACATTATCATAAATACTGAGTCCGGGTATTAAATAGAACTGCTGGAATATCAAGCCGATCTTTTTTCTTCTAAACAACACGAGTTCCGATTCTGTCATCAAATTAACAGCCCTATTATCAATCTTTATCTCTCCCCTTGTCGGTGTGTCAAGGCATCCGAGAATGTGAAGCAATGTGGTCTTCCCGGCACCTGAAGGCCCGACAATAGAAACGAATTCACCCTTAGAGATCTCAAGATCAATTCCCCGTAATGCATGGACATACTCAGAGCCCCTTTTATAAATCTTTTCTATGCCCCTCAATTGAATCATCCTTTTATAGCCTCTATTGGATTAATCTTTGATGCCTTCCATGCCGGATAAAGCCCTGCCAGAATCCCAATGACAAATGCAAAGGACAGGCTCATCAATGCAAGTCCTGGTTCAAAACTTACAATCTCTCCGCCTGGAACATAGGGCATGATCTTCCTGGTAAAGGCTTCTATTGCATCATTGCCAACAACGGATAAAAGTATACCAATTATGCCTCCCAAAAGCGTTAAGAAGGTGCTCTCCATAAGAATTATTCTAAATATATCTGTTCTGGATGCGCCGATAGCCCTCATCATTCCTATCTCCTTCGTCCTTTCAAATACTGTCATAAGTATTGAATTCATAACTCCGACAGCGCTTATGAAGATAGTCACCATGGCAATCGAAAGGCTCAGCACTTTGGCAGATGCAGCAAGGTTGGATATTCTATTCATCACATCATTCATGGTCACTATCTGGATTCCTGGAATCTTTTCGGAAAGCTCATCCACTATTGTCTGTAATAGTTCAGGCCTTTTGACCTTTACTCCAATGGCAGTGGCGCCGGAGGGCCTTTTTAGTAAAACCTGCACAGTCTTAATAGGCATGTAAACAAATGCGTCGTCCTGAGTTCCTGTGACTTTAACTATACCGGCAACTTTAAACTTCACGCCGAGATGTGGATAGGAAAGATAATCTCCAACTCTAATCCCATGATGCCTTGCCACCTCAAAGCCTAAGATGATTTCATCATCAGAGGAAGGTATCCTGCCATCGATCCTCCATGAAGGCTTAAGAATGGCAAGTGCCTCCATCTCTATACCGTATACAAGATCGATTCTGCCTTTTTCAGGATTTGGAAGCTGTGCGACAAGAATGGGAGTAGCAACCTCTATATCCTTAGATTTCTTTATCCTTTCCATTACAGATATGTCAAGAAACTTGGGAACAACAGCACCGTGAAGCACAAGTGATGCAACCTCATGGGGACAACCTGAAGGAACAACCATAAAATGAATTCCTGTTCTTGCAAGCTCCTTTGCAAGCTCCCTGTTAAAGCCCCTGTTAAAGGAAAGTATGGAAAAGAGCACTGTCACAGAGGCCGCTATGCCGAACATTGCAAGGATACTTCTTGTTTTGTGCCTTTTTAGGTTTGTTATGGCGAGTTTTAAAAAACCGTTCACTTTATCTCGACTCCACGGGCGATTATTTGATATCCCTGCTGGTCAGCGGAGACTATCCCTGTAACCCTTGCCTTTTTACCCATTCGCGGGGGCAGGGCAAAGTTATTTGGCTTGAGGTTTATAAATATATAACCCGTCCCATCAGACAGGAAGAACCAACAGCCGTTTACCTGGCACTGAGAGATTATCCTTCCTTCAAGCGTTACGCTCCTGCCCACGAAATCCGCCGGTCTCAGGATGATATCCTTAACCTTTACAACAGGTGTTCCGCTGTCTATTCCCAAACCGTACTTTTCAGCACGGCAGCCAGCAAGGGCTAAAATAGTCATCAGAAATATCAGAAATATTCCCCTTCTCATAAAATATCCTCCCAGCAAAGGTACTCTCTATGGCATAGTGAACGCTTATCTCTATATTAATCGATGGCATATGAAGAAATTATGAAGTATCGCAGAATACGGCTGAAGGTGACTACTCCATTTTAACCAAATCCATTTTCCATAAACAAGATGTTTAGTCTGTTTATAAGTTTAATAGCTTAAAATCTATTGACATTTTAACTTATCTTTTACTAAACTTATAAATATAGATCATCTAAATCCATGCCTTTGGCATGGAAGATCAAACACAAAGGGGGATGTATGGGCAAGAGGTTATTACTAATTGCAATCACTCTCCTTGTGGCAGGAGGGCTATTCCTGTCATATTCCACGAGTATGGCGCAGACACAAAAACCGAAGATAGGGCCCCTGTGCAAGCAGTGCCACAAACCTGATGAGAAAACCCTCATGGGAACTCTGGCAAGTGTGTCAGGAAAGGCAGAAACACTGCAGATACAGATAGGCCCAGCCGTCTGGCTTGTAAGATACGATGACAACACTAAATTGAAAGGCTGGGAGCCGCCAATCCATAAGATTCCAAAGGAAAGAGAGATTGCCGTTGCCTATGAGGAAAGGGACGGCTCCATTTATGCGCTGAGCATATCCGTGAAGCCACCAGCAAAGGTCCCGGAAGAGAAGCTGATAAAGACCGAAGAGTTGGCGAGGCTTATTGAGATGGGACCTAAAAAAGGCGGATATGTCCTTGTAGACTCCCGTCCTGCTCCAAGGTATCATGAAGGTCACATCCCTGGCGCTATATCTATCTATGATGCCGAATTTGACAAACACATTGACAAACTTCCAAAGGAAAAGGATACCCTGCTCATCTTTTACTGCGGCGGAGTCACCTGAAGGCTCTCTCCTTCCTCTGCCAGTAAGGCGGAGAGGCTTGGCTATACAAATGTAAAGGTATATCACGATGGGATGCCTGCATGGAAAAAGGCAGGAAATCTTGTAGTCTCCACTCCTCAATATGTGAAAGAGAACATGGATAAGGATATACCGCAGGTTATTATTGATTTAAGGCCCACGGATAAGGCCCGAAAAGAACACATAAAAGGCGCTGTATCTATCCCGGCAGAGGAGATCAGTAATGCAAAAGACAGATTCCCTGGTGACAAAAAAGCGCCGATAATCCTTTATGCAAAGGATACAAAATCTGCTGTTGATGCATTTAAGATTGTAAGGGGCTGGGGGTATACAAATACCTCTGTGCTTGAGGGCGGCATTAAGGCATGGAAAAAGGCAGGATATCCTGTTGTCAGGGATGAGCTTAAGACGACAATAGTTTATGTCCCAAAGCCAAGACCTGGAGAGATAGGTATCGAAGAATTCAAGACAATCGTAGAGACATTGCCACCAGATAAATTCATTCTCGATGTAAGGGACGAGGATGAGGCAATGCAGGGGATGCTCAAAGGGGCAAAGAATATACCCGCACAGGATATAAAGGCGAGGCTTTCAGAGATTCCAAAAGACAAAGAGATTATCGTCCATTGCGTTGGAGGCGTCAGGGCTGAAATGGCATACCACACACTAAAGGAGGCAGGATATAATGTTAGATTTCTCAATGCCATTATCAAAATCGACAAAGACGGCAAGTACGAGATAACCAAGGAATGAAACTTCTGACTAAACCCACAGGGCTGAGGTCCCCTCAGCCCTGTCCGAAAAATAGAGATAGAAATTCCCTAATAGTCCCCTCTCCCTTGACGGGGCCCCCACCCCCCCCCGCACCCCAAACGGGTGAGGGGTTTATAAAAAATGGGGGGTTGGTTGTTTTAAAATATTATATATGAGTTTGTACAAATATTTTGTTTTGATTTATTTTGATGTAAATAATTTATTTTAAGGTCATATCTAAGTTTATTTAATAAATATTTCAATATTAATAAGTGATAATATTACTTTATTTTTGTAAATTAATATATATTTTTCCATAAAGATTTGTTGTATATCTAAATCTAATT
>CAMTWD010000038.1:0-18699 GCA_947085365.1 uncultured Nitrospirota bacterium | reverse complement strand
TAGCAGGAGAGACACTTCTGGGAGTAGTTGAACCTGTGAGGGCCTTTTTTAAAAAGGGGATTGCAGGGGTTAAGGAGTTTGTCCTTTCACATACTGTTACTTCCTCAGCTCAGGATGAGTCGGGTATTATCTATACCTTTTTACAGGACTGTGAAGATTTAGAGCCAGTTATAGCAGGGCATAAACTTATGAGGAGAAGGATTCGTGGAAGAGCAGCTCAGCTCGGTTGATGTGCCGAGGATTCTTGGCCTTGGTGCACTGAATGTAGATTACATATTTTCTGTGGATGAATTTGTTATTGACGGCGAGACATCTATAAGGGAGTTTCACAAATCACCAGGAGGAAGCGCCCTTAATACCATTACGATCCTTGCTCAACTCGGTATAAAGGCAGGTCTCTTTGGAGTCGTCGGAGATGATGCTGATGGAGATCTTCTTTTAGAGAAGATAAATAGAAAAGGTGTTATATCAAATGTAAAGAGATTAAAGGGTGAGACAGGAAAGGCCTTTATCCTTGTGGATAGATCGGGCAGAAGATCAATATATGTCATGCCCGGTGTAAATACCCATCTTTCAAGTATTGACTATCCCCTACTCCTTCATACATGGCCTGAATGGATCCATGTTACAAGCCTTGTGGGTGAGGATGCCTTCCTCAAACAGGCTGATTATGTATTGAGCTTACCTCAAAGGATAAGATTGAGTTTTTCTCCTGGTATGCTCTATGTAAGATATGGCTTAAAAAGACTCGAAAGCTTAATTAAAAGGACAGATGTCCTCTTTCTTAATAAAGAAGAGATTTATCTTCTTATGGGAGAAAGGGGCCCCTTCGCCACTAATAGTATAAAGAATTTAATACAAAGATTACATGATCTTGGACCTAAGTATGTGGCGGTAACCCTTGGAGGGGATGGTGCTATAATGAGTGATGGAAAGGAGGTTGTAAAGGAGCCATCTATGGCAGTTGATGTGATTGATACCACTGGAGCAGGTGATGCCTTCAGTGCTGGAGTCCTTTATGGAATCCTCAGGGGCCTTGACCTGAGGAAGACCCTGATCTTAGGAAATCTCCTGGCCTCAAAGGTCGTAAGAATATGGGGATCAGAGATTGAACTTAGAGAGGAGGAGATTCAAGGGTTAATCCTATAAGTCTGGAAGGAGAAATCTTTCGAATTCCTTTATATTTTTTTTGAAAAAGTCCTTAACAGAGTCCCATCTAAGGTCTTTAATCAGGAGAATTGGTTCAGGTTCTTCCTCTGCATCTTCAAAATAGACAAGGCTTTTGAGGACATGGTAAAAGTTGATTCCTGTATCTTTGAATCGCCTGACAAAGGCCTTACAGGTTTCTTCGATAGAAGAACGGAGCAGAATAGTGCAATAGATATCATAAAAATCCCTTTTAGCCCCTCTTTGTGAAAGGGTCTTAAATTTTTCGGCTACTATATCAAGCCAATTTGCAATATAGATCCCTCTCCATATTAATGGCTGGAATAATAGCGGGATATCGTAAAAAATGAAGGATAATCTAACTCCTTCAATCTCACAGTAGAGAGTGCCTCTTTGGGCAGAATGAATCTGCTGGGGCCTCAGGAGAGAAATTAGCTGATCTACACTAAATTCTTTGTGGGAAAAGAAATCCAGGTCCAGAGATTTTCTATGTCCTATTTGGAGTGCAAGGGCGGTCCCACCAGAAAGATAGAAATCCTGCAAAAATGGACTAATCCTTTCTATGATCTTTATTGTTTCTTTGGGGAGGATCTTTTCAAACATTCTATCTCCTCAGGAGGGATATTAAAATAGATGGACCAGAAGTTCGCAGTCTTTTTTTGAAGAGAGCGAGACCTTTTTATTGTGTTTATTATCTCTTCATCTCCATATAACTTCCTGAGGATTCTTATATCCCGTTCATTGCCAAAATCCAGAACCCTTGAGATTATATATCTTTTGTGTCTCACGGTGTCTAAATCCATCACATCCCAGAAGAGGGCAATGTTAAAGAGTCTTTTTGGGTTCTTAGATTCCATATTCAGGCCATCTCTCTGTAACAAGCCTTATTATCTCTTCAGACATCTTTATCTCCGGAGGCCATGGCCTTGTGAATCCCTCGGAGGGCCACTTTTTTGTGGCATCAATTCCCATCTTCCCTCCATAGGCAGGTATGGGGGAGGCATGCTCAAGGACATCAAGGGGTCCTTCAAGGATTACCACATCCCTTTTTGGATCCACATTGTTGCCAATCCTCCAGAGGACCTCAGAGAGGTCATGGATATTCACATCCTTATCCATTACAATAATTATCTTTGTAAAACTCAACTGTCCCATTCCCCAAAGGGCATACATGACCTTTCTTGCATGACCTGGATATCTCTTATCAATGGATACAATGGCTAAATTATGAAATACCCCTTCAATTGGAAGGTTCATATCCACTATCTCAGGAAGCTGTTTTCTTATCAGGGGAAGAAATATCCTCTCCGTTGCCTTGGCAATAAAGCAGTCTTCCATAGGAGGTTTTCCCACTATCGTTGCTGGATATATGGCATCTGCCCGATGGGTTATACAGGTGATATGAAAGACAGGGTATTCATCAGGAAGGCTGTAATAACCGGTATGGTCTCCAAAGGGTCCTTCAATCCTTCTTTCCCCTGGTTCACAATATCCTTCAAGGACAATCTCTGCATTTGCTGGAACCTCTAAGTCCACTGTCTCGCATTTTACAAGCTCTACAGGTTCCTGCCTCAGAAAACCTGCAAAGAGCATCTCATCAATTCCTTCAGGAAGAGGTGCTGTAGCAGAATAGATTGTGGCAGGGTCTGATCCTATAGCAACAGCAACCTCCAGCCTTTTACCCATTGCCTCTGCCTTTCTGTAATGCCTTGCACCATCTTTGTGTATATGCCAGTGCATCCCTGTGGTCCTTTCATCATAGACCTGCATCCTGTACATCCCGCAGTTACGGGCACCTGTCTCAGGATCCTTTGTAAAGACCATGGGAAGGGTTATGAATCTTCCTCCGTCAAGGGGCCATGTCTTGAGGATCGGGAAGATATTCAGTGAGGGGTTATCTTTTATAATTACCTCTTTACAGGGACCTGATTTTACATACCTCGGTAGAAAATCAGAGAGCCTCTTTAGTTTTGGAAGCATCTTGAGTTTTTCTATAATATTTGTGGGTATCTCAGGTTCGAGGAATTCCAGTGCCCTCTTCCCTATATCATCAAGGCTCTCCACCTCGAGGGCAAGCCTCATCCTTTCAAAGGTGCCGAAGAGATTTACCACACAGGGAAATTTAGAACCCTTTGGCCTCTCAAAAAGGAGGGCAGGGCCTCCTGATTTCACAACCCTGTCATTTATCTCAGCTATCTCCAGTACAGGATCAACCTCAACAGATATCCTCTTCAGAAGACCCTTTTTTTCAAGGGTTCTTATAAAGTCCCTCAGGTCTTTATAGGCCATCGCCTTTAAGTCCTCTTCTTTGACCTGTAGTCCTCAATGGCCTTTTTCAGGGCATCGGCACCGAGGTTTGAGCAATGCATCTTCTGTGGAGGGAGACCTCCAAGGGCCTCTGCAACAGCCTCCTTAGATATTTGCATTGCCTCATCAAGGGTCTTACCTTTTACCATCTCGGTGATCATGCTCGAGACTGCTATGGCAGCACCACATCCAAAGGTCTGGAATTTTGCATCTACAATCCTGTCATCCTTCACCTTTATGTAAAGCTTCATCACATCTCCACACACGGGATTCCCTTCTGTGCCGATACCATCTGCATCAGGTATCTCTCCCACATTCCTTGGATTCATAAAGTGATCCATTACCTTCTGGCTATACATCTTGTAACCTCCCTTTACACTGTTTTACAGGCTGGTGAGCCTGACACCTCCCATCCTTTCTGGTATGGTGAGATCTCCCTCAGCCTTTTTATGATCTGAGGAAATTCATTGATAAAGTAGTCCACCTGCTCATCCGTATTGTCCTTACCAAGGCTGAAGACAACAGATCCCTGGGCAAGGTTTGCGGGTATGCCCATACTCAAAAGGATTGGGGATGCCTTCAGTGCCCTGCTTGAACAGGCAGAACCGCTGGCACCGTATATACCTCTGGCAGCAAGCATAAGGAGCATTGCCTCACCTTCAATAAATTCCACGCAGAAGCTTGCATGCCCCGGCAGTCTCATTTCTGGATGGCCAGTATAATAGATGTTTTCCACTCTTGCCATAGTCTCCCTTACGAGTCTATCCCTCAGTCTCCTCACATGGTCCATCCTTTGCTGGAGTTCCTTCTTTGCAAGTTCTGCAGCCATTCCCATTCCCACAATTGCTGGGACATTCTCTGTTCCAGCCCTTCTGCCACCTTCCTGGATCCCTCCATATATCAGGGGCACGATCCTCAGGCCTTCCCTCACATAAAGGGCAGCAGCACCCTTAGGCCCATAGAATTGATGGGCAGACATGCTCAGGAGATCCACACCAAGGTCTTTTACATCCACAGGGATGTTGCCAGTAGAGGCAACAGCATCTGTATGAAAGATTATGTTATGCTCCTTTGCTATCCTTGCAATCTCCTTGATTGGCTGGATAGTGCCCACCTCACTGCTGGCATGGATCAGGGAAATCAATATGGTCTCCTTTGTAATGGACTTCCTTACAGTATCAGGATCCACCATTCCGTATTTATCGACAGGGAGGAATGTTACGGTGAAACCATTCTTCTCAAGAAACCTTGCTGAATTCAATATGGAGTGATGTTCCACTTTCGAGACAAGGAGATGCCTTCCCTCATTCTGCCTTGCCAGGGCAATGCCTCGGAGGGCAAAATTATTTGATTCAGCCCCGCTGGATGTGAATATTATCTCTGAGGGTTTTGCATTTATAAGATCTGCCACCTGCTGTCTTGCCTTCTCTATGGCCTCCTTTGCCCTTATCCCGAGGTCATAGATACTCTGGGGATTGCCGAATTCATCCTTAAAATAGGGCATCATTGCCTCAAGTACACGGGGATCAAGGGGATTTGTTGCCACATGGTCAAAATAGACCTTCATTTCGTCCTCCTTATATAAAACTTAAAAAAATCCGTATCATCCTCAACGCCTATAAACTCATGACCTGTCTTCTCACACCACTGGGGTATATCCTCAAGGGCACCATCATAGTCAGTGATTATCTCGATAATCTGACCTGGTTCAACCTTCTTTATCATCTCCTGTAACTTCAACAGATGCATGGGGCACATCATGTAAACTATATCAGCTGTAAGGTCTGCCTTGATATTTTCTACAAACTTAATCTTTGACATCCTCTGTTATCCCTTGTAGTGACGAGGTAACAGTCTTAAGGATTCATCCTTCAGGGCTCCAAGTCTTAACAGGTCTTTAAGACTGATCGTCTTCAGGAAACCCTCTATCTGTTCTCCAAGTCTCTTCCAGAGTAGATGCGTCACACATACCTCAATCCTCACGCATCCTTCCTCTGGATTGAGGCACGAGGTAAGGGCAAGAGGTCCTTCGAGTTCCCTCAGTATATCAATTATATTTATCTCCTCAGGCCTTCTACTCAGGACATATCCTCCACCAGGACCTTTGATGGAGTGAAGAAGGCCCCTATGCTTCAGTCTATTAAGGATCTGCTCAAGATAAGATATGGAGAGATCCTGAGCCTCGGAAATGCGTTTTATCGTTACAGGCTCTGGATAGGCCCGAGCAATCTCGTACATGGCCCTTACGCCATACTGCCCTTTTGTGGAAAGCCTTAACATAAGATATACTAAAAATAGTTTACTAATTTTGTCAAGTATTTTTCTCTGAGGTAAAAATCCCTTTTCATTAAAGGAGATTTTAATATATAATTAATGCAATAAAAATAAAGGGCTTCTGATGAGGGGGCAAGGAAACTGTTAGTTGAAGGTGGCGAGGTAACAGTGCTGTGAGGAACATAATCAATGATCTTTGCCTGTGTTAATAACCAGACAATAAGGAGATTCCTTTCATCCTTTATAAAAGAGAAGAGACTCCTTAGGGAGATATCCCTTAAGGAATGCAATTGCGAATTTTTCAATAACAGAAAGGAACTTATTGAGGCCTTAAAGACAAGGTCATGTGATATTGCAATCCTTGAGGAAGAGAACCTTCCTGCCCTCAGTCTCCTTAGAAGAGGAAGAGATGGTCTTCCCGTTATAGGTGTAATTGGAAGGGATATCAGCAGGGGTATCCAGAGGGTCTCACGATACAGAATCCCTTTCTATATATTACCACCCTACAGGAAGGAGGACCTCTTTTATAAGATAATCTCAGCCTTCCAGCTAAACCAAGAGAGGCATCTCCTTAAGGCTATTATAGATATCTCAGAAAAGGTCTCTACAACACTTGATCTCTTTGAGATCCTCTATCACACAGTAAAAAAGATATCAGAGGTTATACCTGTTACGAGATGTTCAATAGTGAAGGTAGCACCCTCCTTTAGCCACTGTTATGTGGTTGCTACTTACGAAGATCCTGATATAAGAAATATAAGGCTTGACTTAAGAAGATATCCTGAAATCAGAGAGGCCCTCAAGACAAGAAGGCCTGTTATAATAAAAGATGCCAGAAGAGATCCCCTTATGAAGGAGGTCTATTCTTTTATCTCACCCCTCGGGATAAGATCCATTATTGTTATTCCCATAATATACAAAGATGAAACTATAGGAGCCCTCTTTCTCAGGACATCCCGAAGGCATTTAGCCTTTTCAGGGGCTGAAATAGATTTTCTCCAGACAGCAGCAAATGCCTCTGCCAATGCCCTTTACAACGCCTTTTTGTTTGATGAGATAAAGGAGGAAAAACAAAGACTCGAAAGGCTTGCTATCACCGACTACCTTACAGGCCTTTATAATAACCGCTATCTCTTTCACAGGCTTGATGAGGAATTTGAAAAGGCCAAAAGATACAAAATGCCTCTCTCCTGCATAATGATGGATATAGATTATTTTAAAAAGATAAACGATGCCTACGGACACAGGAAGGGGGATTCTGTTCTCAAGGAGCTTGGAAGGGTTTTAAAGAGATATACAAGAAAAGGGGATATTGTTGCCAGGTATGGTGGAGAGGAGTTCGTTATCCTTTTACCCCATACTGACAAAAATGGGGCAATAAAAGAGGCTGAAAGGCTGAGGAATCTTATCTCAGGTCTGAAATTTAAGTTTCTCGACATAAATCTCACAGCAAGTTTTGGTATCTCTACCTGGCCCTCTGATGAGATAACGGACGCTGAGGATCTGATCACGATAGCTGATAATGCCCTTTATGTAGCCAAAAAGGAAGGTAGAAATAGGGTATCTCCATCCTCTGTCACCCCAACTGTTACCTCGCCACTAGGAACAGTTACCTCGCCACCAGACCCACCTTCTGATCCTAATATCCATTGATGACCTTAATCACTACCCACATAAATGCAGACTTTGATGCCATCGCCAGTGTTGTAGCTGCAAAGAAACTCTATCCTCAGGGGATTGTGGTTCTGCCCGGGTCAATGGAAAAGAAGGTGAGGGAGTTTCTCCAGACCTTTTCTATTCTGCAGGATGTAAAGAGGATTAAAGATATTGATAGGGAAAAGATAAGGGAGGTAATAGTCGTCGATACAAGCTCCAGTGAGAGATTGGGTGAGTTGAAGGAGTTTCTGCCAGGAAGAAAGGTAGTAGTCTATGATCACCACAAAGAAGGGGATATAAAGGAGGTCGCTGGAGCCGAGACAGAGCTCATTACTGCCTCTGTAGGTGCTACAGCCACACTATTTGTCGATATCCTGAAAAAGAAGGATATTCCCATAACCCCTCTGGAAGCCACACTCCTTGCCCTGGGAATTTACGAAGAGACAGGCTCACTTCTCTTTCCATCCACAACAGAAAGGGACCTCCTTGCTGTAGCCTATCTTCTTAAGAGGGGTGCAAACCTGAATATAATCTCCACCTTCTTGAGATCCTTTATTAATAAGGAGGAACTAAGCCTTCTTAATGATTTTCTTGAAGACTCTAAGGATCTCCTTCAGGACGGAATAAGGATAAAGATATGCAAGGCAAAGAGGGAGGAATATCCTGGTGAGATTGCCCATCTCGCCCACAGGATAATGGAGATGGAAGATATCGATGGGCTGATACTATTGCTTGATGTGGCCGGCAGAATAATTATAATTGCAAGGAGCTCTGTGCCAGAACTGGATGTTGGTCAATTGATGGAAAGATTTGGAGGCGGAGGTCATCCCTCTGCAGCTTCAGCAACCTTAAAGGACAGAGGTATTGAGGAGATTGAGATAGAGATAGTGGAGGCGCTCAAAGAGATCCTGAGGCCCAGAAGACTTGCCCGGCATCTCATGACAGCCCGTGTTGTAACAATTGGGCCTGACGCCACAATTAAGGAGGCAGAAATAGAGATGACAAAATATGGAGTGAATGTCCTTCCTGTGGTAAAAGATGGCAGGCTTCTGGGTATTATCTCAAGAGAGACAGTGGAGAAGGCCCTGTTTCACGGTTTCAAACTTCACAGGGTGATGGAATTTGCCACCATTGATCCTGAGGTTGTAACACCAGATACCCCGCTTGAGGAGGTGGAGAGGATAATGGTTGAGCAAAACCAGAGATTTATGCCAGTAATAAATGAAGAGGGGCTTCTTGTGGGTGTCATAACCAGAACAGATCTCCTTAGGGCCATGTATGAGGGTTTAATGAGGATGAGGGCTCAGGAGTCAGAACCTGGGGGTGCCTCTTTGAGGACCAGAAATCTCTCAGGTCAGTTAAGAGAACATTTCCCAGAGGAGACCTATCAGTTATTGAGAATGGCTGGAGAGGTTGCCGATTCCTTAGGATACAATGCCTATCTCGTGGGGGGATCTGTGAGGGATCTTCTCAGGGGGGAGAGGAATCTTGATATAGATATAGTCGTGGAAGGAGACGGGATTATCTTTGCCAGATCCCTTCAGGAGAGGATTGAGAAAAATGGGGTGAGCACAAAACTGAGAACCCATGAGAGGTTCGGAACGGCAAAGCTGATAATTGAAGAGAGGATTATTGATATAGCCACAGCAAGGACAGAGTATTATGAAGGACCTGCCTCACTTCCAAAGGTGGAGAGCTCATCCATAAAGAAGGATCTTTACAGAAGGGATTTTACTATAAATACACTGGCGATAAGATTGAATCCCTCGGAGTTTGGCATCCTTGTAGACTTTTTTGGAGCCCAGAAGGATCTCAAGGAGAAGATTATAAGGGTTCTGCACAGTGTGAGTTTTGTGGAAGATCCTACCAGGGCCTTAAGGGCAATAAGGTTTTCCGAGAGATTTGGTTTTAGGATAAGCAAGCAGACAGAAAACCTCATGAGGGTTGCTGCCAAGATGAACCTCTTTGAGAAGCTTTCCAGTGAGAGGCTCTATGAAGAATTGGGGCTCCTTTTGATAGAGGTCCCACCTTTAAAGGTACTTGAAAGGCTTTCAGAATATGACCTCCTCAAGGTTATATCTCCATCCCTTAAACCTGACAAGGAATTGAGGGAGAGACTAAGGAGTTTAGAAGAGATCCTGGCTTGGTTTGATCTCTCAGAGATAAAAGGTGAGATTAAAAGGGAGAAACTCATCATGGAGGTCTTCCTCTTCGGACTTGATCGGAATAGCTTAGAAAGGGCCATTAAGAGGCTTTCCCCTAATAGAAGATATGAAGAGGGGCTGAGAGAGGATATAGAATCAGTAAAGAGGATCCTTCCTGAGATAAAGAGACTGGCCTCCCTTGAAGGAACCAACGCCTTTGATCCTGTGGAGCTTTATGCCCTCTTAGAAGGGCTCTCCCTTGAGGCGATCCTTCTTGCCATGGCAGTCTGTGAACCCCATCCAACTGTTAGGGGTACACAGGGGGAAACTTCGTTTCTCCCTGTGCGACCCCCAACTGTTACCTCGCCACCAGGCACTGTTACCTCGCCACTAAGTAAGGTAAGGAGGCTCTTTGTGAGGTATCTTACAGAGCTAAGGGATGTGAGACCATTGCTTAGAGGAAGAGACCTGCAGAATATGGGTATCCCGCCAGGTCCAGAGTATTCAAGAATATTCAGGGAAATACTTTATGAGAAGCTGAGGGGCAGGCTCAAGACAGTAGAAGAGGAGAGGGAGTTTGTAAAGAGGCTGAAGTTAGGCTGATTTTAATCTTTTATTGATGTACAACTGATGGATTATTCCAAGTATATTTGTCATAAGCCAGTACAGGACCAGACCTGATGGAAAGGTGAGGAAGAGAATGGTGAAGACCCCGCTAATAAATAGCATCAACCTTTTCTGCCTTGGATCACCAGCAAAAGGTGTGATTGCCTGCTGTATAATCATGGTGGCGCCCATCAGAAGAGGCAGGACATAATAAGGATCCTTCTGGGAGAGGTCTTTTATCCATAGAATAAAGGGTGCACCCCTTAATTCAATAGCGATATACAGGACCTTATAAAGGGCAAAGAATACAGGCAACTGAATCAATATGGGAAGGCATCCACTAAAGGGATTTATCCTGTATTTTTTATATAGCTCCATGGTCTCCATCTGGAGCCTCTTTGGATCATCCTTATATTTCTTCCTTATCTCCTCCAGTCGTGGCTGGAGCTCCTGTAATTTCTTCATGGATTTCTGCCCCCTTGCTATAAGGGGTGTAAAGGGAATCCTGATTAATATAGAAAGCAGGACAATAGCCCATCCATAATTTCCAGTAACATTATAGAGGGCCTTAAGGATCCAGAAAAGGGGTCTTGCCACAATCGAAAAGAATCCAAAGTCTATGATATGCTCAAGACCGAGCCCCAGTGCCTTCAAGCTATCATGCTCCTTGGGCCCTGCATACACCTTGTATTCATTTACTGGCCCCTTCTGAAGAAGGGCTATCATGGGCCTTCCTGACACCCACAACTTCACCTTTGTCTGGGGGGAGGAAGGTACAATCCCTGAAAAGAAGTATTTATCCTCAAGGGCTATCCATTTTATCCTTCCCTCAATTATCTCCTGATCCCTGATATCCTTCTCTTTAAATTCTATCCTCTCCAGGTCTTTAAGTATGACAGGCCCTGTATGAAAGGATTTATCAGGTTCAGATATTCCGAATTCTCCTCCAAGGGTAACCCAGTATTCCTCCAGTCCTGCCAATTCATCTCTCACCTCTATGAGATAACTGTTGTAATTGAATTTATAGGTTCTCCTTATGGATAGACCGGGGGAGAGATATTCAAGGACAATTGTGCCTGAGGGATTATCCTTCGAAAGGACGAGGTCACTTCCTTTTATGGAAAAGTTTAACTCATCAGGATAAAAACCTTTATCATCGCCAATACAGAGGGCAAGGCCATCAGGGTTTTTGAGGAGGTTTACCGGTCTGCCTTCCCTGTCAGGATATCTTTTAAGTTCAAAGGAATTGAAAGAGCCACATCTGGAACTTATAATAGCCCTGTAAAGGGGTGTATCCACAGAGACCTTCTGCTCAACACCCACTGTTACCTCGCCACCAGCTGTTACTTTGCCACCAGTTGAATTAAGGATGAGCCCGGGTTTAATGTCTGCTTTGGTGTCTTCTTTTTTTTCTGGTGCTGTTACCTTTGGTGTACCACCATCTGGTGGAGGTGTCTGTGGAAGCGGTCTTAAGAAAAAGTGTTGATAAAGGACCAGTATGATTATAGAAAGGACAACTGCTAATAAGGCCCTCTTTTCCATTATTAAATACCTCTAAACAGGATCGTATCCACCAGGATTAAAAGGATTGCACCTCAGGATCCGCCTGAAGGTAAGATAAAGACCTTTTACAATGCCATATCTCCTCAGGGCTTCCTGAGAATAATCTGAGCAGGTGGGATAAAACCTGCAACTTCCTGGCCACAGGGGCGAAAGAAAAAATTTATATATCCTGATAAACCCTATCAGGATCTTTACACCCATTAGGTTTAGAAGATAAAAAGGAAATAGACTCACTGTTACCTCGCCACTATCTGTCTTCGCCATTAACTTAGACAGTGAGTCTCCAGCGGCCCTTCTGTCTTCTTCTCTTCAGGACTCGCCTTCCACCCCTTGTGCTCATCCTCTTGAGGAAGCCATGGGTCCTCTTTCTCTTAATCCTGTGGGGATGATATGTGGTATATGCTCCACCCATCTTTACTTCGCCCTCACTCTTACTTAACTACCATGGCATTAAGTATAAAATTTCAGACCTTTTTAAGTCAATCTCTCTTCTTCCATCTTCTGTGAATCCAGAGCCACTCAGAGGGATTTGAAAGGATGAATCTCTCTATGGGCTCTGAAAGCCTTTTTATATCCTCTGGCTCTAATCCTTTAAGTTCAATCCTCTCCCCGATCTCTACAATATGACCCATGCCAGACCTTTTTATGAAGGCAGGAAGCACGACTGCCCCTGTCTTTCTTGCAATGAGCCCTGGCATCCTTGATGTCCAGGCTGGTCTTCCAAGAAAATTTATAACCACTCCCTCCTTTTTTGATACACTCTGATCCATGAGTATCCCTACAGCCCTGTTCATTCTCAGATCCCTCAGGATTTCCTTTACAGCCCCCTTTTTGTAGATAACATGATTCCCATATCTTGTTCTTATCTTTTCGATAATCCTGTTCAGGAATCGGTTATTCAGGGGCCTCGCCACCACTCCTATGGGTTCTATCAATGCCCCGAAGGATATTGCCATGAGCTCCCAGTTTCCACAGTGGCCTGTAAGGAATATTATCCCCTTGCTCTCTTCCTTTGCCCGCCAGAAATGCTCAAGACCTCTAAACTCAACCTTCTTCAGGAGACTCCTGTCTCCTGCATAAAGCCTTAATATCTCTACAAGAGATCTCCCCAGATTCCGAAACATCTCTTTTGTGATCTCTTCAGGGGACAGGGAGGGATTGAGGGGCATTACCCTTAAGGTCTCTCTTAAGGCATTAAGGGCTATACGCCTTCTTGATCTCCAGAGATAAAATGCGAGCAGTCCGAGGAATTCACCTATCTTGAGAGAGATCCTCTCAAGCATTCCAACTATTACCTCGCCATCACCTGTTACCTCGCCATTAGCTGTTACTTCCTTTTTCTTCTTTCTTCTCCTTTAAAGCCTCGGATATCTCTGTAAGCCTCTTCATTACAAAGTAATTTACAGTTCCCTCAGGATAGGTCCCATCAGGTAGGAGCTCTCCTGCAGGCATATCTGTTAATATCTCAAGACCCTCCTCCACCCTTTCTATAGGATAGATAAAGAATCTGCCTTCTCTAACAGCCTTCACCACATCGCTCCTCAGCATGAGGTGTTTCAGATTCCTCTTTGGGATTATAACACCATGGGATCCATCAAGACCCCTTTCCTTACATACATCAAAGAAGCCCTCAATCTTTTCATTCACCCCACCAATGGGCTGGACCTCACCGTTCTGATCCATTGAACCTGTCACGGCAATAGATTGCTTCAGGGGTATGCCAGATATACTGCTTATAAGGGCATAAAATTCTGCACAGGTTGCGCTGTCGCCTTCAACCATATCATAGAGCTGTTCAAAGGTTATAGAGGCAGAAAGGCTGATGGGCTTTTTAATAGCATATCTACTTCCAAGGTAGTTTGTGAGAATCAGTATAGCCTTTTCATGGATCCTTCCACTCATCTTCGTCTCGCGCTCTATATTTACAACCCCTGCCTTCCCTGTATATGTCCTTGCTGTAATCCTGGAGGGCTTTCCAAAACTATAATCACCAAGGTCAATTACAGCAAGACCATTTACCTGACCCACTTTCCTTCCACTGGTCTCTACAATTATGGTGTCTTCAAGCACGGCCTCTCTGAGCCTTTCCTCAATCCTGTTGTGCCTGAATCTCCTCTCCTCAATCGCCTTCTCCACATGCTCAGCCTTGACAACAGAACTTCCTGCCTTCTTTGCCCAGAAACTTGCCTCCCTGAGGAGATCAGCAATATGGCCAAAGAGTGCCGAAAGCCTTTCCTGATGCCCTGCCAGTCTTGAGCCATATTCCACCACCCGGGCCACACCTGTCCTGTCAAAAGGCAGAAGCCCCTCAGCCTTACAGCGTGAGGCTACAAACATAGCATATTTCTTGATGGTCTCCTCATTTTTGTCCATCCTGCTGTCAAAATCGGCCTTCACCTTGAAGAGTTCCTTGAACTCCTCATCGTAATTGTAGAGGATGTAATAGAGGTATGGATGGCCTATGAGGATTACCTTTACATTCAGTGGAATGGCCTCGGGTTTCAGGGTTGTCGTGGAGATGAGTCTGTATTGTTCCCAGATGTCCTCAATCTTTATCTCCTTGTTCCTGATAGCCCTTTTTAAGGCATCATAGGAGAAGAGATTTCTCAGGAGGTCAAGGGCATGGATAACTATGTACCCCCCGTTTGCCTTATGGAGTGAACCAGCCTTTATCATAGAAAAATCAGTAACGGCAATCCCATACTGAAACTTATGTTCTATCCTTCCAAAAAGGTTGTAGTATGTGGGATTATGTTCAAATACGCATGGTGCCCCTTTGAGGTCACTGTTGTCCACTATTACATTTACCTCATATCTTGTGAATACAGGCTCTGCCTTTGGGATCCTCATAAAGGGTAGAGGTGGTGTCTGCTCTTCCTGTGTCTTGAAGTCATCAAGGTGTTCCAGGATATCCTCTTTTACATCCTCTAAGTAGCTTACGGCCTTTTTGTTATCTTCGTATTTCTCTTTCAGTTCATCAATAAGGTGGCCCACTGCACCAAGGGCTGCTGTCCTTTCAAGCTTCTGGAGCATCTCCTTGAGGAGTTTCTCTGCCTCCTTTACAGCCCTCACTACATCATCAAGCTTTTCCTGAAGGGCCTTTCCTATCTCTTCGATCCTCTTTTTTGTCCTCTCGTCTAAGGCCTCAAACTCCTCCTCTGTGAGGGCCTCTCCTGTCTTTTTCACAGGGACAATGAGAAGGCCTGAAACGGATTTTCTTATGGCAAATCCATTTGAGGAGGCCTCTTCCTCTATACTTGTGAAGAGCTCCTTCTGTTTTTTCTGGAACTCCTCTATAATCCTGTTTCTCTGCTTCTCATATTCCTTTGACTCAAAGATCTTTGGTATCTCTGCCCGGAGGGTCTTGATAAGGTCAGACATATCCTTCTGAAACTGTGATGCCATCCCTGCCGGGAAGGATAGGGCAATAGGTGTATCAGGATTCTTAAAGTTATATACATAGCACCAGTCAGGAGGGACAGGCTCATTCTGGGCCTTTCTCTTTATCAACTCCCTTACACTTGTAAGCTTTCCTGTTCCGTGTTCACCCAGGACAAAGATGTTGAAACCAGTATTCTCGAGACTCAATCCGAAGTCAATGGCATTAATTGCCCTTTCCTGTCCAAGGGGTCCTTCCACATGTGTCAAGTCATCGGTAGTTTCAAAATCGAAGATCCTTGGGTCACAACATTTATAAAGCTCTTCCGGTTTGAGTGGACTTATCATAAACACCTCCCTCAGGCTCTTATTTCGCCATAGGTGGCGAGGTAACAGTGCCGTAAGGATCCCTTGTCTTCCTGATTGTATCAATCATATAATAATTTGCATGCCAAAGGCAATTAAATAGGCTGAAGGCTTTAGGCTGAAGTTAAAAGACAAAAGAAAGGAAGGAGCGAAAATGCAGATGAATATTCCCTCTTACGAAGAGCTGAGCAATATGGATAAAAGATACCTCTGGCATCCCTTTACCCAGATGAAGGAGTGGTGTGAGGCTGACCCAATAATTATTGTGGAGGGAAGAGACTGTTTTATCCGTGATATAAAGGGAAGGTGGTACCTTGACGGTGTCTCATCCCTCTGGGTCAATATCCATGGCCATAATAGAAAAGAGATTAACGAGGCCATAAAGAGACAGCTTGACCTCATAAGCCATTCAACCATCTTCGGTCTTGCAAACCTTCCTTCTATACTCCTTGCTGAAAGGCTTGTAAGGATTGCACCAAAGGGATTAACAAAGGTCTTTTATTCTGATGATGGCTCTACCTCTGTGGAGGTAGCCCTGAAGATGGCCTTTCAATACTGGCTGCACAGGGGCCATAAAGGTAAGACTACCTTCCTGAGTCTCAGGAATGGCTATCATGGAGATACCATTGGAGCAATGAGTGTGGGAGGGATTGAGATCTTTTGGAGCACCTTCACCCCCCTTTTATTCAAGACCTATAAGGCACCATCGCCATACTGTTATAGATGTGAACTTGGTCTCACTTATCCTGACTGTTCCCTCTCCTGCTTAGGTGAAATGGAAGAGATCCTCAGGAGGCATTCTGAGGAGATTGCAGCAGTTGTAATAGAACCACTTATTCAGGCAGCAGGTGGGATGATTACCTCACCACCAGGGTATCTTAAGGGTGTAAGGGAGCTATGCACAAGATATAATGTCCTCATGATAGCTGACGAGGTTGCTACAGGTTTTGGAAGAACGGGAAGGATGTTTGCTTGTGAGCATGAGGCGGTAAGCCCTGACATCCTCTGCCTCTCAAAGGGGATTACAGGAGGATATATGCCCCTTGCAGCAACCCTATGCACTGAGGAGATCTTCAATGCCTTTCTCGGGAGGTTTGAGGACCTGAAGACCTTCTTTCATGGTCACTCCTACACAGGCAATCAACTTGCCTGCAGTGCAGCCCTTGCCTCCCTTGATATATTTGAGCGTGAGAGGGTTTTAGAAAACCTCCAGCCAAAGATAGGATTTCTGAAGGAGAGGCTTTCAAGATTAAAGGAGCTTCCCCATGTAGGGGATGTGAGGCAGTGCGGTTTCATGGCAGGGATAGAGATCGTGAGGGACAAAAAGACCAAGGAGGCCTTTGGATATATAGACAGGATTGGCTGGAGGATTGCCCACAGGGCCCGTGAGAGGGGCGTATTCATAAGACCCTTGGGGAATGTTATCGTGATTATGCCTCCCTTATGTATAAGCATGGAAAATCTCGAGTTCTTTCTTGATATAATTGAAGACTCAATAAAAGGCTTAAGGCTTGAGTAGGTGGTAACGGCGTGAGATAGACCATGAGTGATGTATTAGAGATAGCAAAGAGGGTATTGAGGATTGAGGCCTCTGCAGTATCAGGACTGATTGATCATCTTGATTCCTCTTTTGAAAGGGCAGTGGAGATGATCCTTAATTCTAAGGGAAGGGTTGTCGTAACGGGGATGGGCAAATCAGGCCTCATCGGAAAGAAGATTGCGGCAACCCTCGCATCTACGGGCACGCCAGCATTCTTCATGCATCCTGCTGAGGCAAGTCACGGTGACCTCGGAATGGTCACATCCGATGATGTGATAATTGCCATATCAAATAGCGGAGAGACAGAGGAGGTCATAAATCTCATACCCTTTTTAAAGAGATTCAATGTTAAGCTCATAGCCATAACAGGAAACAGAGATTCCACCCTTTCCCAGCAGGCTGATGTAAGCCTTGATGTAAGTGTTAAAGAAGAGGCCTGTCCCATGGGAATAGTTCCTACAGCCTCCACAACAGCAGCCCTTGCAATGGGCGATGCCCTTGCTGTGGCCCTTTTAATAAAGAGGGGCTTCAGGGAGGAGGATTTTGCACTATATCATCCCGGAGGAAATCTTGGTAAAAGGCTTTTTATAAAGGTGAGGGACTTAATGCATACTGGTGAGGCCCTTCCACTTGTGAGGCCTGATACCCCAATGACTGAGGCTATTGTGGAGATAAGCTCAAAGAGACTGGGTATGACTGCTGTTGTGGATGCTGAAAGACTGGTCGTTGGCATTATAACAGATGGAGACCTCAGAAGGGGTATCCAGAAATACGGAAAGGACTTCTTTGAGATGAAGGCTGGTGAGGTGATGACGAAGAATCCAAAGACTATATCTGCTGATGAGCTTGCAGCAAAGGCCCTCGCCATAATGCAGATGTACTCTATCACATCCCTTATCGTTCCTGATAGAGAGGGAAGGATAGAGGGGATAATTCATATCCATGATATCCTCAAAAAGGGTATAGCATGAGGAGGTATTCTATGAAGAGATCCCTTGGTGCAAGACCCATACTCTTCCCCACACCTGTCCTTGCAGTTGGTACTTATGACAAGGAGGGCAGGCCGAATGTGATGATAGTGGCATGGGGTGGGATATGTTGCAGTCAACCACCTTCAGTGGCCATATCTGTAAGAAAGGCAACCTATACATACCAGAGCCTTATGGAGAAGAGGGTCTTTACCATAAGCATACCCTCTGAGGATTATCTAAAAGAGGCTGACTATTTTGGGATGGTATCCGGAAGAGAGGAAGACAAGTTTCAGGCAACAGGTCTCACACCTGAAAGGGCAGAATATATAGATGCACCTTATATAAAGGAATTCCCTGTAGCGCTTGAATGTAAGGTAAGTCACATAGTGGAGATAGGATTACATACCCAGTTTATCGGAGAGATCGTAGATGTAAAGATTGATGAAGATAAACTTGATGAAAAGAGAAGACCTGATGTGGAGAAGATAAGACCATTTTACTTTGTCCCTGATGCAAGACTCTATTATGCTACAGGAAGGTTTCTTGGAAAGGCCTTCTCAGAAGGAAGGGGGATCTCCAGACCCAATATCCCCAAGGACTCATAAAACCTGATGGTGGCGAAGTAAGAGTGATACCTCTCTGGACCCTCCTTGCCCTTGGCTCAGCCTTCTGCCTTGCCACGAGTGATGCCCTTACAAAGAAGGCCCTTCAGGAGGAAGAGGCCGAT
>CAMTWD010000037.1:0-3371 GCA_947085365.1 uncultured Nitrospirota bacterium | reverse complement strand
TTTGTAAAATCTTTATGGCTGGTATACCACCTCCTTTTTAAGAAAGGTAAAATAATCTTGAAGATTGAAGCTTGGTATAGCGGCTATTTTAATCACTTTGTTAAATAAATCCTTAAGGGGGTGGTAACAATCTCTGTAGCCAAAGACTAAGCCTTTTTCCGGTTAGGACGCCGTCTCAGACTGGGTAAACCTGCACCTCCGAGGTGCAAGAAGTCCCAGAAGATGAAAAAATATTATGGTATTATATAAAGTTTTCAAGAGAAGATATTATGAAAGGCCTTTATATCCATATCCCCTTCTGCGTAAAAAGGTGCGGCTATTGTGACTTCTATTCAGTAGAAAGACCTTCCTCCGAAGAAATTAACCGATATCTCCAGGCACTCATCAGGGAGATGGAGCTTTATGAAGAGAGGCTTCACGATGTAAGGACAATCTATATTGGTGGGGGCACACCCTCAATCCTTGAGCCTGAACAGGCCGTAAAGGTCCTTGACTCCCTTTATAGATTGATTGATCCAGACAATATACTGGAATTTACAGTAGAGGCAAATCCCCGGACAGTGGATAAAGAGAAGTTAAGGCTTTTAAAGGACTACCGTGTCACAAGGATAAGTCTTGGTGTGCAGTCCTTTAAGGAGAAAGGGCTCCGTATCCTTGGTAGAATCCACAGCACTGATGACTCAATAAGGGCAATAGAGGATATAATGGCAGAGGGCCTTGACTTATCTATTGACCTTATGTATGCCCTCCCAGGTCAGTCACTTGAAGAATGGACTGAGGATCTTGAAAAGGCTGTATCCTTTAAGCCATGCCATATCTCCACCTATGAACTCACACCAGAAAAGGGAACTGCCCTTTTTTACGAGATAGTCTCAGGCAGACTCAAAAGACCATCAGAGGAAGAGATTATCCGTATGTATCTATACAATTGCAATTATCTCCGAGACCACGATTACATCCATTATGAAGTCTCGAACTTTGCCCTTCCAGGTAAGGAATCCCTTCATAATATGAATTACTGGAAAAGGGGAGAATACATCGGACTCGGAGCTGGAGCCCATTCCTTTATTGATGGCAGAAGGATAGAAAATCATAGATTGGAGGATTATATCTCCTCCCTCATGAAAGGCCTCATGCCTTATAAAGAGATAACGGAACTCTCAGAAAGGGATGAATTGATGGAGATGATAATGCTTGGTCTGAGGATGAAGGAGGGAATAAGGATATCCCATATCCCCTCACCTCATAGAGAGGGGGTCCTTAAGAAGGCAGAACCTTATCTGAAGGAGGGCCTTCTGATAGAAAGGAATGGGCATTTAGCTGCCACAGAAAAGGGTTTTCTCGTTCTGAATGAGATTATAATTAACCTTTTGCTGGCGAAGTAACAGTTGGTGGCGAGGTAGATGAGGCTGAAGGCTGAAGACGATAGGCAATAATTAGGCTGAAGGCAGTAGGCTGAAGAGAAAAAAACAATAATTCTGTCTTTGTCTCTCTTCTTCAGCCTTCAGCCTTAAGCCTTCAGCCTATCTTGGTGGCGAGGTAACCGTTAGGAAGACCCCTCTTCTGTCCTTAATATTACCTGAATAGCCTCTTTAAGGCTATTAACCTGAAAATCTGCCTCAGGATATTCCCTGAGCCCTTCAGTCCTCAGAAGGATTGTCCTTGCACCCACAGCCTTTCCGAGGCTTATATCAGAGGCCTTGTCCCCTATCATCCATGACCTCTTGAGGTCAATGTTATATTCAGCCCTTGCCCTCATAAGCATGCCTGTCTCGGGCTTTCTGCATTCACAGAGGTCATCGGGAAGATGGGGACAATAATAAAAGGCATCAAAGCCGTATCTATTGATAAAGATCTCATTTATCTCCCTTACCACATCCTCCCTGACTATACCCCTCCTGATGCCTGACTGATTTGTTACACCAATAAGTCTGAATCCCCTTTCCTTCAGGACCCTCAATCCCCTTACATCATCAAAGACCTCAAGCCCTGATAGATCATTGAGATATCCCACATCCCTGCAGATGGTACCATCCCTGTCAAGGAATACTGCCCTCTGTCTTGGTGCTACGCTCAGTGTAGCAGAGGCCACATCATCCACCTTGATGGCATCCATACAGGCCATCTCCTCACACCTCCTTCTAAAACAGGGGCTGCAGGGAACCTCCTTTCTTATCACTATATCTCTGTATCCCACAGGACCTGTAAGGGAAGGATCTGTTGATCCGAAGATGGCCACCACAGGGGTACCAACAGCATAACCAATATGCATGGGACCTGAATCATTGCTGAGAAGGAGATCACTCTCAGAGATAATAGAGATCAAATCCCGGAGATTCGTCTTTCCTGTAAGGATGAGAACATCATCACCCTTTATATTCCTCCTTATCTCCTTTGCAATCTCCACCTCCTCCTGACTTCCCAGTAGAACCACACTCCCTCCTGTGGACTCCATGAAGATATCGGCAACGAGGCCAAACCTTTCAGGAAACCACCTCTTTGCAGAACCATAAGTGGCACCTGGATTTATGGCAAGCACCGGTCTCTTGAGTCCTGAAAGCCTTTTCCTCCCCTGAAGTCTCTCCTCAAGGGCCAGTCTTATCCATGGCCTTGAGTATTCCGCAGGAATGCCTGCCCTTCTGAGGAGTTCAAGGTAATAATCGATGTGATGCATGAACCGGTCCTCTCCCCTATAGGGCACGGGTCTTGTAAGGAGCCATCTCCTCATCTCCCTGCTATAACCTATCCTCTCAGGTATCCTGGCAAGAAAGGTGAGAAGGGCAGCATCAAAGGCATTCTGAAAGAGAAAGGCCCTTGTAAAGGACTCCCTCCTGAGAAGCCTCGAAAACCTGATCTTTCCTTCAAGGCCACTGAATTCAGCGGAATAAAGGATCAGGTTATCCAGATAGGGGCTATCATAAAAAAGGGGGGCAACCCATGGTTTTACGATCAGATGAATCTCTGAGTCCCTGTAATGAGCCCTTAAGGCCCTCAGGGCAGGGATGGTCATTACAGCATCACCAATCCAGTTTACACCCCTTATAACTATCCTCTCTTTTAGAGGCATAGATTATTAATTATACTGTTTAGACCCATAAGAGGGGATTAAGCAAGAGGAAGACCAGACCCTTCAATACCTCTATCCAGCCCGTCACCTTCAGCCTTACCCTGTAGAGTGTGAGGCTTTGGATCCTCCACCTTAAAGACGCCAGAAATACTCCTTATTACAGGAGGGGTCTTTTTATATAATCCATGTTCTATGATGCCTTAATCCCTCTTTACCAGCTCCACCTCTGAGAAGAAATACCCTATCTCAAATCTTGCGGACTCAGGGGAATCGGAACCGTGAACAATATTATGCTCTACATCAG
>CAMTWD010000036.1:0-6466 GCA_947085365.1 uncultured Nitrospirota bacterium | reverse complement strand
CCCTTCAGAAATGCGTCGTGTTTTAAAAAGGGATGGCATATTTGTGCTTGGCATCTTTTTACATCCAACCTTGATAGCTATTGCTCGAAGATTTATTGAAAAGTGGTTACCATTCTTTCAAGATGAAGCACATCCCTATTCGTTCACATTAAGAAGTATACGAAAGCTTTTAAATAACTTCTTTTTTATTGAGCAAGAGATTAGAGTATTTAGAAAGGATTCTGCATTTATTCCGGTACTTCATCGAGAGGATTGGATGTTTATTTGTAGGAAAAAATAAACTGATTTCGACTTAGCTTACAGGTCAAGAGGGACCTAAGACTGCTTGAATGTAAGGATGTGGAGCTTATCGCTAAGGAATCGGATATTGATTTTGCAGTGCTGTTTAAAACCCTTCCCGAAGACCCACACAGCCCTTTTAAGTTCAACGATTTAAATTAAAGATTGAGCTACCGGTCATGGCAGTACAAATGGTAAATAGATTGCTGTAAGGTTTACATGTGCAACCCTTCCAGTAGGATAATTACTCTTATCACTTGATATCACTGTTCCATTTAAATATATAGTGATAGGGCTTGTGGAGTTTATATTAAATACCCTCATAATATTAAAAGGGGCACAGGCCCTGTCCCAGCTTTCCATGGAGGGATGGGACCCTGCTATTTCAAATAGTGCTGCTCCTGGACCATCTGAAATATCACCTGAAGAGTCTGAGACCTTAAGCCCTACTCCCTGTCTTGGCCCTTGTATATGATTAGAGATGCACACAGTGCCTGAGGCAAAAACCAAGATTGCACCATGAGGTCGAGGGGGTGTAAATTGGATATTAGTAACAGTGGTAATATTAGGATATGGGGAATTTATATATAGATCATGAAGATAGGTTGTTTTTATCCTTGGCATAGCCTTCTCAAGGGCGTCGAAATTTGCATTCACCTCACTTGCCCTTGCTGGTGTGCCAGACTGAAAGATATGAGGCACAATCTCTCCTGCAAAGGCATTGTAGCTTAATATCAAGGATACGATTAAACCAGCTATCAAATTCCTTATCATAAGGGATTACCTCCTGAATTTTAATTTATTGCCATTTTGCATAATCCCACTTACCTTGATCCCATATCAGATAGTCATCTTTAACTTCTTCCTCACCTCTGGTCCCACTACCATTGCTCACACTATCTCCTCCCCCACCACATCCTAAAAGGAAGGTGATTAGACAGGCAGTTATTAAAACTTTTAAGAGGCTTAACATAGGAAGTAGACTAAAAAAAAATCAAAAAGTCAAATTTAAAAAATTAATAAGATAATAAAAAGGTGTAATCCTAAAAGTCCTGTAATTCTGGTCCTTGGGCTTGCAAAAGACCTCTGCAGTATGATATATTTTTCAAGCCGAAGAGAGGCTATTGATCCTGCGGGCGTAGCTCAGGGGTAGAGTGGGAGCTTCCCAAGCTCTTGGTCGCGGGTTCAAATCCCGTCGCCCGCTCCATTTGGCAGTAAAAAGGGAATAGAAGGGAGCCTCCCTTAATCTTATTGCCCGCTTTTTAATCTCGCTGATATTTCATGGACCATATCAACGAGATATCTTGCCTTTTCTACAGGTGTTTCAGGAAGGATTCCATGACCGAGGTTGAATATATGTCCTCTTATGGAGGACCTCATGCCCTTTCTGATTATATCTGTTATTCTTTCAAAAAGCCTCTCCTCTGGTAAAAAGAGTTCACAGGGGTCAAGATTTCCCTGAACTGAGACAGCATCTCCGAGTATATCTATTGCTGCCCCAATATCAATCCTCCAGTCAATTCCTATAACATCAGCTCCAGATTCCTTGATTGATTCAAGGAATGTACCACCATTAAGGACAAAATATATTACCGGCACATTACCTTTCAGTCTTGCCATGATATCCTTCACATAGGGGAGGACATGTTCCTTAAAATCCCTCGGTGTTAGTATTCCAGCCCAGGTGTCAAAGAGCTGAACTGCCTGAACCCCAGCCTTTATCTGAGCAGAAAGATGTTCTGTGACGGTGGTGCTCAGGGTCTCCATAAGATCTTTATATCTCTCAGGGTTCTCATACATGAGCCTTTTTGTCCTCAGGAAGTCCTTTGAGCTTCCCTGTTCAATAATGTATGCAAGAAGGGTAAAGGGTGCACCAGAAAATCCTATGAGGGGTATATCCAGTTCCTTTATAAGGATCTTTATCGTCTCCATGACAAAGGGAAGGTCTTCTTCAGGCTTGATCTTTCTAAATCTTTTAATATTCTCAGGTATGCTCAGAAGAGGCCCACCTCTTTCAGGAAATTCTATCCTGATACCCATTGGTTCAAGGAGGATGAGTATATCTGAAAAGAGTATGGCAGCATCCACATTCAGTCTTCTTACAGGCTGGAGTGTCACCTCTGCTGCAAGTTCGGGTGTCTTACAGAGAGTCATAAAGTCGTATTTTTCTCTCAGGGCCTGATATTCAGGTAGATATCTCCCAGCCTGTCTCATGAGCCATACAGGTGTGTAGTCTGTCTTTTCACCCCTACAGGCCTTTAAAAAGGTATCGTTCATTTTAGGTCCTTTCCTCCTCAGAGGTCTATTTTATGCCCGCCTTTTTCAGGGCCTCAAGCCTTTTTGGGATGTAGGTACAGAAGGGTTCTTCCTCAAGATAATCTCCATATACAGAATATGCCCTTGCCCTGCAGCCCCCACATATACTTATAAACTCGCAGGAGCCACATCTACCTTTGTAGGATCTGAAATCTCTGAGTTTTTTAAAGAGTTCAGAATTCTCCCATATATCCTTAAAGGATCGTTCTCTTATATTCCCAGCTGGCATGGGGAAATAACTGCAGGGAAGGACATTCCCATCCACATCTATAAGGCATATGAGCTGTCCAGCTATACAGCCCTTTGCCCCCCCTGTGGAGAATTTTAATGACCGCCTTTCAAACTTTATTCCTTCTTGTTTAGATCTCTGAAGGACTATCCTGTAGTAATGGGGTGCACAGGTTGGTCTTACAAGTATCTCCTTTTCGTTCTTTTCCATATCATAATGCCAGTTGAGGATCTCCTCATAGTCCTCCCTTGAGATGAGCTCCTTCATGATCTCTTCTCCTCTTCCAGTAGGCACTATCATGAACATATACCAGGCAGTTGCACCGAGCTCCTTTGCCAGCTTGTAGACCTTTGGTATCTCTTCCTGGTTCCTCTTTGTGAAGGATGAATTGATTATAAACTCTATGGAGTGCTTTTTGAAGAGTCTGGCTGCATTAATGGTTCCCTGAAAGGCACCTTTCTGGGAGCGAAAGTCATCATGGACCTCTTCTGTTGAGCCATCAAGACTCAGGGATACAATCTTTATGCCCGATTCCTTTATCCTTTCACAGATCTCATCTGTTACGAGGGTGCCGTTTGTGGCAAGACACATCCTCAGACCCTTTTCTGTTCCGTATCTTGCTATATCAAAGACATCCTTTCTCAAGAGGGGCTCACCGCCACTTAGGACAACAACAGGTTTTGCATAGCTCGAGATGTCATCAATTATCCTGTAGGCCTCCTCTGTTGGAAAATCAGGATGGCCCCTTACCTCTAATTCTGAGGAGGATCTACAATGGATGCATCTCAGGTTACATCTCCTTGTTATCTCCCAGGCTATCCATTTTGGTGTAAATTCCATCAAACGCCTCCAGAGTTATGGATTATACCCTTAAAAATCTCCTTAAAACAAGTGCTGGGTAACTACCTCTTTAAAGGTCCTTTCTTTTGGGGATGGCCATATATGCCTGTATATCTCTTCAAGAAGGGGGCCAAAGGTCTCCTTCTTTATGGCTGATATTCCTATGGCATTGTATCTCTTGAGTATATTCTCTGCCTCTTCAGGTTCTACCTTGTCAATCTTGTTAAAGACGAGTATCCTCGGTTTTTCGTGGAGATTCAGTTCCTCAAGGATCTTCTCCACTGATTCTATATGTTGTTCAAACCTTGGATTTGAGATATCCACGAGATGGATAAGTAGGTCAGCATCCTCAAGTTCCTCAAGGGTGGATTTAAAGGCTGCCACAAGGTCTTTCGGAAGATCCCTGATAAATCCCACCGTATCAGTAATTATCACTTCTCTCTCCTTTGGAAACCTGAGCCTTCTCGAGGAGGTATCAAGGGTGGCAAACATCCTCTCTTCCACAAATACTGAGCTGTTCGTGAGGTTATTGAGGAGTGTGGATTTTCCTGCGTTGGTGTAGCCGATTATGGAGACAATAGGTATTCCCCTTTCAACCCTTCTATTTTTCCTCTGTCTTCTTGCCTCTGCGAGTATCTTAAGCTCTTTTTCTAAGAGGTTTATCCTCTCCTTTACCCTTCTTCTGTCCACCTCAAGTTTCATTTCTCCTGGGCCTCTTCCACCAATTCCACCTGTCAGTCTTGACATGGCAGTTCCCTTACCTATCAGTCTCGGCAGTCTGTATTTTAACTGTGCCAGTTCTACCTGAATCTTGCCGTCCCTTGAATGGGCCCTTCTTGCAAAGATATCCAGGATGAGCTGGGAACGATCAATGACCTTCAGTTCTGTTAATTCACTTATCTCCTTCATCTGGGAAGGAGTGAGATCCTGGTCAAATATGAGAAGGGTTGCTCCTTTATCAAGGGCATTGATGATAATCTCCCTCAGTTTTCCCTCTCCCATGAGATATTTAGGATTTATCTCCTTCAGCCTCTGGATAACTGTATCCAAGACAATTACATCAGCACTCCTTGCCAGTTCCTTGAGCTCCTCCATGGATTCTTCAAGTTCATACCTGGGTCTTGTGGAGGCACTTATAAGTATTGCCTTATCTCTTGTGTCCTGGACATAGAGCCTTGCCCTTTCCATCTCGTCTTCAAGATTTCTTATGAAGGATAAAAAGTCCATATCGAGAAGATGGATGCTGAGGGGCCCGCTTATTTCATACCTATCCTTTGAACCGAGGGGAAGGAGATGGGCCATATATACCTTATCAGGAAGCCCATCCTTCATGGTTATAGCCACAGCCATATCAAGTCTTAAGAGCAGGAGGTCTGTGAGGTCATCCTGAGTTAAGGATTCATCTTTAAGATGGGTATGGATAAGCCTCAACTCCCTCAAAGGCCTTCTTCCAAGGGGATAGTCCTTTTCAAGAGGGGGGATTACTATACCCTTTGCATCTCCCACTATTACATGGGTGATCTGCCCTGACCTGTCAATGAGAAGGCCTATCTGTCTTCCTGTGGAACTGGAAAGTTCACAGATATATTTTGCTATTTCGTAGCTGATGATCCTTTCCGGAGGGGATCTTCTCCTGGAAAGCCTTTCCAGTAAATGGAGTTCTCTCTTTTTAAGACCGGAAGTATGTCCGAAGATAGCTATATTCTTTAACCTCCTTAATTAATTATAACATAATTCCTGAGTATGGAAAGGGGGGACCCCTCTCCCCTGAAATAGAGATAGAAATTTCCCAATAATCCCCTCTCCCTTGACGGTCCCCCTCACCCTCCCCCTCTCCCCAAAGGGGAGAGGGAATAAGAAAATAGGGACTCTCTCCCCAAAGGGGAGAGGAGTCCCCAAAAAATCAAAGATTTTTTGGGGCAGCGGTAGGGAATAGAAAATAGGGGTTTGAGAGGACTAACAATTTCTATCTCTATTTTTCGGCCTCTCGTTTTTCCTTGTGATATCCCCCTTCATTTTGGATAGAGCCATATAAATGGTAGGACCTTTTATCAGCTATTTCTCGATCTCAAGGGTTTTTCAAGAGGAGATTTCTTGACAAGGCCTGTATTCTTTGATACCCTTTAAGAAGAAAAGACTGGACTCCAATCCTGTTGGTTAAAAAGGAGGTGTAATTATGCCAGCAAAGACAGTTAAGAAGGTTTCCCCAGCTAAAAAGTCTTCAAGGAGATTAAAAGAAGGGGATAGATACGAGTGCACTGTCTGCGGACTTGTTATTACTGTTGATGAATTATGCGGTTGTGTCGAGACCTGCGATATTATATGTTGTGGCAAACAGATGAAAAAGAAGAAATAAAGGTGAAGACCCTTCAGAGGGGTATTTTTGATGCAAGGCTTTTAGAGACCATCAGGCATGTTTATGAACTTACCCACGAATGCGACTGTAAACAGATGCCAGTGCCAACAGATGAGGATATAGAGCGGACCATGCAGATAGCTCGAGAATTTATTGCTCAAGGAGAAATCCATCTTCGTCAAGGTTGAGAAGATAGTCTCGGAGGATATATCCTGAAATTAGGAAGGAGGTGAGACAAAGAAAAAGGGTTTAGCCTGTAAATGTCATCAATCCTGTTAGAGACCTTTTTAAGAAAAAATGATGAAGAAGGAGAAAAAAATGAAAAGATGGATGATTAGTTTAGCCCTATTATCTCTCTTGGTGGCAGGGACTACTTCATGGGCTCAGATGGGTGAAGGTCAACAGATGTCCATGATGCAGATGTGCATGCCCATGATGCAGGATAT
>CAMTWD010000035.1:0-21117 GCA_947085365.1 uncultured Nitrospirota bacterium | reverse complement strand
ACTTATAGCAGGTACAGATATACTCCTGAATCCCTTCTCAGAAGCAAGCCTCAGGACACTATTTATGGCACTCCTCAGTTTATTCTCCTCATCACCTTCACCCATCCTTGGACCCACTGCATGGATTACCGAGGGTGCCTTCAGCCTTCCACCTGTTGTTAATACAGCCTGGCCAACAGGACAAAAACCTATTTTATCACTCTCCTCCTGAATAATATCACCACCCTTTCTCACAATTGCACCAGCTACCCCTCCACCATGCTTCAAATTACTGTTAGCGGCATTTACTATGGCATCCACCGCCCTCTCTGTAATATCATCCTTTACAAGGACTATCCTCTTTTTACCTATTAATCTTTCTATTACCATGGCTACCTCCTCGAAGGATCTTTAAGTTATTATAAAACAGGATGGCTGATCCATTAAAGATTATAGAGAGATACTATAAACCTCACTCCACTGCCTGGAGGGTTCTTATAGAACACGGTGAGGCTGTAAGGAGAAAGGCCCTCGAGATAGCAGACCTTGTATCTCACTTAAAACCTGACAGGGACTTCATCAGTGAGGCCTCCATGCTCCACGACATCGGTATCATCTATACAGACTCGCCGATGCTCGGCTGTTATGGAAAGGAGCCCTATATTGCCCATGGTTATATTGGAAGGAGGATGCTGGAAGAAGAGGGCCTCCTGAGGCATGCCCTTATTGCTGAAAGACATGTGGGAGCTGGCATTACTGTTAAGGATATCCTTCAGAAGGGCCTTCCCCTTCCTGTAAGGGATATGGTGCCTCAGAGTCTTGAGGAAAAGATTATATGTGTGGCAGATAAGTTCTTTTCAAAAAACAGGGGTCTCCACACTGAGCCAAAACCACTATCAGTTATACTCGAGGAGATCTCCAGATATGGGGAGGAGAGGCTGAGGTTCTTTCTTGAACTTCTTCAGGAGCTCAGATTGAAAGACTGAGGTTTCTGAGGGTCCTCTCTTGAGGATCAAAGACTGCACTTCCCAGCACAATACCCGAGGGTTTAATCTCCACATCAGGCATCCTTACACAAATCCTTCCATCTTCTGGGACTACTGCCTCTATTACCCCAATAACCCTGTCTTCATTCTTGTCATCCCTCAAGGAGACTACCCGGTTCTTTAAAGTTGGGTCAAGGGGCATCCTCTCCCTTCTAAAAAATATCCCCAGATCATCCATATAGAACTCCCTTATAACAGAGCCTTCAAGATAGGAGGCCATCTTCCTGTAACGGTATTCTGCTCGTTCCTCCGGGGTCTTCTGTCTTACTGACCTTGAGGGTTTTATCCTTATTATGTCAAGATTCTGGTTTCTGTAAGGCCCTATAATATGAGTGAGTTCACTTGATCTTTCAAGCAGTATAATAAGATCAGGTCTTAAGAGCTCAATCTTATACTGTTTCAGAACCCTGCCTGTGGGCTCTGAGACAAGGCCTGTGGTATCAATAATAACCTTTTCACATCTTTTAAGTGCCTTCTCCACCATGAGACCTGCCCCCACGAGAGACGGCAGGAGATTCCCTGAAGGTGTTACACTTCCTGTAAAATAAAAATCCTCTTCCTTTAAAGACTCAAGGGAGGAAAACTCCTCTGGAACAACTGCCCATCCCACAGTTGTGGGAGGCCCTATGTGGGACTGACCCATGTCAAGATCAACAACTCCAGTAGAATATCTTGAGGAGAGTACCCTTGCAAGGGATTCCACTAAGGTGGTCTTTCCTGTATCAGAGGCACCTATAACAAGAATTAATCTCTTTTCAGGTCTATCAATGGTCTTTATTAAATCCTCAGGAATAATCAATGCCGTTAAAAACTCAGCCCTCCAGTGCCCTCTTCACCGTCCTGATAGCACAGAATTCGCCACACATGCTACAGACCTCCTCTTCCGATGGTGGGCTCTCTGCCCTCAGTCTTGCCACCTTCTCTGGATCAAGACTGAGGCTAATCTGACCATCCCAGTTCAGCTCCTTTCTATAACGGGCCATGAGTCTATCCTTTTCTATTGCAGAAGGTATGCCCTTTGCAATATCTGCAGCATGGGCAGCGATTCTGGAGGCAATAACACCCTCCTTTACATCCTCTAAGTCAGGAAGCCTTATATGTTCTGAGGGGGTCACATAACAGAGGAAGTCTGCTCCTGCAAAGGCAGCAATAGCACCACCTATGGCAGCAGCTATATGGTCATATCCCATGGCAATATCCGTGACAAGCGGACCGAGGACATAAAAGGGTGCATTCTTACAAAGCTCCTTCTGAATCTTTATATTGAGCTCCACCTGATTGAGGGGAACATGACCAGGGCCCTCAATAATCACCTGAACTCCCTCCTCATAGGCCCTGTCCCTTAACTCTCCCAGGGTTACAAGCTCCTCTATCTGACCTCTATCAGTGGCGTCAGCAATACAGCCAGGCCTCATGCCATCTCCTAAGCTCAGGGTCACATCATATCTTTTGGCAATCTCAAGGAGCCTGTCATAGTATTCATATAAGGGATTTTCTCTCTCATTATATATCATCCATTCAAGAAGCAGAGACCCTCCCCTGCTTACAACATCCAGTATCCGTCTGTCCTTCTTGAGTCTCTCTATTGCCTTCAATGTAAGACCTGCATGGACCGTTATAAAGTCCACGCCGTCTTTAAGATGCTCTTCTATTACCTCAAAGAGCATATCCGGTGTCATGGACCTTATACTCCCTGTAGAGAGGATCGCCCTCAGGGCTGCTTCATATACAGGGACTGTGCCTACAGGGATTGGAGAGACCTTTATAATTGATCTCCTCAGTTCCCTGATAGGTCCGCCTGTGGAAAGGTCCATCACAGCATCAGCTCCATATCTTATAAGAACCCGGAGTTTCTCCATCTCCTGATCTATGTCTATCCTGTCACAGGATGTCCCGATGTTTGCATTGATCTTTGTCCTGAGACCTTTTCCTATGGCAAGGGGTTTTATGGAGTGGGTATTGTTTCTTGTAATAACAATTGTTCCCTCTGCAACACCCCTTGCAATATACTCAGGGCTTACCTCCTCTGATAAGGCAGCCTCTTTGAACTCATCAGTAATGATCCCTTTTTTTGCAAGTTCTATTCTTGTCATGATATTCTCCTTATCTCATCAAGAAGTCTCCTGGCCTCATCACCTGGCCTCTTGGATGCCATTATGGCTGATATCAGGGCAATGCCATGGACACCTGTATCCATCACCTCACGGAGATTCGTTATATTTATACCTCCTATGGCAAATACAGGTATCCTCACCTTTGAGACCACCTCTTTTAATACCCCTAATCCCTTTGGTGGTCCAAAGGAGAGTTTTGATGGGGTCTCATAAACAGGGCCAAAGGTTATAAAGTCAGCACCACCTTCTTCGGCCTTAATTGCCTCTTCAAGACTGTGGGTTGAGACACCAGTAAGAAGTCTTCCACCAGATATCCTTTTGACAACCTCTACAGGAAGGCCCCCTGCTGGAAGGTGCACACCTGAGAGATTAAGGGCCATAGCGATATCTACCCTGTCGTTTATAAAAACCTTTGCATTATATCTTCTGGCAATGCCGAGTAATTCCTCTGTAAGGGTTACGAGTTCTCTTGCTGAAAGGTCCTTCTCCCTTATCTGGAAGGCATCAACTCCAGCCTTTAATGCCTCCTCAATCACATGAGGAAGATTATCAGTAAGTCTCCTGTCAGTTATGAGATATAATCTGAAGTCAATACTCACATTGCACCTATATAAGCATGCCCTCAAGGGGGCTACTTGCACTGGCATAGAGTTTCTTTGGTATCCTTCCAGCAAGATAGGCAAGCCTTCCTGCGATAACGGCATGTTTCATAGCAGAGGCCATCTTTACAGGATCCTTTGCGCAGGCAATACCTGTATTGATAAGTACGGCATCACATCCCAGTTCCATTGCTATCGTAGCATCTGAGGCAGTTCCCACCCCAGCATCCACGATTACAGGGACCTTTACTGTCTCGAGGATTATTTTTATATTATAGGGATTTCTTATACCCAAGCCAGATCCGATAGGTGCCCCTAAGGGCATTACAGCAGCAGCCCCTGCATCCTCAAGTCTTTTGGCTGTCACAGGGTCATCATTTGTATAGGGAAAGACGATGAATCCCTCTTTTGCCAGGATCTCTGTTGCCTTTATAAGACCACAGACATCAGGGAAGAGTGTCCTTTCATCTCCTATAACCTCGAGTTTCACCATATCAGATATCCCTGCCTCCCTGGCCAGCCTTGCATATCTCAGGGCCTCCTCTACAGTATAACAACCAGCGGTATTGGGAAGGATCTTATACTTCTTTGGATCGATATAATCAAGGAGATTTTCGCTATTCCTATCAAAGATATTAACCCTCCTTACAGCCACTGTGACCACATCTGTACCTGATGCCTCAATTGCCTCTTTCGTCTGTTTAAAATCCTTATACTTCCCTGTTCCAACCCAGAGCCTTGATTTAAACTCTATACCCCTTATTACAAGTTTATCGTTCTCCATCCTGTCCTCCTCCTACAAAATTTACTATTTCAACAATGTCTCCCTCTTTTATCCTGAAGGTCCCAAATTGAGACCTCTTTATTACCTGAAGATTCACCTCAACAGCAACCCTTCCGGGATTAATGGAAAGGCTCTCCAAGAGCTCCTCAAGGGTGAGCTCCCCTGGAATCTCATAATCCTCTCCATTTAATCTGATCTTCATAAAAATAGATAAGCCTGCATCCCCATGGGGATGCAGGCTTGAATATCTCATTCATACCCCCACTCCCTACGCCGGCATTACCCGGATCAGGTTCAATGGGTTCCCTCTCCCACGAGAGGGTCTCAGGCCTTTCGACCTCCCCTAGGGGATTTATTATTATAAAGAATATCCCTTAGAATAAGTCAATACCCTGTGTTGTACCCATTTATCAAGACATTGCCCAGAAATTGTAGATGTCATGCTGCCTCCTTCATTCTCTCTACTGTTACTTCGCCACTCTCTACTGTTACTTCGCCACCTAACCTTTAGTGTGCCCAGTCCTCATGGGGGTCAGTATAGCTCTTTGTTATAATATAATACCTGTTTTCAGAGCAGAATAGGAGCCCTTGGAATCAGAGGATGTCATATGCTAACAAGGCGAACATTTCTTAAATATTGTCTTTATACTACAACCACTCTCTGTATGGGATACACCCAATCCCATGCCAGAACAAGGTCAGACCCTGAAGAGGCACGCTTTTATAGAAGACTCTCGGATGGAAATATCAATTGCCTTTTATGTTTCAGGCAATGTGTAATACCGGAGGGCCAGAGGGGATTCTGCAGGAATAGAGAAAACAGAAAAGGCAGACTTTATTCAGTGGTCTATGGAAGGCCAGCAGCCATCCAGCTTGACCCTATCGAAAAAGAGCCAATGTTCCATAATCTTCCAGGCACAGATATCTTATGCACAGGTACAGCAAGCTGTAACTTCAGATGTAGATTCTGCCATAACTGGCACTTATCCCAGAGGTCACCAGAAGAGCTTGAAGATAGGACGTTTGAGCTAAGGCCAGAGGATGTGGTGAGATTAGCCAAGCAAAGGAAGGCAGGATTATCCTTTACATACAATGAGCCAACAGTCTTTTATGAATTCATGTATGATATTGCCAAAAAAGGAAGAGAAAACGGGCTTAACACCATATTCCATACCAATGGAGGGATGCAGGCAGAGCCCTTAAAGGCACTCCTTAGACATATGCGAGGTGTAACAGTGGATTTAAAGGGATTTACAGCAGATTACTATAGAGATATGAGCTTTGCAGAGATGACACCTGTTCTTAATACACTGAAAACTATAAAGCAAGAGGGGAAATGGCTTGAGATAGTCAATCTCATCATCCCAACATTAAATGATGATATGAAAAATATAAGGGAGATGTGCGTATGGATAAGAGAAAACCTCGGCACAGATGTGCCTTTACATTTCATAAGATTCTTCCCTGCCTATAAGATGACCCATTTACCACCCACTCCAGTAAAGACGCTGGAGCAGGCGAGGGATATAGCTGTAAAAGAGGGTATAAAGTTTGTATATATCGGAAATGTTCCAGGACACAAATATAACAGTACATTCTGCCCAAGATGTGATAAAAGGATTATAACCAGGGTTCACTTCTCTGTTCTTGACCTGAATATAAAAGCTGGAAAATGTAAATATTGTGGCTATCCCATCCCTGGCTTATGGGATCTATAACCCTTCCGGCTACTTTTACCTTAAGATTTTCCCTCCTTGTGATGGGCTTTACTGCCACTGCTTCTCAGATACTCATCATAAGGGAACTTCTCGTAACATTTCATGGGAACGAACTCTTCATGGGCATTATCTTTGGCAACTGGCTGATCCTTGAGGCGGTAGGGAGTTATGCAGGGCGAAAAAAGGCTGAGTATATAAAAAGGCATATAGAGTGGTTTGCAATCCTTCAGATAACGATAGGGTTTTCTTCTCTCTTGAGCATCCTTTTTATCCGCTCATTCAAATATCTCTTTAACATTCCAACAGGTGAGGTTCTCGGTATCCATTATGTTGCGATCATCTCCCTTATAGCCCTTGCACCTGTTTCAGTATTAGATGGTGTGCTATTTCCTTTTGGATGTCGTAACCTCCAAGACATCTCCGAAAGGAAAGGGGTATCTGCGAGGGTATATCTTTACGAATCCATTGGTTCATTTGTAGCCGGTATAGTCTTTGTCTTTTATCTGATCTATTATCTTAGCTCTATTGAGTTAGCTACTATCCTCCTATCATTAAACCTATGTTCTGCCTCTCTTTATTTAACATCAAGATGGAAATCAAAAATCGTAAGAGATGCCGCTGCAGGGCTTTTGCTTTTGATTATTATATCTTATCTATTATCAGTACCAGAACGCCTTCATGAATTGAGCTCAAGGTTGCTCTGGTATGAGCATTCTCTTATGGAAACAAGAAATTCTGTATATTCAAATATTGCAATTATAAAAAGCGAAGATCAGTATACATTTTTTGCAAACGGTGCGCCCTATGCCACTACTCCTGTACCTGAGGCACAGATTGAAGAGATCGCCCATTTCCCCATGCTATTCCATGAACGGCCTGAAGATATCCTTGTAATTGGCGGTGGAGCAGGAGGACTTCTGAGGGAATTATTGAAACATCCTGTTAAGGAGATTGATTATACCGAGCAGGATCCACTCGTAATAGAGGGCTTCAGGCGGTTTCCTACACCTCTTACTGAGTATGAGCTTGGTCATGAAAAGGTAAATATACATCTCATAGAAGGAAGGCTTTTTCTTAGAAAGAGATCCACGATGTATGACCTGATCCTGATAAACCTTCCAATGCCCTCCACCCTTCAGATCAACCGGTACTACACCGTGGAGTTTTTTGAACTGGCAAAGAATCACCTTAAGGAAGGAGGCATATTCGCCATGAGATTACCTGGCTCTGAGACATTTCTTTCAAAGGAGCTTAAAGAATTAAATAGGACGATTCATGCCTCTTTAAAGGCTGTCTTTCCCCATGTAAGGATTATCCCTGGAGAACAGAATATCTTTATTGCATCTTCAGATGAAGCCATCAAGACCGTCACGGCTGAAACACTTATAGAAAGGCTCCATTTAAGGAAGATCTCGGCAGGTCTCATAAATGAATGGTATTTGCGTTACAAGATGGATAGTGTGAGATTCGGTGGACTTGAAAAAGATATCTCCTCTTCTGCTATGAAGAGAATAAACCAAGACAGCTATCCAAGGGCGGTATTTGAGGGTATGCTCTTTTTAAATCTTGTGGTCTCGCCTTTTATGGTAAAGATATTGGATGCTATAGAAGATATTCCTTACACCCATTATCTTTTATTGATCATCATCTTTTTCATAGTCTCTTTAATCATGCAGAGTAAAAAAAGAAGGTTATTCTTAACATTCGCTATAACTTCAACAGGATTTACGAGCATGCTTATGAGCATATTACTAATTCTTTCTTTTCAGATTTACTATGGTTATGTCTACCATTATATTGGTATACTTACATCGCTTTTCATGCTCGGCTCAGCCATTGGTGCCTTCTTTGCAATGAAAAGGGCGACAACATCCCTGAGGGCCGTGGAAACCGGGATATTATTCCTTGCAGGTCTTTTATACCTCTTCATATTACTGTCGCCAGAGGCAGGCATATCCCAGTTAATAATCTTTGGTTCAATGGTTATAATAGGGTTTCTGACAGGCATGGAGTATCCATTGGCGGTAAATATGGCTGACAGTTCATACAGGACTGTAAGCAGCACAGCTGGCAGATTTTATGCCTTTGATTTATTTGGTGCATTCCTCGGAGCAATACTCACAGCAGTTGTATTCATTCCAAACATCGGCATAAAAAATACACTTCTCATAACAATGGTAATTAAATCAGGAAGCCTGCTTTTGATTTATATGGGCAAAAGGCATTACAACCTGGATTAAAACAAAGTTGTCCATGAGGCTGACACTTCCAACAAAAATAAGCCTTTTAAGAATACCACTTGCCTTCCTGTTTTTTGTATTGATATGGCAAAAAGAATTGGGATGGGCGCTTGCTGTATTTTTGCTTACTGCATTAAGTGACTTTGTAGATGGTTATATAGCCAAAAAGAGAAAGATGGTAAGTCTTGAGGGAAAGATTATAGACCCTGTAGCAGACAGGATATTTATAATTTTATCTTTCCTTGCAGTCTATTTTGGCCCGCTTGAAGATACTATGTCATTATGGTTATTAATTATGGTAGTTTTACAGGACATTCTTTTAGGGCTTTTGGGCCTCATAACATTCATCTCAAAAAGACAAATCATCGTCAAGGTCTCTATACCAGGAAAGATAGCTACTCTTTCTCAGGAAATTTTTATTCCCCTTGTCCTCTTGAAGAATATAATGGACTATGGTTTTCCCCTCCTGCCTTTTGAGATTGTTGTTGCAACTACATCCATCGTTTCTGGCTGTCACCATCTATACATGTGGATTCGTATATGGAAGGTTGACTAAAAGAGAAAGTGTTAAGGTGTAGAAAAGTAAAAAGAGAGATGGGGTAAGTTAATCTCTCAAAAAAGAGAGGAGCCTCTTAGCCACATCTATTGCTGCCTCTGGCTTTTTATTAAGTCTTATTGCCTCCTTCATCTGGTCTAAATAGCCCTTATCAGTTAAGAAAGATCTTAAGATATTTTTTAACTCTTCTTTATTTTTTGCTATGATACCTGTCCCTGTCTTTGATAAAAATAATGCATTATGATATTCCTGACCTGGAAGGGGCCTGTAGATTAATACCGGAAGTTCCTTTGCCAGTGCCTCAGAGACTGTAATACCTCCTGACTTTGATATCAAAAGAGATGCGATATCCATTAATTTATAGACCTCTACATACCCGTAAATTGGTTTTATGCTATCTGAAAATATGTCTGTTAATTTATTAAACAGCTTCTTATCGTGGCCACAGAGAACGACTGTTTGAATATCCATGGTGAGTTCTTTTATAGCTTCACATATTTCTAACATCCCTGGAGTCATCCCAAAAATACCAGCCATAACAAGGACTACCGGAAGACCACACCTCAACCCATATTCTTTGAATACTTCTGCCTTATCAACAGGTAGCAGAAATTCCATACTTATCGGAATACCGGTAACCTGTATCTTTTCTGGAGGGATACCCTTCTTTATAAGGTGATACTTAACCTCATTTGATGGGACAAAGTATTGATCTACATGTGGATGAATCCACTGAGAATGGGCAACAAAGTCTGTTATTACCACTGTGGATATGATATTAGACAGACCCCTCCTTTTAAGTTCAGAGAGCATTCCACCATAGGTTGGATATGCGCTTAATACCACCTTTGGATTAAAGTCTTTAAGTAATCTCTGTAATTTCACCAGCCCTATCCTGCTTAGCATTCTGTTTAGAAAGTTATTGAGTCGTAAGTCATAACTCAATTCGTATGCCCATCCATACAGGTAAGGTGCTTTTTTCATAGTCGTTATATAAGTGTGGGCATTAATTTTATTCAGGCCAGGACTGATTACTTCAAATAGATCTATTACCTCTGTCTTTATGCTTTTATCGAGAGAGGATATAGCCATCTCCACTGCATAGGAAACCCTTTTATGCCCACCTCCATAGGATGCAGAAAAAATCAGGATATCTGTTTTCTCTTTCAGGGTTGCCAAGAGCACCTCTCCTCAAAAACACAGGGTCAGGTCTTCCTTACAATCTCTTCTCTCTGTAAAAGATAAAGACTGATTTTCCTTGCCATGCCATTTTTATAGCATAAGTTTACTCTTGTGTCAAGTTTGTAAAGTTTATGGCTACAGATCCCCTTAAGGATTTCTTTGACAGGGCGATGAAAATAGCCGGTATACTATACTGACCTGAACAGTCAGTGGACAGCGAGGGCATGTGAACTGTTACCTCGCCACTAAATGGAGAAGAACCTTGAAGGGATAAGGATGATAAATGAGATAGCCCACAAAGTTAGTGGCGAGGTAACAGGTGCTTGAGGAAAGTTGAGAGACAAACATGAGGACCTCAGGGACATGGGATTTTGATCTAACAAGTACCGCAAATCAGTAGCTTCTGTGTTATAATTTAATAATCCTGGAGAGGTGCCGGAGTGGCCGAACGGGCACGACTGGAAATCGTGTGTGGGGCCTAAAAGCTCCACCGTGGGTTCAAATCCCACCCTCTCCGCCACTGTTGTAGTATTCCTCGGGCTTCCAGCCCCTTCCCTCTTTTTGAAAGATCATTGCAAGTTTATTAAACCTCTCGTCCTTGACTATCTCCTCAAGGGGTTTTATTGTCTTCTGCCTCCAGTTGGGATAGGTATCTACAGTCCCTGGCATATTCTGCTGATTAATCGTCCCCAGGATATCGTCAAGGCTTACAAGCAGAATCTTTGAAGGAGCCCTGGCAATATAGTTATAAATGGCAAGGCAGAGATCTTCAGTCATATCATCAGGAATAACAAAGTCTTCAGGAAGGAGACCCTCCCTTTTCAGGGCCTCCACTATTAGAACCCTGTCCCTCTGCCTCTGAATCTTCTGCTCAGCCCAGGTCTTATCATCAGGATATCTTCCAAGGGTCTTCCTCTGATCAATATCCACACCCTTCCAGAATCCGGAAAGTGTGGGCAGGTCATGGGTTGTTACAGCAGCAAGACTCAACTCTGGGTAGTCTTCTGGCTTCAAAAAGGCAGGATCTGGATATCCCCTCTCAAAGTAGAATATCCTGTAAGAAAAAAGTCCATGCTTCCGGAGGGCCTCCCTAACATCTTCTCCGATGGTACCAAGGTCTTCTGCAATAACAATGGTCCTCTGCCTTACACTCTCAAGGCTGATTATCTTTAAGAGTTCATCAGCTGGGAATCTCACATAAACACCCATTGATGGCCTCATACCCTTAGGGATCCAGAATTGTCTGAATAATCCGAGGGCATGGTCGATTCTCAGGGCACCAGCATAGAGCATATTCTTTCTCAGAACCTTTATAAAAAACTCATATCCACTCTTTCTTAACCTCTCAGGCACAAGGGCTGGAAATCCCCAGTTCTGACCATCAGGACTGAAATCGTCAGGTGGGGCTCCAAGGTCAATCTCTGTTAAGAAGAGTTCCCTGTTTGACCACACATCACTGCTTCCCTTTATGGGACTCAGGGCAAGGTCATGATAGAGTCCTATAAGGAGGCCTTCTTTCTCTGAAAGATTGCAAAGTTCCCAGTGTTGTCGGTCAATAAGCCACTGGATGTATTTGAAAAAGAGTATCTCCTCTTCAGATTCATCTTTGAATCTCTTTACAGCAGGCCCCTCTGGATCATGATATTGAGAAGGCCAAGTCATCCAGTCTGTGGAATTAAACCTCTCTGATAGGGCCATATATGTGGCAAAGAGGTCAAGATCCCTTCCCTCCCTTAGAAGAAACTCATTGAATTCCTCTGCAAGGGGAGTATCCTTTTTAAAATGATTCTTAATAAATCCAGAAAAAGAGACTTTTAAGACCCTCTTTTTAATGGAATAAACAGACTCATAGTCTATCAGATCACTGCTCCTCAGGTTAGGTATAAGGACTTCCACTGGACTATTTATCTCCTGAAATCCTCTCATATCAAGGTAAAGGAGATTTTTATAAAGCCTGCTTAAGGGTGAATAGGGACTCACACCATAGGGCATCTTATTGGAAAGGGCGTGAAGGGGATTTATGCCGATAAGGGAACCTCCCAGTTCTGCTACCCATGAGATGACCTTTCTGAGGTCACCAAAATCTCCAATCCCCCAGTTATCTTCTGAACGAAGGCTGTAGAGATTGAGAAAAAGTCCCCAGCATCTTCCATCTTTAAGCTCCTCTGGTAGATAGGCAAAGCCTGGTGAGATTATGAGCCTTGACTTTTTTCTCAAACCATCTAAGGATTTTTCATAATGGGATAATTCAAGATCTATTTCATAATAACCTATCTTGAGAGATTCCTTAGGCTCATACCATATCTTTATAAATCTTTTATTATTAATGAATCTCTCTTCAAGAACCCTGGAGGGATGCACACCTTCTGATGCAATCATCCTGCCTCTTTCATCTATAAAGGAGATCTTAAAAGATAGAAATCCTTCTTTTTCTTTTTCAGCGGGAAGATAAAGATATATCCTTACAGGTTCCTCAAGGATATTGAAGGCATATACGGGCTCGATTATATTAAGCCAGGGATAGTGGATCCTTTCATGTAGTGCCTTCTGGATAAGGTATTCATCCTCAGGAGTATAACCCATTGACCTAAGGATGAAGAGCTTTGTCTCAAGGGGTGCTGGATGATACTCCCCCCATATGTCATGATAGCCTGCAAAGATTCCACAGAGCTCTGCAAGTCGGTCAATCTCCTTCACCCTTTACCTGTGGCTCCTTCTTCTCATACTTTACCTTTGATATCCTCTGACCAACCATCTCTAATACAGTCAATCTCATTCCTGGTATCTCGATTATATCACCCTGGTGTGGTATCCTCTGAAGGTGAGTAAGAATAAATCCACCAAGGGTTTCATATTCGGTGGATTCAGGGATTTCAATTCCATAATCCTCCTTAAGGTCAGCAATGCTTGTTGAGGCATCTATAATCTTTGAACCGTCAGGAAGGTCGATAACAGGGCTTTCCAGATCATATTCGTCCCTTATCTCTCCCACGATCTCCTCCAGTAGATCCTCAAGAGTTACAAGGCCTGATATGGCACCGTATTCATCCACAACGATTGCCATGTGGATCCTCTTTTTCTGCATCTCCCTTAGAAGATTACTCACCTTCATTGTCTCGGGAACAAAGAAAGGTGGTTTTATAATCTTTCTGATATCTACTGCCTCCTGAGTCGCCAGGACATTGAAGAAGTCCTTGGCATAAAGGATACCCCTTATGTCATTTATATCCCTCCCGGTTACAGGATATCTGGAAAAATTCTCCTCCCTGATAATCTCCTTCACCTCATCAGCTGTCATGTTAATCCCTATGGTGACCATCTGGGTGGCAGGTATCATAACCTCTTTGACATAGGTATCTACAAACTCAAAGACACTGTGGATAAGCCTCTTTTCCTCAGGTTCAAAGATACCCCGCTCTCCTCCCTCCTCCAGAAGAAGCTTCACCTCCTCTTCTGATATATAAGCCCTTTCGGTAAAGGTTCTTTTTCCAAAGGGCTTCAGAATAAAGTCAACACTCGTGGTCAATATCTTTACACCAACACCAGTAAGTCTTGAGAAGGACTTAATCAGTGGAGCCACAAAGAGTGCAACTCCCTCTGGATTGGAAAGGGCAATGCTCTTGGGGATAAGCTCACCGAGAACAAGGGAGAGATAGGTTATAAAAACCACAACGATTCCCAGAGAGATCCCCTCAGCATAGATTGAGATATAGGGGATGGGTAATTGCTGTAATTGAGGCTTGATAACCTCTACTGCCAGTGCACCTCCAATAGCAGAGGCAAAAGTCCCCACCAGCGTAATCCCTATCTGGATGGTGGCAAGGAATCTATCAGGGTTCTCCCTTAGATCAGAAAGGATGCTAGCATTCCTTCTGCCCTCATTAATAAGCTGTCTTATCCTTGTCCTTCTAAGAGTTACTACTGCTATCTCGGAGGCTGCAAAGAGACCATTTATCAGAATAAGAAGGAGGATTACAAAAAGTTCAAACCACATACCCTCTGGTACCCTTTACAAACCTTCCTTCCAGTAGGAGTTCCTTTGATGTCTGAAGCGATATACTCAAAAGACTTCGTGGTTCCATTTAGGGATTGACAGTAAGGATCTTTCTTACTATCTCTGGATACTGTGCTATGAAACGAAGTTCGTCATCAGTAAGGGGCTTCTGAGTGTGGAGGTTTGCATACTGAACAAGCTCAAGGATCTTCCTTGCCTCATTGTCATCATGAAATTCTATACCGAGCCTGCTATAGACATAACGGAAACCCTTAATCCCACCGTATTCACCAGTGGTAATAATCCTCCCCGTCTCAAGAAGCTCCGGTTCCCCCCTTCCCACATCTTCAGGGTCAAAGAGCTCATAATTCCTTCTGTCCTTCAGGGCACCATCGGCATGAATTCCTGATTCATGGGCAAAGATATTAGCCCCCACTCCTGGCTGGTTTATAGGGATGGGAATATTAAAGGCATAGGAGGCATATTTTGCTATCTTCCACGCCTTTTTAAGATCCACATGCTCGTCTAAGGGAAGCTTTTCCTTTAAACCATGAGAAAACTTCAGGGCCAGGATAGTTGAGACGAGGTCACAATTACCCGCCCTCTCACCATAACCATTAACAGTGGTATTAATATAGGCATCAACTCCAGCCTCTATTGCTCCCTGGGCACCGGCAACCGAAACAGCCTCTGCCATTCCAAGGTCATTATGACAATGCATCTCCACAGGAAATCTCGTTGCCAGGGCAAGGGCCTTTATCCTTTCATAAATTGTGATAGGATCTTCAGCCCCGAGGGTATCGCAGTATCTGAATCTGTCAGCCCCTGCCTCCTTTGCAGCACCCACGAATTCAATTAGCCTCTCAAGCTCCGTCCTTGAGGCATCTTCTGCATTAACACCCAGTGTCTCGACACCGTGGTCCTTTGCAATCTTAATTGCCTCAATAACAGACTTAAGGAGATCCTTCCAGGTCTTCTTACCCTGCCACTTCCCCTGTATCATGATATCAGAGGTTGACATGGATATATTGAGATGCTTCAGTCCAGGACAATTTTTAAGTGCAAGTTTTACATCCTCAGGCACCGCCCTGCACCAGCCTTCCAGATGGAGTCTCTTTATCACTCCCATCTTCACAAGTTCCAGATTTGCATTTATATAATTCACCTCATGTCTCAATGTGGGAAAACCAACCTCACTCTGATAAACACCCATCTCATCAAGATAAAGATTCAGCATCGTCTTGGAGAGTTTTGGAAGAAGGATCCTTGAGGTCTGGACACCATCTCTATTCGTTACATCTATCAGATAGACCTTTGGCATCTTACCTCCAAGCTTTAATTAATTATAACTTAAAATTGACTTTGAAATACAATATCCGATAAAATTATTGCTATCAAAAATAAAGGGCATCTCTGTGGAGTAAAAGATTTCAGGTCTGGTATAATTACATTATCGCAATTGATTACATCATCACAATTTGACTTTATTAAAAGGGAGGTATGCCGATAAATGGAGAATGAATTTAATGGACAGGTTGCTGTTGTGACAGGCTCTGCAAGGGGTATTGGAAGGGCAATTGCAGAGGCACTGGCGAAAAGAGGAGCCTCTGTTGTAATATGTGATATTTTAGCTCAGGAAGCAAAGAATACTGCTCAGGAGATTGCCTCAAATTATGGAGTCAAGACTCTCTCCCTCTCCTTTGATGTCTCAAAGGGCGACGAGGTTGAGAAGGCCTTTAAGGAGATCCTTGAAGAGATGGGCAGAATAGATATCCTTGTCAATAATGCAGGTATCACAAGGGATGCACTCCTTTTAAGGATGAAAGAAGACGAATGGGATTCCGTGATATCAATAAATTTAAAGAGTGTCTTTCTCTGCTCAAAAGAGGCTGTAAAGGTAATGACAAAGCAGAGGTATGGAAGGATAATAAACATTTCATCAGTGGTTGCCTTTACAGGGAATCCAGGACAGGCAAACTACAGTGCATCCAAGGCAGGGATTGTGGGACTCACAAAGACTATAGCAAAGGAGTATGCAAGCAGAAATATTACAGTCAATGCCGTTGCCCCTGGATTCATCATGACCAAGATGACAGAGGCACTCCCTGAAAATGTGAAATCAGAGATGTTAAAGGCTATACCACTGGGTAGATTTGGAACTGTTGAAGATGTAGCAAATGCTGTGGTATTCCTTGCATCCCCCCTCGCAGGGTATATTACAGGACAAGTAATACATGTGAATGGCGGTATGTATATGTAATATTAAGAGGCATTGCCTCATAATTCAGGGCACCTTTTAGGTGCTCCTATTTTTGTAAAAATCTGGAGGTACGGGAATGGAAATGGAAGAGAAGGTTAAAGAGATTATTGCAAAACAGCTCGGTGTAAATCCTGCTGATATCACTCCTGAGTCATCCTTTGTAGAAGACCTCGGCGCTGACTCCCTTGACACAGTGGAGCTTGTTATGGCCTTTGAAGAGGCCTTCAATATCGAGATACCCGATGAGGATGCGGAAAAGATTGTCAAGGTCAAAGACGCCATAGAGTACATAAAGAAAAAGACATCTGATAAATGAATCGTAGAAGGGTTGTTGTTACCGGTCTGGGGCTTGTAACCCCCCTGGGTATAGGAGTGCAAGAAACCTGGGAGGCCCTTCTTCAGGGAAGATCAGGTGTGGGGAAGATTACACTCTTTGATGCCTCTACCTACCCTGTCCAGATTGCTGCAGAGGTAAAAAATTTCGACCCCTCCCTATATATTGACCAGAAAGAGATAAAAAAGATGGATAGGTTCATCCAGTTTGCCATTGCTGCTACGGAGGAGGCTGTAAAGGACTCAGGGCTTAAGATCACACCTGAGAATGCTGAAAGGGTTGGAGTAATTATCGGCTCTGGAATGGGAGGGCTTCCCATGATCGAGTATTATCACAAAGTACTCCTTGAAAAGGGCCACAGGAGGGTTTCACCTTTCTTTATACCGATGACTATAATCAACCTTGCGGCAGGCCAGGTATCCATAAGATATGGTGCAAAGGGACCAAATTCCTCCCCCTGTACCGCCTGTGCTACAGGAGCTCATTCTATCGGAGATGCCTTCAGGATAATCCAGCTGGATCAGGCTGATGCAATGATTGCTGGAGGGACAGAGGCTGTTATAACCCCCCTGGGGATAGCTGGTTTTACCGCCATGAAGGCCCTCTCCACAAGAAATGAAGAGCCGGAGCGGGCGAGCAGACCCTTTGACATAGATAGAGATGGTTTTGTAATGGGTGAAGGGGCAGGGATTGTGATACTGGAAGAACTAAGTCATGCCCTCAAAAGAGGAGCAAGGATATATGCAGAGATTGTGGGATATGGAATGAGTGGAGATGCCTACCATATCACCTCACCTGCTCCAGAGGGAGAGGGTGCTGCACGGTGTATGAATGCTGCCTTAAAGGATGCAGGGATAAGACCTGAAGAGGTAGATTATATAAATGCCCATGGAACATCCACAAAATATGGAGATGAACTGGAGACGATGGCTATTAAAAAGGTCTTTGGCGAGCAAGCTTATAAACTTGCCGTAAGCTCCACAAAATCCATGACAGGTCATCTCCTCGGTGCTGCTGGCGGAGTGGAGGCTGTTATAACAGTCCTCAGTATATATAACAGCATAGTGCCACCAACCGTTAATCTGGAAAAACCTGACCCCGCCTGTGACCTCGATTATGTACCGAACAAGGCAAGGAGGATGGAGGTCAATTACGCCATATCAAATTCCTTTGGTTTTGGTGGAACAAATGCCTGCCTCGTCTTCAAAAGATTTAGAGGAGCTTGAAGAATCCTTAGGTTATCTCTTTAAAAATAAGGGCCTCCTTATAGAGGCCCTTACCCACAAATCCTACACTAATGAAAGACCTGAATCGTCCTTGAGGCACAATGAAAGATTGGAATTTCTTGGAGACGCAGTCCTTGGTCTTATTATTTCAGAACATCTCTACAGGATATTACCACAGGAGTCTGAATCCAGACTTGCCTATATAAAGGCCTTTCTTGTGCAGGAATCAGTCTTGGCCAGTATCGGTGAGGAGATTCATCTTGGAGATTATCTCTTCCTCGGCAAAGGCGAGGACCAGACAGGTGGAAGGAAGAAACCATCTATCCTTGCAGATGCATTAGAGGCTGTGATAGGTGCTATATTTCTCGATGGTGGCCTTGCCCCATCAAGGGATGTAGTCTTAAAGCTGTTCTTAAAGAGACTGGAGGAGATCAGTTCACCGGAGGTTATACTTGATCCAAAATCAGAACTCCAGAAACTTACCCTTGAAAGATTTGGTAAGATCCCTGAATACAGGATAGTTCACGAAGAGGGTGAGGAACACCGAAAGGTCTTTACAGTAAATGTCTATATCAATGGAAGATTCCTTGGCACAGGTTCAGGCCCAAGCAAAAAGAGTGCACAGATGGAGGCAGCAAAAGAGGCCCTCTCGAGGCTATTAAAAGGAGAATGCCTTCTTCCTCAATCTCAGTGAATTTGTCACCACACTTACAGAACTCATTGCCATGGCAAAGGAGGCTATCATGGGATTCAGAAGAATTCCCGCAATAGGATAAAGGATACCGGCTGCCACAGGAATTCCCACGATGTTATAGATGAATGCCCAGAAGAGATTCTGTTTTATGGTCTTCATGGTAAGCCTGCTTAATTGAATGGCCTTGACAACGCTTCTCAGATCTCCACTCATAAGGGTTATATGACTGGATTCAATTGCGATATCTGTACCTGTTCCGATCGCTATTCCCACATGAGCCTCCATCAGGGCCGGGGCATCATTTATACCGTCACCAACCATTGCCACAATCCTGCCCTCTTCCTTCAGGCTCCTTATTATCTTTAATTTTTCATCAGGTGTTACCCTGGAATAATACCTCTCAATCCCCACAAGTCTGGATATTGCCCTGGCAGTTCTTTCATGGTCACCTGTAAGCATTATCACTTCTATCGAAAGACCTTTAAGACCGAGCACAGCCTCTTTAGAACTCTCTTTTACAGGATCAGCAATACCAAATATTCCCTTCAAGGTGCCATTAATTGCAATGAATACAGGAGATATACCCCTTTCTGATATCTCTCCAACTACTTCATCTCTCACCGATATCTCTACACCATTCCTCATCAGAAATTCTCCGCTACCTATGAGGATATCGAGCCTCTCACCAGACCCTAAAAGGACTACTCCCCTTACACCCCCACCAGGCTCTACTTTAAATTCAAAGGGTTCCTCAAGGGCTACTGGACCCTTCTTAGAAAGATCTATTGCCTTCTTTACAATCGCCTTTGCAACAGGATGTTCTGAGAATCTCTCAACAGAAGCTGCAATTCTTAAAAGTTCTTCATCAGTCATTTCACCAGTATTAATTACCTCTACTACCTGGGGCTCGCCCTTTGTAATTGTCCCTGTTTTATCCAGCACAACCGTGTCAACCCTCCCTGCTATCTCGAGGGCCTTTGCATCCCTTATAAGTATCCCTTTTTCAGCTCCTGTGCCGGTGCCGACCATGATGGCAGTGGGTGTTGCGAGACCGAGGGCACAGGGGCAGGCAATGATAAGGACGGCTATAAAGTTCATAAGTGCCTGCGTAAAGGAATGGCCCCATATATACCAGACAGTAAAGGTAATAACGGCAATCCCTATTACTGATGGCACAAACACACCTGCCACTTTATCGGCAAGTGCCTGAATCTCGGCCCTGCTCCCCTGGGCCTCTTCAACAAGTCTAATAATTCCTGCAAGGAGAGTCTCTTTTCCTACCTTTTCAGCCACCATCTTAAATTGACCTGCCCTATTAACGGTTCCACCAAAAACAGTATCACCAGCAGACTTCTCTACAGGAAGGCCTTCTCCTGTAAGCATAGATTCATCGATAGCAGAGGCACCTTCTAAAATCCTTCCGTCAACAGGAATCCTCTCTCCAGGTCTAATGATTACAATATCTCCAGGAACTATCTCCTCCACCGGAACCTCCTTCTCAATCCCATCCCTAAAGATCCAAGCAGTCTTTGGCTGAAGACCTATCAATTTCCTTATTGCTTCAGATGTCCTTCCCCTTGCCCTTGCCTCGAGAAGTCTTCCAAGAAGGATAAAGGTAATTATCACTGAAGAGGTCTCAAAGTAGACATGGGGCTTTATTCCAACCTTTAAGAAAATTGAAGGATAAAGGGTAGCAAGAGTGCTGTACAGATAAGCAGAAAAGGTCCCAATGCTTACAAGGGTATTCATATTTGAGGTTCTGTGTTTAAGGGCATTCCAAGTGGCTTTATGAAATCTCCAGCCAGTCCAGAACTGAACTGGGGTGGCAAGGACCATAAGTATCCAGCGATCTGAAAGATAAGGTATATGAATCATACTTCCCAGAAAGACTGGAATGGTCAAAAGGAGACTGAAAAGAAAATCCCTCTTCAATGCCCTGTAATTTCTTTCCCTCTCGATAAGTTCCCTATCGACAAAATCCTCTCCACTTACATTGGCATCATAACCAGCCTTACGGACAGCCTTTAAGAGATCTTCAATTCTCACGAGTGTGGGTATATAATCTACGGATGCCTTTTCATTCGCAAGGTTTACATGGACTGATATAACACCATAAACAGATCTCAGGGCACCCTCCACAGCCCTCACACAGGCTGCGCAGGTCATTCCCTTTATAGGCAGATCAATCCTCATGAATTATTTTAACAATACATCCAGAGGACTGTATAGTAGAGATCATCACATTAATGCTTGACTTTTTTAAAAATCATTTCTAAAATGTGTATATGCACAAAATATGGAAGAGAAGGTATGCCAAGATATAAAAAACCGAGAAGATGCCGATGCCCCTTCAAAAGACTTCAGGGTATGGTCTATAAACCCTTGGGGATT
>CAMTWD010000034.1:0-6283 GCA_947085365.1 uncultured Nitrospirota bacterium | reverse complement strand
CATGTAAGGATTATTGGCTGGGCTATAAATAGGACAGAGAGGATCTTGAGAAGATTCTTTAAAGGAAGGGCAGAAAGGGTGGGTGGAGCCCTCTTAGTCTTTATAATCGTTGGCTCCACATTTATAGTCTCTGTAGCCATAGTGCGTATTCTCTCTCCAGTTCCAGGTGGCGAGGCAACTACTCTCACGATCATAGATTTCCTTTCCCTCAGCCTTTTTGTCCTTTTGGCATCCCAGACGATTGCTGTGAGGGGTCTTGTCGATTCTGTGAGGGAGGTGATAAAAAAGGTGGAGGAGAAGGATATGATCTCTGCGAGGAGTTCCCTGAGCAGGATAGTGGGAAGGGATACAGGGAATCTCGATGAGGAGGGGGTCCTGAGGGCTGGTCTTGAAAGCCTTTCAGAGAATCTTTCTGATGGGGTTGTTGCACCCCTCTTTTATCTCACTATCGGAGGCCTTCCCCTTGCCATGACCTATAAGGCAATCAATACCTTAGACTCTATGGTGGGTTATAAAGATGAGAGCTACAGGCTTTTTGGATGGTTTGCTGCAAGGCTGGATGACATTGTGAATTATATCCCTGCAAGGATCTCTGCATTATTGATCCTTCTGGCTACATTCTTTTATTACACGGCATATCATGTCTCGCTCATTTTTATAGATCTGATAAAAAAGGATAGACCCTTGAGGAGATTATTTCTCCTCTTTACAGTATTCATGTACGACTTTATCATGCTTGCATGGAAGGCCATAAAACTGGGGGCTTTATTTGCAGAGAGGTCCTATCTCGTTATTGTCAGGGATGGGAGGAATCATCCCAGTCCCAACAGTGGCTATCCTGAGGCTGCCCTTGCAGGTGCCCTTGGGGTGAGATTTGGAGGGCCATCCACCTACGGAGGAAGGGTTGTAGAAAGGCCTTACATAGGTGTCCCCACAAGGCCTCTGAATCTTGAAGTCTCTTATGAGGGATTGATGATCGTGGAGATAGCGGCACTTCTTGCCGGAGGGATTGCTGTGGCGGTAAGGATATGAATACTCATGGAGGAGATATCTACAGGCTACTGAGGTCAGGATTCAGATATGAGGAGATACTGGACTTCAGTGCCTCCATAAATCCCCTTGGTATGCCATCATCTGCAAAGGAGGCAATAAGGGATTTTATATCAATCTCAGTCCACTATCCTGATCCTCAACAGCGAAACCTGAGGAATACCATAGGAAGGTATCTGGATATTGATCCCGACATGATCCTTGCAGGCAATGGCAGCACAGAGCTGATCTATCTTACTCTGAGGGCCTTAAGGCCAGAGAGGGTCTTTATCCCTGTGCCCACCTTCTCTGAATACGAGAGGGCCTCCCGTTGCGCTGGTGTGGAGGTCTTCTATCTTTTTGGGCTTCAAAGGGATGATAATTTTGACCTCTTGCCCAAGAGGTTCATTGAACTTCTTGAGGAGAAGTCAGAACCAGGTGATGTAGCCTTTATATGTAATCCCAATAATCCAACTGGAAGGCTCATAAGAAGGGAGGACCTCCTGGAGATTGCAGACTTTGCCATGAAGAAGGGGATAATCCTTATTGTTGATGAGGCCTTTATAGACTTTGTCCCTGATCACTCTATTGTGAAGGATGTTGAGGGGAATCCCTCTCTCATTGTCCTCAGGTCAATGACGAAATTCTATGGCCTTGCAGGATTGAGGCTTGGATATGGAGTCTTTGCACCCGGACTTCTCAAGAGGATAATACCTTATAAAGAACCCTGGACTGTAAACATCCTTGCGGAGGTAGCAGGCTCTCAGGCCCTTCAAGACAGGGCCTTCAAGGAAGAGACCCATCAGAAGATAAAGGAGTGGAAGACCTATCTTGAGACCCTATTTAAGAAGGAGGGGATCGAATTCATACCATCCTCTGCAAATTTTTATCTCTTCTATCTCAATTCTTTGGAGGTGACGGCTAAACTGGCAGAGAAGGGCATACTCATAAGGGATTGTTCTGATTTCATGGGACTTAAGAAGGGATGGTTCAGGATTGCTGTGAGAAGACCTGAGGAGTGCGAGATCCTATTTAAAGAGATAAAGGAGATCTTAAGATGAGGGCACTGATGATTGCAGGAACTCAGAGTGGTTGTGGGAAGACCACTGTAAGCCTTGGACTTATGGCTGCCCTTAAGAGGAAGGGTCTTGTTGTTCAGCCCTTTAAAACAGGTCCTGATTTTATTGATGCAGGCCTTCACAGGGTTGTGACTGGTCGTGTCTCAAGGAATCTTGACATCTGGATGTGCGGAGAGGAATTCGTAAAAAGGACATTCCTCAGGTATGCCTCTCAGGCTGATATCTCGATTATAGAGGGAGTTATGGGGATCTTTGATGGTGAGGATTCCACAGCAAGACTTGCCCAACTCCTTGGAGTCCCTGTGGTGCTTGTCCTTGATGCCTACGGGATGGCTGAGACAGCAGGTGCTATTGTTAATGGGATTGTTGAGAAGGCATTAAGGGAATTCAGGGGGATCAGATTTGCAGGGGTGATATTTAACAGGGTTTCGGGAGAGGGACACTTAAGAAGGCTTAAAAAGGGAGTGGAGATACCTGTGCTTGGTTATCTTCCAAAGGAAGAATCCATTACCATAAAAAGCAGGCACCTGGGACTTCTCGTGGCAGAGGAGGACCCACTTACTGAAGAGATGATTGAGAGGCTTTCAGGATATATCCTTGAGCATGTGAATATTGAAGAGATCCTCTCCATCTTCAGCCTTAAGCCCTCAACCTTAAGCCCTCAGCCCTCAGCCTTCAGCCTTCAGCCTTTCTCAGTTGCCATTGCCCGTGACAGGGCCTTCTGTTTTTATTATGAGGATAATCTTGATATCCTGAGAGAGCAGGGGTTTAAGATAGTGGAGTTTAGTCCCCTTAATGATGAAGAACTTCCATCCGGCATTGATGCCCTCTATATAGGGGGTGGTTATCCCGAGGAATACGCTGAGAAGCTGAGCAAGAATCTCTCCATGATTGCCTCTATTAAGAGGGCCTCAAAAGGAGGTCTGCCAATTTATGCAGAGTGCGGGGGACTTATATATTTAAGCAGTGGGGTGGAAAGGAATGGAGAATTCTTTCCCATGGTGGGGGTCTTTCCCTTCAGGATAGGATTCAAGAGAAGGCCTGTCTTGGGTTATAGGGAGATCTTAATAGATGGTAAAAGATTGAGGGGGCATGAATTTCATTATACCTCTATTGATGGCGAAGGTCACCTCGCCACCAAGCAAGAGATCAGGAGACTCTTTCAGGTTTATAACAGGAATGGCGAAGGCCCTGTAGAAGAGGGCTATACCATTGGAAACACCACCGTAACCTATCTCCATATCCACGGAGGTATAAATCCGCTTGCCTTTACTGAATTATTTAAGGAGAGGTAAGAATGGAAAGGATTATCATCATAGGTCATGGAAGTCCTCTTAAGGAGGCAAATAACCTTAGGATTGTGGGGAGGTTCCTTCATAATATCCTTCACCCAATGTGTGATAAAGAATGTGTGAGGGTTGCCTATCTTCAGTTTGAGAGGCCAGACCTTAGGGAGTGTATAGAAGATGCCCTCAGGGATGGGGTGAAGAGGATCATCATCCATCCCTATTTTCTAAGCAAGGGGATGCATGTAACAAAGGATATCCCTGAGATCATAGAGGAGGCAAGAGGAAGATATCCCCATCTGGAATTTCTCTATACAGAGCCATTGGGTTTTCATGAAAAGCTCATAGAGATAATCAGGGAGAGGATAGAAGGTGTTAGGTTTAAGACTCCTCATGACATAGAGAGAAGGAGTTTTGAGATAATCTCTGAACTTAATGCTGAGATAGGCAGTGACCGAGTTGATCCTCACCAGGAGATTATAAAGAGGGTGATACATGCCACAGCTGATCTTGAGTTTCGTGATACCATGCTCTTTTCACCTGATGCCATAAAGACAGGTATTGAGGCAATAAGGTTAGGTAAGGATATCCTTGTGGATGTGGAGATGATAAGGGCTGGGATCTCGAAGGATCATCTCAGGGAGTTCGGGATTCAGGTTCATTGTCATATATCTGATGAGGATGTGAGAAGACTCTCTGAAGAGACAGGCCAGACAAGGGCAGAGATAGGAATTCAGAAGGGACTAAAGAATGGGACAGGTATTGTGGTGATAGGGAATGCCCCAACGGCACTCCTTAAGGTGATTGAGATCCTTCGGGACTCTTATCCTGAAAGACTGAGTCCTCCGATCCTTGTTATTGGGGTACCCGTGGGATTCGTGAATGCCCTTGAGTCAAAGATCCTCCTTTCGGGTCAGGGATTTCCCTTTATAACAAATCTGAGCAGAAAGGGTGGAACGCCGGTTGCAGTAGCAATCGTTAATGCCTTATTAAAGATTGCAAGGGAGGTAAAAAGATGAAGAGTAAAAAACTCACAAAGATGATTCTTTTCTCCGTGCTTGGTGGTGTGATGACAGTATTATTTATCACACCCTCTTATGCCATGCACATCTCAGAAGGCATCTTGCCCTTTAACTGGGCATTGCTGTGGTATATCCTTGCAGCCCCTTTTCTTGCATGGGGTATCTACAGACTGAAGAAGATATCAAGGGATGACCTCTCCTTTAAACCCCTTGTGGGGTTGGTGGCAGCAGTGGTCTTTATAATCTCCACAATGCCTGTACCTGTGCCCACAGCAGGCACATGCTCCCATCCCTGTGGAACAGGTATATCAGGGATACTCCTTGGGCCTGCCATAAGTGTTCTCATCTCAGGAGTGGTACTCCTTATCCATGCACTCTTTCTTGCCCATGGAGGATTGACGACCTTGGGAGCAAATATCTTCTCGATGGGTGTGGCTGGATCCTTTGCTGGATATCTTACCTTCAGGGCATTAAGAAGATTGCGAGCAAATCTCTGGATCTCTGGATTCATGGCAGGTATCCTTGCAGACTGGGCTACTTATACCACTACATCCCTTCAGCTTGCAGCAGGTATAAGGGGAGATTCTCCCTTTATGCCCCTTTTCTGGAAGATACTCATTGCCTTTATTCCGACACAACTTCCCCTTGGAATTCTTGAAGGTGCCATGACAGCAGGTATGGTTGTCCTTCTTTATAAGAAGAGACCTGACCTGCTTCTGAAGATGAAGGTATTAAAGGCAGAGGAGGTAGCGATATGAAGGTTCAAGGTTATAGAATAATCTTCTTGGTTTTCTTCTGCATTACTGCCCTCGTCTTCTTTTTCGGTCATCAGCCATCAGCCTTAAGCGCTCAAGAGTCTGAAAGATGGGGTGGTGTTGATGAGTCTGTGATTGAGAGGATTGCAAAGGAGCATGGAAGGGAGGCAAAGGAGCCCCTCATAAATACGGATCAGGGTGACCTCCTGTTATTTGTATTTCTGGTTGCTGGTGCAACCGGAGGTTTTGTGGCAGGATATTACTGGAGAGAGCTGATTCGAGGCAAATAGCCGAAGTAACGATCATGGAGATATTTAGCGAATACATAAGAAGAGACCATTTCCTCTCACGGATTGATGCGAGGATAAAACTCTCTGTCAGCCTCATTGTCCTTGGTATGCTCTTAAGCTATAGAGGTCTCCTCTTTCCTTCACTTATTACGGCAATATGCCTTCTCTTATGCTTAAGTATGAGGGTATCCCTGAGGATATTTCTCCTGAGGTTTTCCGGACCCCTCTTTGTTGCGATTATACTCCTTATGTTGAAATTCCTCTTTACAGGGCATGAGACCCTCTTCTCCTTAAAGGTATTCGGTCTTACTATATCAGGGCAGAGAGATGGTCTGATGGAGGGTCTGGAGATAGCCCTGAGGATAGTGGGTGCTGTATCCGTGCTTTCTGTGCTGGGATTCTCCACAGGTTTTATTGAACTGATTGGAGCCCTTTCCTGGATGAGGGTTCCGAGGACATTTGTGGAGATACTCCTCTTTGCATACCGATATATCTTTGTCCTCCTGGATGAGGCAATGGTTATCTATAATGCCCAGAAGAACAGGCTTGGTTACTCAGGTATCATGAGGGGATTGAATTCCTTTGGTATACTGGTGGGCTCCCTCATTCTGAAGGCCTTTGAGAAGAGCCAGGAGATTACAGATTCAATGATCCAGCGTGGATACGATGGAAGAATCCCGGTAATGAATCAGAAACCCCTGAGATTGAATGAGGTTATCGGAGGGATGGTGGTCGTGATCCTTGTTGGAATACTGTGGGTCTCTTTACTGTGAGGTGAAAGGTGTGACGGATAGAATATCATCTATAAAGATTAAATCCTTT
>CAMTWD010000033.1:0-3543 GCA_947085365.1 uncultured Nitrospirota bacterium | reverse complement strand
TGGGTAGGACAGCCGTCTCGGCTGTCCTGAATTTGTATTGAAAATCGCTCAACTTAGGTTCTAATTATTTTTTAAAGGGATAGGTGCAGAAATGGGTTACTCAAATTATCTTAATCCAAGGGCTGAAACAATATCTGAAGAGGGCATAGAAGGCATCATTGACCTTGCAAATCTGTCATCAGGCTCTTTGGGGAGAATAGAAGCAAAACCAGGGGCATTTTTCAGCTTTTCGTCAGAGAAAGAAGGTTCGGGACTTTTCCTCTTTGAAGGGTTAAAAGGGAACGGCAAATCAAAGCAAAATAGAGTGCAGAATACCAACTGATTTTTATTGTCATTATAAATAAATTCACGGATAACCCTCATGACGCTGTATGGGATATGATATTTGCTTCCTTTGACAAAGAAGTCAAAAGGGGCAAGACACATTCCACTCTTACTGACTTTGAGAAGGCAAAAGGAATCCTCCAGAAGGCTGGATAAAAACCTTACGCCTCTTTTTACCCTTACGCTTTAGGATCTTGCCTACTGTACTTTCAGGCCCAGCTAAACCATATTGTTTATTAATATAGTAACTCCCTCTCCTTTTTAAGAAAGGTAAGATAGTGTTGAAGATTGAAGTTTGGTATACCGGCTATTTTAATCACTTTGTTAAATAAATCCTTAATGGGATGGTAACGATCTCTGTAGCCATAAACCCTGAAATAGAGATAGAAAATTGTTAATTCTTTCAACCCCCTATTTTCTATTCCCTACCGCTGCCCCCAAAAATCTTTGATTTTTTGGGGATCCCTCTCCCCTTTGGGGAGAGGGAGAGGGAGGTCCTGTCAAGGGAGAGGGGACTATTGGGGAATTTCTATCTCTATTTTTCGGCATAAACTTGCCTCTTGATTTCCCCTATCTTTCATGGTAAAAATAGTTTATGCCTGTGGTTCTGAGTATTGAGGGCAGTTCTGTAAAGGTCCTGGAGGCCTCAAGGAAGGGAAGAGGTTTTGTAATCCATAAGGCCCTCACAATCCCCACCGATGGACTTGATACCTTTCTCTCCTCTACCAAGCACAGGGATTTTATTGTTGCAATAGATTTTTCTGAACTCACTCAAGAGCTTCTGAATCTTCCACCTGTGAAGGGCAAGGACCTTCAGAGGCTTGTGGAAGCCGAGATGAGGAGGATCTACCCTAACTTTTACTATACCTTTTCAGATCTTGGAGAGAAGGTCATAGAAAATAAGAGGACAAGGATCATCTCTGTTCTGAGGACACCCAGAAAAGAGATAGACGAGATTGTAGAGAAGTTTCTCCTGCACGGAAAGAATGTTACTGCTATCTTTGATGCCCCTTCCTGTGTAGCCTCTCTGATAAAGGTCTCACCAAAACCCCTTCTCTGTCTCTTTGAGACAGAGGACAAAAATATCTTTCTTGTGAAGGATGGGATTATCCTTTTTACAAGAAAACTCACGAGTTTTGAAAAGGGGCTCACGAGCCTGGATATACAGGGAATTGAGATGTCCATAACCCACTGTATCCAGAATCTCAGGATACCTCCTGAAGAGATACTCCTTGCTGGCAATTTTAAGGATGTGCCCTCTTCTATAGGAGGTCTCAGGGTGACAGTGCTCGAGATACCGAAGGACCTCCGTTACAGCCCTTCCTTCGCTACACCACTTAATGGTGAGCTAACAGGTGGTGAAGATAACAGTTTGTGGGAATACCTTATTCCTGTAGGAGGCCTTTATCCTTCTCCCTCTAAAAGTCTTTTACCTCCAGATTACAGGAGATTCAGATTATTAAGGAAGGTATTGAGAGTAAATGCAACTATCTTTACATTTTTATTTTTTATCTTTTTAGTCCTAGGACTGAAAGACTTTATCTCAGCTCAATCAATGAGAGAGGAGATCAGGGGGATGCTTACAAAGCATCGTGCCCTTGCAAGGTTTATAGAGTCCTATAACAGGGATGTTGCTGAGGCAAAGGCACTTAAATCCCTTTCGGATTTTCTTATAAATGAGCAAGGGATCTTCATCTCTGAAGTGCTGAGGGATATATCAGGTTATCCCTTAGAGGGGATTGATCTTAAGGGCATTGATATCTCTCGCTCTGGAAATACAATAAATGTAAGGATATCCGGAAGGTTCTCCTCAGAGAGCCATACAGCCATGCTGATCTCTTTTAATAATCTTCTAAAGGCTATAAATAAGAAAGACCCTGAGATAATCAGGGATGTCGTGAATAAGAGATTCTCTATGGCTGATGGGAGCTTTGATATAGATATACAATTTAGACTTGCAGAGTCTCTCAAGAGATGATTCCATACTTTAAATATTTAAAGAAGGCCCTTTATACTCACATCCTGATGGGTATCCTTGTGGGTCTTTCAGCCAGTTTTTTCCTTATTTCAAACAACTATTTAAAGGCAACAGATAAGCTTCTACAACTCATAGAAAAGAGCCTTAAGACTGCCTCTCAGGTAAGGGAGGAGCAGGAGATCCTGCAGAAGAAGATAGGGACTTTAAAGGCCTATCTTCCCTCAGGAAAGGATGAGGAGTTCTTGATAGTGGAGAGGCTGGATCTTCTGAAGAAGGAATTTCCCTCTTATAAGATTACTGTAACAGAATTTCAGACCTCAGATAATGTCCTCTCTATAGGATTTACTGCCCAGGGATCAATTGATTATTACAGAGAGTTTGTAAAGAGGATTAACCTCCTTGAGAGCCTTCTCCTTCCCAGTCTCAGGGTAAATAAGCTGATAATAACTGTTGATGAGCAGGGCAACAATATGGTGCAGTTCTCAGGAACCATAAAGATGATTAATCTTCCCTCTCTGAAGCCTCCACAACCTCAGTCCACGGGGATCCATACTTCTGGGCGAGATAACATTAGAGGATGTGTTGGGCCGGAGGGGATCCCGAAAAAATCTTCGTTGTTTGGGAAAGGTACATGGGTGAAAGGATGACAAAGAATAGATTTCTCTTGCTGTATCTGAGCCCCTATATTCTTATTGTCCTGTCCCTTTTTGTAGGAACCCTTGCTGGGCCATTAATTTACAGGGGGCTGACTTCTCCTGAGGAGTTAAGAATTGCAGAGTTTCCTTACCGCCTTGATCTTCCCGAGATAAGGAGGCCTTTTATACCACCTTATCTTAAATCACCTTTCAGGGTTCCGAAAAGGGCATTTCCATCAGTACCCCTTCAGGAGATAGCACCTCCACCCTCCTCGCCTAGTGGCGAGGTAACAGTTGAACCAAAGATAACCCTTGTCTTTGTAAGTGAAGGATTCAGGATTGCCATTATAAATAGCCTTCTCTTGAAGGAAGGGGATAGTCTCGGAAGGGCTATAATCCTTAGAATCAGGGAGGATGCTGTGGTGCTTTCAGAAGGTGGAAGGATCAGGGAGATTCCCGTCCCTTGAACTGTTACCTCGCTACCTTGAAATAGAGATAGAAAATTGTTAATCCTTTCAACCCCCTATAGATCGGAAGAGCGTCGTGTAGGAAAGAGTGTCACCACCTACGTGTAGTTGTCGGTGGTGGGCGGTGGATTAAAAAGGG
>CAMTWD010000032.1:0-5000 GCA_947085365.1 uncultured Nitrospirota bacterium | reverse complement strand
CGCCAGAAAGACTCATGGAGCGGGTGGCGGGATTCGAACCCGTGACCCCAACCTTGGCAAGGTTGTGCTCTACCAGCTGAGCTACACCCGCAACTCTTACTTCGCCACTAAGACTGTTACCTCGCCACCAACTGTTACTTCGCCACCGATTAACTTTAATGATGTATCAATCTATCATAAATAGATTAAAGGTGTCAACACCACCCCAGTGGCGATAAAAATGGCTATACCAGCTTAGTGGCGAAGTAACAGTGGGCACTTCTAAGCGAGATACTGAATCGTTACTCCTATTTAGTGGCTAAATAACGGTTGAGAGCCCTTTTTGCAATGTCTTTTCTGTAATGCATTCCCTCAAAGTTTATAAGTTCCACCGCACTGTAGGCCCTCTGGACAGCATCTTTTATATCTTTTCCAAGGCTTGTTACTCCGAGAACCCTTCCACCAGCAGTTACAATCCTTCCATCCTGGAAGGTGGTGCCAGCATGAAATACCATTATGTCCTTTCTGCCCTTGAGGAGTTCGAGGCCATGAATTGGGATGCCCTTTTCATATTTACCAGGATAACCCTTTGAGGCAAGGACAACACATACAGAGGCCTCTTTTCTCCACTGAAGTCTTGTCTCATGGAGTTTCTGTTCCGTGATGGCAAGGCATACCTTCACGAGATCGGAGCGGAGTCGCATGAGAACAGGCTGGGTCTCGGGATCTCCAAAGCGGCAGTTGAATTCCAGGACATAGGGCTCTCCATCTTTTATCATAAGCCCTACATATATAATCCCCCTGTATTCAATCCCCTCTGCTTTTAATCCTTTCATCAGTGGAACCATTATCTTTGATAACACCTTTCTCCTTATCTGTTCGGTAATGACAGGTGCTGGACTGTAGGCACCCATTCCTCCTGTGTTTGGCCCTTCATCGTTGTCAAAGACCCTTTTGTGATCCTGAGAGCTCACCATGGGGAGGATGGTCTTTCCGTCTGTGAAGGCCATAAAGGATGCCTCTTCACCTTCAATATAATCCTCTATGACGACCCTCTCTCCGACCTTTCCGAAGATCTGTTCTTTCATTATTAATCTTACGGCCTCAATGGCCTCATCAACAGTCTTTGCCACAAATACACCTTTTCCAGCTGCAAGGCCATCAGCCTTCACTACTATTGGTGCCCCCCTGAATTTTATGTAATCCTCTGCATGGAGATAGGAACTGAATACCCTGTATTCTGCTGTAGGGATGCCATATCTCTTCATAAAATCCTTTGCAAAGACCTTGCTCGATTCCAGCTGTGCAGCCTTCTGTGTGGGACCAACGATCCTCCTTCCCTCCTTCTGGAAGGCATCAGCAATACCCTTTGCCAGCGGTTCTTCAGGACCCACTATGGTGAGGTCAATCCACTCGTATTTCACAAAATCCAGGATTGACGAAAAGTCCGCTGGGTGCAATTCCACACATTCTGCAATCTCGGCAATCCCCGCATTTCCTGGCATGGCATATATCTTATCCACGAGATTGGACTGACTGAGCTTCCATACTATGGCATGCTCCCTTCCTCCTCCACCAATTACAAGGACCTTCATCTCCTTTTCACCTCCGCCTTTGTTACAAGCCAGTAGATAAAACCTATAACAAGCACGGCTGCAATAAGATAATAGATGATTTCTGGTCTCTCGTGCTTAAGGGTTGCTATCATCGTCTCTCTGATCATGGTTATAAGGGCAACCCCTATAAATATACTTATATGGAACTTTTCTCCCCTTAGATGAGATATCTCTGTATTCACAAGCTCAATCATAACCCACAGGATCAGAAGTGAACCAAGGGCAGAGATGATACCTTTGTAGAGTTCCCCTTGAAGGATGACCTTTATATCTGTTATGAACATTATGATTACACCTATAGTCAGACCAATGAGAGAAAGAACCAGCACAAAGTTCATGGACTGAGAGAATGTCTCTGCAAACTCAATAAGTCTGCTCTTTACCTTGTAGACAGGTGAATAGGTCTTGAGCTCTTCTTCTATATAGGCTGAGGTGATAACATCAAGGTTTATATCAAGTATCTTTTCAAAGGATATTATCTTTCTGGTCTTCTCTTCTGGTGGCTCATCAAGTCTGTTTAAGATTATATTTATGCAGGTATTTCTGATAAGGTTTATTGACCGGTTCATGAAATGGGCGTCTACATTTGCCTTCAGATGAACAGAGCCAATCTTTATGAGCCTCTCAAAATATCTGTGGTCATAGGTGCCTGAGAAGAGGTCTATAAACCACTGTTTCTGGGCTGAGAAGATATGTCTTTTCCTTGCCTCATCCGTAAAGAATCCTGAGGCCTCTTTATCACTGAGTATCCAGGTGCTGAGTCCCTCCATCACCTCCTCAGCTGCACTGAGCATAAGAGGCCTTAAGGACTCAAGCCGCCTTCTGTCCTCTTCAGTGAATTGATACCTCTCTTTTATCTCCTTAAAGGACCTCATGCCTACTTTAATGTCTGAAGTGTCTTTTGCCAGTGATAATCATTGCCATTCCATATTCATCGGCTGCCTTTATTACCTCTTCATCCTTAAGAGAACCCCCGGGCTGGACCACTGCTGTGACACCAGCTTCATGGAGGATATCAATCCCATCCCTGAAGGGAAAGAATCCGTCAGAGGCTGCCACAGAACCCTTTAGAGGTTGTTGTGCAAGGATTGAGCCAATTCTGGCTGAAAAGACCCTACTGGTCTGTCCAACTCCTATACCAGCAGTCCTGTCCTTGAAGGCATAGACTATGGCATTGGATTTTACATGTTTTACTACCTTCCAGGCAAAGTCAAGGGCCTCATATTCCTCTGGTGTGGGCTGTCTCTTTGTTACTGCCTTAAGACTCTTGATGTCCACCTTAAGGGTATCCCACTCCTGTATCAAAAATCCTCCGGCAATCCTCTTCACATCCCAGGACTTCAAAGGCCTTTTCATATCAGAGAGTCTCAGGAGTCTTATATTTGGTTTTTTGGAGAATACCTCAAGACTTGACCTGTCAAAATCCGGTGCAATTATTACCTCCACGAAGAGTTTTATTATCTCCTCTGCTACCTCTCCATCAACAGGGGTATTGAAGGCAATAACGCCTCCAAAGGCCGAGATGGGATCAGTCTTGCAGGCCTTTATATAGGCCTCTTTTGCATTATCTCCTATAGCAACACCGCAGGGATTGTTGTGCTTTATGATTGCACAGGCCGGTCTATCAAATTCAAGGCAGAGCATGAGTGCTGCATGGGCATCGAGATAATTATTGAAGGACATCTCCTTTCCCTGCAGGATCTCGGCATCTATAAGACTGAGGCCTCCGAGGTCCTCACTGTAGAGGCAGGCCTTCTGATGGGGATTCTCTCCGTATCTCAGGGAAGATACCTTTCTCAATGGAAGATTGTATCTCTCAGGGAATTCATCGCCTGTAACAGTTGCAAGATAATTTGAGATGATAGAGTCATATCGTGCTGTATGGGCAAAGACCTTTTTTGCAAGCCTCAGTTTCGTCTCATAACTTATCTCTCCTCCACGGGTTTTTAACTCCTCAATAATGGATTGGTAATCCTCAGGGTCAACAACGACAACCACATCCTTGAAATTCTTCGCAGCAGCTCTGAGCATTGTTGGACCACCTATGTCTATATTTTCAATAGCCTCCTCAAAGGTGACATCAGGTTTTGCTGTTACGGTCTCAAAGGGGTAGAGATTCACGACAACCATGTCAATCAACTCAATACCGTGCCTTTTCAAGGATTCCAGATCTTCAGGGTTATCCCTCCTTGCAAGGAGCCCTCCATGAACCTTTGGATGGAGGGTCTTGAGCCTTCCCTCGAGCATCTCGGGGAAGCCTGTGTATTCAGAGATCTCCTTTGCTGGTATCCCTGAATCCACCAGTGTCCTTCTTGTGCCTCCAGTGGAGATGATCTCGATTCCCATCTCTGACAGGGCCTTGGCAAATTCCACTATGCCCCTTTTGTCCGATACACTTATGAGTGCCCTCTTAATCCTTGCCATCTTCAAACCTCCTTCTTACTGTTACCTCGCCACTGAAAGGTGAGAGTTTTAACACTTGCTTAAAAGACTCCTGTATCTTCCTTCCCCTATAATCACATGGTCAAGGACCTTTATCCCTATGATCCTTCCGGCCTCAACAAGTATCTCCGTCACCCTTAGATCATCAGGACTGGGTGAGGGATCTCCACTGGGATGGTTATGAATAAATATAACAGAATTTGCTGATTCTTTTATAGCCTCCTTGAAGGCCTCCCTGGGATGGATCAGTGAGTTTGTGAGGGTGCCTTCAGATACCTTTATATCCTTTATCAGTCTGTTCTTTGTATCGAGTATGGCACAGTAAAAGACCTCCTTTTTCAGCCCCTTGAATCTTGGACTGTAATAGTCATAGACCTCTGAAGGGCTTCCGAGGATGATACCACTGTCAGACCTTTCCCTTAAGAGCCTTCTACCGAGTTCAAAGGCAGCCTTGAGCTGGGCTATCTTAGCAGGACCCATCCCCTTGATATTAATAAGTTCACCCATGGAGGCCTCATCAATCCTCTGAAGGGTCCTGAACCTATCAATCAGCTCCATGGCAAGTTCTATGGATGTCTTTCCCGCTCCACCAGTCCTCAGGACAATTGCCATGAGCTGGGCATTGGAAAGGCCTTCAGCCCCTTTTGCCAGAAGCCTCTCTCTCGGTCTTTCATCCTCTGGCCATTCCTTTATGGACCTGCCCTTCGCCACCTTATCCTATCCCTATTATCTCGTTTCACCTGCCATAAGGGTAATCCATACGGTATTGAATACAGTGGATGCATCCTTTAAAAAGGTATTTATATTGCCCCCGGGGTTTTCATTCTTCAGGTATCTCTTAAACTGCATATCGAGATATTTCAAGGCCCTGTCCTTTAAAGAGGGATGAAAGGGATAGATGCATCTTCCCATAACTACTTCGCCACCTTTAATCTCTTCTCCTTTAAATTCAATTAACCTTGT
>CAMTWD010000031.1:0-12029 GCA_947085365.1 uncultured Nitrospirota bacterium | reverse complement strand
CTACCGTGCCACAGGATTATAGGTTCTGACGGAAGACTTTGTGGTTATTCACTGGGTCTCGATCTAAAACGGAGACTTCTCATGCATGAATGTTACCGCTCTAAAAGATAAAATCTCAATTAACCAAATCTTCACCTCTTTTGATGCGCTCTGTTTACTCTAACTGCACCATTGTGATAAAATTATTCTGCAGAGATTTCAGTATTATATTCCACAACTTCTCTGATATCCCTTTTAATCCTTGAGGAGGAAATATGTCTGAGAGAGAAGTTCAGGCAGAAGAAAAGACTGATGGCTTGGTTCTTGCTGCTGACATTGGTGGGACAAATATCAGGGTTGCGGTAGTTGACAGAAATGGGGTGATAAAAGAGAAATTAAAGGAACCAACAGGAAGCGATCCCATCAAAATCCTCATAGAGATGATTAAGAGGCTTCACGCCCCTCAGATAAAGACAATGGGTATTGCCCTGGCAGGAGTTATAAATGCCTCAAAGAGAGGTGTATCAAGATCACCAAATATCCCTTCTATTGAGGGGGTAGATATCGTAAGTGTTATAAAAAAAGAGATTCCCCTTGAGAAGGTGATTGTCGAAAATGATGCAAATGCCTCTGCCTATGGAGAGGCATGGATTGGAGCGGGTAAAGAATATGAAGATTTTGTACTTATGACCCTCGGAACAGGAATTGGGGGAGGTGTAGTCTGTAGGGGAGGGCTTGCACCTTTTTCTGCTGAGATAGGTCATATGACTATAGTTTCTAATGGTGATATATGTGCCTGTGGTAATGTGGGATGTCTGGAACTCTATGCCTCAGGTCGTGCTATTGTGGAGAGGGCATTAAAAGGCCTCATGGAAGGTATTGAGACAGAACTCAGGTCTTCATGTGAAGGTAACATCTACAGGATCACCCCTGAAGAGGTTTACAGGATTGCACTGGAAGGAGATTCCTTTTCCAGAGAGCTTATTAAGGAGGCAGGTAAATACCTTGGTATAGGTATTGCAAATGTCATTAACATCTTCAGCCCCCAGGCCATAATCCTCACAGGTGGCCTAACAGGAATGTGGAATATTTATATTCAAGAGGCATTGAAAGAGGCCCAGAAAAGGGCATTTAAAGAGCTTTTTGAACATACAAAGATCCTGCCCTCTGCCCTGGGTGATGACGGGGGTCTCATAGGGGCAGCAGGTTTGGCATTAAGGAATGCCTGAAAAGGAACTCATTAGAAATTTTTCCATCATAGCCCACATAGATCATGGAAAATCCACACTGGCTGATAGACTTCTGGAATTCACAGGAACTATCCCCAAAAGAGAAATGGTTGAACAGGTCCTTGACTCAATGGACCTCGAAAGGGAGAGAGGTATAACCATCAAGGCCCATACAGCAACACTTAATTATACTGCAAGGGATGGCAGAACTTATACACTAAATCTTATAGACACGCCAGGGCATGTGGATTTTTCCTATGAGGTTTCAAGGAGTCTTTCTGCCTGCGAGGGTTGTCTCCTCGTGGTAGATGCAACCCAGGGTGTTGAGGCCCAGACAATAGCAAATGCCTATCTTGCTATGGAGAATAATCTCGAGATAATCCCTGTTATCAACAAGATAGACCTTCCATCTGCTGATCCTGAAAAGGTGAAGAACCAGATTGAGGATACCCTTGCTATAGATTGTTCTGAGGCAATACTTGCCTCAGCAAAGGAAGGTATTGGCACCGAGGAGATCCTTGAGGCAATTGTAAAGAGGATACCTCCTCCAAAGGGTGATAGGACAGCCCCTCTGAGGGCATTGATATTCGATTCCTGGTATGACAATTATCAGGGTGTGATAGTGGTTGTCAGGATATTTGATGGAACCCTGAGAAGGGGAATGAAGATAAGACTTATGTCAAATAATAAGGACTTTGAGGTCACAGAGATAGGAATCCTCACTCCAAAAATGAGGCCGGTGGAAGAGCTTTCTGCAGGAGAGGTGGGATATATAGTGGCTGGGATAAAGAATCTCTCTGATACAAGGATTGGAGATACCATCACAGAGAGCCTCAGGCCTGCTTCAGCCCCCCTTCCAGGTTTTAGAGAGATAAAACCCATGGTATTCTGCGGGCTTTATCCCACTGACTCTCAGGAGTATGAGTCCTTAAAGGATGCCCTTATGAAGATGAGACTCAATGATTCCTCCTTTATATTTGAGCCTGAGTCATCCAATGCCCTTGGATTCGGCTTCAGATGTGGATTTCTTGGACTCCTTCATATGGAGATAATAAAGGAGAGGCTCGAAAGGGAATTCGGCCTTTCCTTAATAAGCACAGCACCCACTGTGGTCTACAGGATTATCGATGAACAGAATAAGGAGATATTTATTGATAATCCTTCAAAGTTGCCCCAGAGATACAGGGTGATTGAAGAACCCTATGTAAAGGTCACGATATTCCTGCCACAGGAATTTATCGGACCAATCTTGGAACTCTGTAGAGAAAAGAGGGGTGAACAGAGGGAATTCCATTATATTGGCAGAGATAGGGTGATGCTGGTTTATGAGATGCCCCTTAATGAAATACTTTGGGATTTTTATGATAAACTCAAGTCCCTATCAAAGGGATATGCATCAATGGATTATGAGTTTGGAGGCTACAGGCCCTCTGATCTTGTAAAACTTGACATACTCCTTAACGGAGAGAGGGTTGATGCCCTCTCCTTGATTGTCCACAGAGACAAGGCTTATTATAAAGGACGCCAGATTGTAGCAAAGTTGCGGGAGACGATCCCAAGACAACTCTTTGAGGTCGCCATCCAGGCTGCTATCGGAAGCAGGGTCATAGCAAGGGAGACCATAAAGCCCTTGAGAAAGGATGTCCTTGCAAAGTGTTACGGAGGAGATGTTACGAGAAAAAAGAAGCTTCTTGAAAGACAGAAGGAGGGTAAGAAGAGGATGAAACAGGTTGGAAAGGTCGAGGTTCCTCAGGAGGCCTTTTTAGCAGTTTTGAAGGTGGAGGGATGAATGAAGAAGACGAAGAAGCAGATATTTAAGGAATATATCGAGGCCATAATCACTGCACTTATCATAGCCCTCATTATAAGGGCTTATGTGGTGCAGGCCTTCAAGATCCCTTCCGGCTCAATGATACCTACCCTCCTGGTGGGTGATCACTTGCTTGTAAATAAGTTTATCTATGGCATTAAACTGCCTTTTTCTGATAAGAGGATACTCGTATTTAGAAAGCCCCAGAGGGGGGATATAATAGTCTTCAGATATCCTGAAGACCCCAGCAGGGACTTTATAAAAAGGGTAATAGCCATTGAGGGAGATGTGGTGGAAGAGAAGAATAAGGTGGTATATGTGAATGGAAGGCCTTTAAATGAGCCCTATGTCCAGCACACGAGATCAAGGATAAGCAATCCCTTTGAGCCGAGAGACAATTTTGGACCTTATATAGTGCCAAAAGATAAACTCTTTGTTATGGGTGACAATCGGGACCAGAGTTATGATAGCAGATACTGGGGATATGTGGATCTGAAGGATGTTAAGGGAAAGGCAATGATAATATACTGGTCGTGGGACAATGAAAGGCATAGGGTGAGATTTGAAAGGATAGGAAAGATTATAAGATGAAGATCTTAAAGTCTCTACTCTGTCTCGGTATCTTTATTCTTCTTATATATTCAGGGATAAAGCTTGGTGAACCCTATTACAGATATTATGCCTTTAAAGCAAAACTGGAGGATATCTCAAGATTTGAAGACCAGCAGGAAAAGATCCTTCCTCAGGTGATTGCCCAGGCACAGGAGCTGGGGATACCCATCACGGAGACAGATGTCTCCATCTCAGGCACGAGGGGAAGATATGTGATCGAGACAGGATGGACAGAGACAGTAAATCTCTTTGATCTCTATAAAAAGACCTATAATTTTCATATCGAGGTTGGGAAGTAGATGTTTACAGGGATAATAAAAGGGCTTGGAAGGGTTATCTCTATAAAACAGATGGGCGAGATTAGCAGACTCTATGTGGAGACAGGCCTTTCAAAGGAATCCGCTATCGGAGATAGCATTGCTATAAATGGAGTATGTCTTACAGTGGTTGATATAAAGGATGGCGTTGTGGCCTTTGATCTATCAGGAGAGACCCTGAGAGTTACCAATCTTGGTAAACTAAAACCTGGTTCGATGGTAAATGTAGAGCCCTCTATGAAGGCAGGAGATTCTTTTGGTGGTCATATAGTAACAGGTCATGTGGATTGTCTTGGCAGGATCCGCTCAAGAAGAGAGGTAGGAGAGGTCATACACTTAGAGATAGAGGCACCCAAGGAATTTCTCAAATACCTTGTTCCAAAGGGTTCTGTAGCTGTTGATGGTATAAGTCTCACGGTTGTAGAGGTCTTCAGGGATTATTTTACCCTTGTGATAATCCCTCATACTGCAAGGCTCACTACACTGGGATTTAAAGACCAGGGTGACACAGTCAACCTTGAAGCTGATATAATAGGAAAATATGTGATGAGATACTTAGAGTCCCTCCCCCTTTTCAAAAGGGAGGGGGTAAGCCTTGCTGATTAAGGAGGTGTCTTATGGAATACAAGTTTAACACAATAGAGGAGGCCATTGAGGAGCTCCAGAAGGGAAGGATGATTATACTTGTGGATGATGAGGACAGGGAGAACGAAGGAGACCTCTGTATGGCTGCTGAGAAGGTTACACCTGAGGCAATCAATTTTATGGCCAAATATGGGAGGGGTCTTATATGTCTGAGTCTCACTCCCGAAAGGGTGGAAGAATTAAAGCTTCCGATGATGACTGATGAGAACTCCTCTCCCTATGGTACTGCCTTTACTGTATCTATTGAGGCAAAGAGGGGTGTTACCACTGGGATATCTGCCCATGACAGGGCAAGGACCATCCTCACAGCAATTGATCCGAAGACAAGGCCAGAAGACCTGGCAAGACCAGGACATGTCTTCCCCTTGAAGGCAAAACCAGGGGGTGTGCTTCAGAGGGTTGGCCATACAGAGGGTTCTGTTGACCTCGCAAGACTTGCAGGACTCTACCCTGCTGGTGTCATCTGCGAGATAATGAATGATGATGGAACAATGGCAAGGGTCCCTGAGTTAATGGAGTTTGCCAAGAGGCACGGACTCAAGATAGTCACGATAAAGGACATTATTAAGTACAGGATGAGGACCGAGAGGCTCATCAAAAGGGTGGCACAGACAAAGCTCCCCACTGATTACGGTGAGTTTACTGCTATTGCCTATTCAAACTTAGTTGACCCCAATATCCACATCGCCCTTGTAAAGGGAGAAATTAATTCTGATGAACCTGTGCTTGTAAGGGTTCATTCCCAGTGCCTTACTGGAGATGTCTTTGGCTCAAAGAGGTGTGATTGTGGAGAACAGCTTCACAGGGCAATGCAGATGGTAGAAAAGGAGGGTAAGGGTGTAATACTTTATATGAGACAGGAGGGAAGGGGGATAGGTCTTGAAAATAAACTGAAGGCCTACGAGCTTCAGGATAAAGGTCTTGATACTGTTGAGGCAAACATAAGACTTGGTTTCAAACCAGACCTGAGGGATTATGGTATAGGTGCACAGATACTTGTTGATTTGGGTGTAAAACAGATGAGGCTTATGACAAACAATCCAAAGAAGATTGTTGGTCTTGAAGGATATGGATTGAAGGTTGTAGAACGCGTCCCCATTGAGATCAAACCCCATGAAAAGAACCTTATATATCTAAGGACAAAGAAGAAAAAACTGGGCCATCTACTGGAAAATGTATGAAGGAGGGGATATGAAGATAATCGAGGGAGAACTCCAGGCAAAGGGATTAAAGTTCTGCATTGTGGTCAGCAGATTTAATGAATTTATTACTGAAAGACTCCTTGAGGGTGCCAAGGACTGTCTTTTAAGACATGGAGCTGATGAAAAGGAGATTGATATAGTGAGGGTACCTGGTGCCTTTGAGATACCCCTTATTGCAAAGGTTGCTGCAAAAAAGGGTATATACAATGCAATCATATGCCTTGGTACAGTGATCAGGGGGGCAACCCCTCATTTTGAATATGTGGCAGCAGAGGTCTCAAAGGGGATCAGCCATGTCAGTCTTGAGACAGGTATTCCCGTTGCCTTTGGAATAATAACAGCAGACACTATTGAGCAGGCTATAGAGAGGGCTGGTTCAAAGGCTGGTAACAAAGGCTGGGATGCAGCCATGACAGCTATTGAGATGGCCCAGGTTATGAAGAAGCTTTAATTTTATGAAGAGGAGAAGGGCCCGGGAATGTACACTCCAGCTCCTCTTCCAGTATGATTTTACTGGTCGTATACCTGATAAAAGAGAGCTCCAGGAATTCTGGGCAATGCGCATGGAACCTGATGATGTCCGGGCATTTTCAGAAGAACTCTTCTACGGAACGGTTAGCAAATTAGAGGAAATAGACAGAATCCTTGAGAGATTTGCTGAACATTGGAGTCTTGAAAGGATGGCTGCTGTAGATAGAAATATCCTGAGGCTTGCTACCTATGAACTCCTTTACCGGGAGGATATACCAGTGGCTGTATCAATAAATGAGGCAATAGAGATAGCAAAGAGATACGCCTCTCAGGAGTCACCTTCCTTCATAAACGGTATCCTTGACGGGATAGCAAAGACAATGGCACCCTCTAAGGCTGATAAAAAGACTGTGAAGGATCTCCCATGATTGCCATCCTCTCTGATGCACATGGAAATCTTGAGGCACTGAAGGCAGTAATTTCTGATATGTCCCAGAGGAGTATAAAGGAGAAGATTTTCCTTGGCGATGCGGTTGGTTATGGACCAGATCCTGAACCAGTTCTTGAAATCTTAATGGAGCAATGCTCTATACTTGTTCAAGGGAATCATGACAGGGCTGTTATTGATCCTGAACTTGAAGAATATTTTAACGATGCAGCCAGGGAGGCAATCCTCTGGACAAGATCTGTTATGAGTGAAAGGGCAAAGGGTTTCTTGAAAAACCTTCCTCTCACTTTATCCTCTAAGAGAGAGGGAATTGATATCTTCCTTGTTCATGCCTCACCGAGGGCCCCTGAAGAGTGGAATTACATACTGACACTAAGTGATGCCCACAGGAATTTTTATTATTTTCAGGAGAAGCTATGCTTCATTGGTCACAGTCACTATCCCTTTGTAGTGGAGATGACCGGCTCAAGGCAGATTTCTGTCCGTTATGAGAGGCCCTGTAAATTTAACAGGGATTCAAGATACATTATTAATGCAGGGAGTGTTGGGCAGCCCAGAGATGGAGATCCCAGGGCTTGTTATGTTATCTTTAATGGAACCGAAGTGGACTTTATACGAGTCCCCTATAATATAGAACTTACACAGCAAAAGATGAGGAAGGCAGGACTGCCTTATTCGTTAATAGAACGATTAAGTAAAGGAGTCTGATCTCATGATTGAACGCTACACAAGACCGGAAATGGGAAGGCTCTGGTCAGAGGAGAATAAGTTCAGAAAATGGCTTGATGTGGAGATTGCTGTCTGTGAGGTATGGCATGAACTTGGGGAGATACCTGAGGAGAGCCTGAAGATTATAAAGGAGAGGGCAGGCTTTGACCTCAAAAGGATTGAGGAGATCGAGAATACAGTAAAACATGATGTTATAGCCTTTTTACAATCAGTCTCTGAGAAGGTGGGCCCTGAATCACGATATATTCATAAAGGTCTTACCTCCTACGACATCGTGGATACGGCCCTCAGCCTTCTTATGCGAGAGGCCCTTGATATTATAATAGATGATATTAAAGTGTTACTTAATGTTCTTAAAGAAAAAGCATTGAAATATAAAGAAATACCTTGCATGGGAAGGACCCATGGTGTTCATGCAGAGCCCACATCCTTTGGGTTAAAATTCTGTATATGGTATGAGGAGATGAAGCGAAACCTTAGAAGGCTTCAGCAGGCAAGGGAGACCATAAGTGTTGGAAAGATCTCAGGGGCTGTTGGAACCTTTTCGAATATACCTCCAGAGATAGAAGAAAGGGTCTGTGAGAAACTCGGTCTAAGGCCAGAACCAGTAGCCACACAGGTAATTCCAAGGGACAGACATGCCGAATACCTCTCAGCACTGGCAATCCTTGCAGGCACTATCGAGAAGATTGCTGTAGAGATCCGCCATCTTCAAAGGACTGAAGTCCTTGAAGTAGAAGAGCCCTTTACAGAAGGGCAGAAGGGCTCATCAGCTATGCCACACAAGAGGAATCCTGTGGGGGCTGAAAACCTCTCAGGTCTTGCAAGGGTAGTAAAGGCAAATCTCATGGCAGGCCTCGACAATATCGCCCTGTGGCATGAAAGGGATATCTCCCATTCATCCGTTGAGAGGATAATCATCCCTGACAGCACGATCCTCATAGACTACATGCTCACAAGACTGACAGGTATCCTGAAAGACCTGAGGGTTTACCCTGAAAGGATGATGAGAAATATATCAAGAAGTTATGGCCTTTACAATTCCCAGAGGATTCTCCTTATGCTCGTAGAAAAAGGCCTTACCAGAGAAGAGGCCTACAGGCTCGTCCAGAGGAATGCCATGGAGAGTTGGAAGAGGGAAATGGACTTTAAGACATTACTCATGAATGATCCGGAAGTGACAAAATACCTTACACCTCATGAAATCGAGAAGGCCTTTGACCTCACCTATTATCTGAGACATATAGATTATCTCTACAGGAGGGTCTTTCAGGACTGATGCCTCTTTACATTATAAAGGCTGTAAATACCTCTGGTATGAGGTTAAGAGAGGAGATTGAGGCACAAGATCTGGACTCAATAAAGAATCTCCTGAAGGAGAGGGGACTCATACCCGTTGAGATAAGAGAGATTCCTTCCAGAAGGCCCTTATTTAAAAGGATAGGTGATAAAGATATCCTTGCCTTTACCCAGGAATTAAGGAGCCTCCTTGAGGCAGGGGTTCCTGTGGATAGGGCACTCAGGATTCTTTCCGAGCATTCAGCAAGACCTCGGATGCGCGAGATTATATTAAAAATCTATAGAGATATTGAGCAAGGTTTATCCCTGTCCCAGGCACTGGCAAAACACAGGGAATTCTCGACAGTCTATCTGAATATGATAAGGGCTGGAGAACTCAGTGGAGCCCTGGAAGATAGCCTTAAAAGGCTTGAGGAATTCTTAGAGATAAATATATCAACAAAGGAAGAGATCAAAGGTGCACTCCTATATCCAGCCCTCCTTACAGGTGTAGGTTTAACAGCCCTGGGAGTTATTGTATTTTATGTTATACCGAGATTCAAAAAGATGTTTGAAGAACTCGGTGCTGTTATACCTTTAACTACCCAGCTCGTCTTCTCTGCAAGCTCCGTGCTTCAATCTTACTGGTGGATTATTGGATTAATAATTATCCTTGCAGGCTTAGCCCTGAAAATATCTGCAGGATCTCCAAAGGGCAGAGACTTTATTGATGAGATAAAGTTGAAGATACCCTTTTTAAAAGAGATATACTTGAGGCTTATAATCGCACGATTCTCAAGGACACTGGGAAGCCTTCTTCAGGCAGGTGTACCCCTACTTGATTCCATAAGACTTGCCAGGGATGTATCTGGCAACAGGATTATCTCTAAAAGGCTGAGACCCATTGAAGAGGGCGTGAGAAAGGGAAGAGGGGTTGCGAATCCTCTTAAGGAGAGTGGTGCCTTTCCACCCCTTCTATGTCAGATGGTCTCTGTAGGTGAAGAGGCTGGAAGACTTGAAGAGACCTTTATCACCATTGCCGAAAGATATGAAAAGGAGGTAGCTCAGTACATTAAGAGGCTTATAAGCCTCTTTGAACCTGTTATGATAATAGTAATGGGAACGATCGTGGCATTTATAGTTATCTCCATGCTTCTTGCCATCTTCAGTATAAATGAGATACCTCTATAGAAGGAGGTTTTATGAAGGACAAGAGTACCCAGATCCTCAAGGGTTATAAAAGGAATGGTTTTACACTTGTGGAGCTTCTTGTCGTTATGGTTATACTTGGGCTTCTTGCAGCACTTGTTGTTCCCAGATATGTGGCGAGGGAGAAGAAGGGAAGAGTGCAGGCAGCAAGGGTTCAGATAGAACTTCTTGGTCAGGCCTTAGATCAATTCAGGCTCGACACAGGCAGATATCCCACAACAGCGGAAGGTCTTAATGCCCTTGTTACAAATCCTGGTGTCCCTGGATGGGATGGGCCATACCTGAAAAAAGGAGTGCCTCTTGATCCATGGGGAAGGCCTTATATCTACATAAGCCCTGGCCAGCACGGTGACTACGATCTTCTTTCCTATGGTGCTGATGGTGCCCCAGGCGGTGAGGGTGAAAATCAGGATATTACAAGCTGGCAATAGAGGTTTTACCCTTTTAGAGCTACTGGTAGTTCTATTCCTTGTAACCTTATTCATGGCTATTGTGCTTGTGAATGTAGGTGGACTTTATGAAAGGTTTCTCCTCAGGGAGACAGCCCTTAATATTGTGCGAACTATCAACAGGGCAAGGGCCTTATCAATAACAGAGCGTGCCCCTGTAATCTTAAAGATCGATACCGAACTTAACTCCTTCTGGATAAGCTCCAGATCTAAGGGTGATATAAACAGAATTAATATCTCTAAGGATATAAGATTAGAGGGTGAGGATGTGATCTTTTCCCCCCTCGGTGATAGCACAGGAGGAGTTATAAAGATAACCGACAGAAAAGGTAGGGCTTACCTTATTGCCATTGACAAGTCTACCTCTCAGGTCTCCATTGAGAGATCCCGATAAGGGCTTTACCCTTATAGAAGTGATGGTAGCCCTTGTGCTTCTGGCTATTACTGTGGCTGCCCTGATGGAGCTTTTTTCCTCAAATCTCAGGACATCAAAAAAGGCCTCAGACTATACAGAGGCCATAATCATAGGCACATCAGAAATGGAAAAGGCCCTTTCAGGCAAGATTGAACCAGGTACAGAAAGGATTGAATTAAAAGATTATACTGTAACAAGAGAGATAAGGCTCCTTGATACTATAGAGGGTATAAGGATCTATGAAATCTCTGTCTTCGTCACATGGGACAACAATAATCGTTATGAGATAAAAAGCCTTAGAACAGTGAGGAAAGATGAAGGATAAGGGCTTTACCTTGGTGGAGATACTCCTTGCCTTTACTATCTTCCTTCTGCTGATACTTTTGATATTTACAGGATTCAGATTGAGCTCAAGGACAACTGAAAAGATAACAGAAAGGGATGAGACCTCTCAGAGGATAAGGGTAGTTTATGAGAGGCTGGGATGGCTTATCAGGGGGGCCTATCCTTATAAATTTGTGGACAAGGATGGGAAGGAGAGACTTCTCTTCACAGGAGAGGGCAACAGTATTGGATTTGTAACCACCTCTGTAATACCTGCAACTGGTAAGATATACGACCTTTCAGGTCTTAAATGGGTTTACCTCTTTGTGGACAATGAAGGTTTGAAGGAGAAGGATAATGTATTCTTTCTCGAGAAAAATCTTGAGGAGTCCAGAGAGGGTGCCTTCATACTTGATCCCTCAGTAAAATCTATGAATATAGAATACCTGGATCCAGAAGAGAACACCTGGGTTGACACCTGGGGCCCTGATAATGAAAGACTCCCTCCTGCTATAAAGATCAGACTTAATATCATGGGCCACGAAACCCAAGAGATGATCCTTTCAATCCCGGCCAGTGGAGGGTAAAGAGGGTTTTGGTATACTATTTAAGGGAGAGACAAGAGGGCCAGAAGAAAAGACTGGGGACTGATCCCAGGGGGAGAGAGTATTTTCGTTGTCATAGTCACACACATCGTTACCACTCTGTTTATATCTTTTATCATACTTGTCCAAAATAACTTTTATAGAAACTCCGATCTGGGTAATATAGATATGCATTAATAAAACCCAGACCGGAGGTGTATATGAATAAGTTTAGCAGTATTTTCAGCCAAATTCTATCACTTTTTTCAAGGTTAGAATTTGAGAAGGCGGTAAGAGAGACGAATGCTGAGCATGGAGCAAAAGGATT
>CAMTWD010000030.1:0-20565 GCA_947085365.1 uncultured Nitrospirota bacterium | reverse complement strand
TAATAATTTCTGAAGGGGGGAGGGGGTTTGCAGAAGTGGCACTGGAAAGCTCTTTGAAAACAACAACTCACAAAGCTCAAAGTCCCAACAGACATCCCCTACGCGATAGGGACAAAACATAGGCTGAAGGTGATAGGCTGAAGTTAAAGACAAAAAAGATGAAATAATTTCTGTTTTCTTTCTCTTTTTTTTCAGCCTTCAGCCTATCTTCAGCCTGAAGCCTATTTGGGGTCTGAATGAGGCTCACTATACCAAGACAGAAAGGATAAAATGAAATCCAGTGTTGCTTCACTTAAAAATCTAAACGAAATTGATTCGTTGCTTCAAATAAAAATCTAAACATAATGGTAACATGAATTTGCCTTTCTATGACAGATAGGCTTATCGGTTTTATGGTTTTTCATTTTTCTCAACTCCTCCTTCAGCATTACTAATTCAAGAAGTTTTTCCTGACATCTTACAATCTGCCTATAAAGCCATGCAGGGTTTAGAGTATTATACAGCTTTGTGAGTTCTTTTTTGATATCCTCCCTTATATCAGGAGCCTCAAGCACCCTTTTATAGGGTGTCTTTGCCTGTGTGTATCTCTTTACAACCTTACTCCCAACCCTCGTCTTTGAAAGTAGTTTCATTACTGGCTGAAAGAAGTTTATGTAGAGCCTCAAGTATTTATAAAGCTCTCTTAATACTTCCAGCTCCTCCTCCGTATCATATCTATAATATCCTGCATATTTCCTCACTACAGAGTAGTTCTTCTGCTCCACGTAACAGTTGTCATTCTTCCTGTACTTCCTTGATCTTGTGAAGGTTATCCCATTAGAAAGACAATATCTGTATAGATGGGCGTTTATAAACTCAGCCCCGTTATCAGAATCAATACCGAGAAGCTTAAAGGGCAATCTTTTTTTCATACCGTCAATTGCCTCAAATACCCATTTTTGAGCCTTGTTTTTTATAGCATCTATCTCTATCCAGCCTGTAAGTATATCCACTGCTGTAAGGGTCTGTATAAATTCTCCAGAGGGATTGCCTCCTTCGTGTGCTACAAGGTCTATCTCTAAAAAACCTGCCTTATCCTCATCCCATTCAGAGAATGTCCTTATAGGTATTTGATGCTTAAGTAATGTGCCAGGCTTTGTATGAGACCTGCCTTTAAGGGATAACCTCTTCTTCTCTTCCCTTAAAAGCCTGTCTATGGTAGATGCACTAATCTTGAGAAGTTTCTCCTCTATTGCCTCATCTATAGATATCTCACCAAATGCCTTAAGCTTTTGTATTACCTCAGCAAGAATGGGTTTTAATCTCTTGCCGCAGGGACAGGACATTATATACCAGACCTTTGTGAGGATACCCTTAACAGGATTATAATGACTTGTTCTCCGTCTTTTTACCTTCTGTCTTGAATCTGCCTTCAGATATCTTTTAGGATCTATCCGTATAGTTTTACCGTGAGTGCTTAGCAGATAAGAGGCATAGCTTCGATTATAGCCTGTAGTGGCTGTAAATTCATCAAGGATAACGCCCTTTTCCTTCTTCTTTGCCCTCCTATACCTCTGGGCAATCTCATTTGTTAGTGCCTTTCTTTCCTTCATCGTTAATCCCACCTCTACACCTCCTGATGTAGATTTTTAAGGTCAGGAGGTTATTATATTTCGTTTAGATTTTTAAATGAGGCAACGATAAACTTTCGTTTAGATTTTTCGTGAGGCAATTCGGGTCCTTGGCTTCCTTTTTCTTTTTATGAGAAAATGGCCTGTAAACCGTTATCTCGCCACTGAAAGGTGAAGGCATGATTCCCAAGAGATCGAAGATCCTTTTGGACTGTTACCTCACCACTTTTGGCCGTGGGGTGTTATGGTTGTTTTTGGCCTTTCTCCTTTCAGGCTGCGTTATTAATATCTCCCTTTTTCCTAAGGAAGAACCCCTCAGGGAACAGGTAATAGAAGGTCATGGCAAGGCGAAATTACTCTTTATCCCCATTACAGGCACAATCACGGAGGAAGGAAAGGACTCTCAGGTAGCCCTGATTAAGGAGAATCTCCAGATAGCTGAGAGGGATGATGCGATTGCTGGCCTTATCCTCAGGATTAACTCGCCAGGGGGTACGGTGAACGCCTCAGATTTAATATACCATGAGATAAGGAGATTCAAGGATAAAAAGAAGGTTCCTGCCTACTGCCTTATAGACGGCCTTGGGACATCAGGGGCCTATTACATTGCTATGGCCTGTGACAGGATCTATGCAACGCCATCCTCTATTACGGGCAGTATAGCGGTCATTGCAATGAAATTTAATCTCGAGGGTCTTATGTCGAAAATAGGTGTCCAGCGAGAGGTTGTAAAATCAGGAGATAAAAAGGACTTCTGGTCACCCTTCAGGCCTTCCACTCCTGAGGAGAGGGAGATATTCCAGAGGATTATTGATGAATTGCATGAAAGATTTCTGGGTGTGATTAGAGAAAACAGAAAGGAACTTGTTCCCTCACAGGAATTGAAAAGGCTCGCTGATGGAAGGGTCTTTACGGCATCTCAGGCATTTAAGGAGAGACTTATTGACGGGATTGGTTACATGGATGACCTTATAGAGGAACTCAAAAGGGTCTCAGGCCTGAAAGAGGTAAGGCTGGTAAGATACTACAGGCCAGGCACATATAGGCCCACCTTCTATTCAGGATCCATGATGGATAGAGACGATATCAGTCTCTCCCTTTCCCTTCCTCACCTTTCAGGATTCCAATCTGTGAGATTTATGTATCTCTGGATTGAGTAAGAGGTGGCGAGGTAACAGTGGGGTACACAGGGGAAACTGCGTTTCCACCTGTGTACCCGGCGTTCCCCCTGTGTACCCCAAGGTAACAGTTGAGGATTGGAATGTTATAATAAAATATGCTCAACCTCTTTGGAAATTATATGAGAAATAGATTTGGCACCACTGTTTATAAGGTGAATGTGGATGCAGGCTTTACCTGTCCAAACAGGGATGGCACAAAGGGGTGGGGTGGTTGTATTTATTGTAACAATGATAGTTTCAGACCTCCTGGAGCAAAACCCTCCCTCCCTCTCAGGGAACAGATAAGAAACGGGATCAAACATGTATCAAAGAGGTATGGGGCTACAAGATTCCTGGTATATTTTCAGCCCTACACAAATACCTATGCCGATCTCGAGAGACTGGAGGGTCTTTATAAAGAGGCCCTCTCGGAAGAGGGTGTTATCGGCCTTGCCATCGGCACAAGACCTGATTGTATAGATGAGGAAAAACTCCAGATGCTCGAGGATCTGGCAAGGGAATATTTTATCCTTATAGAGTATGGTTTACAGTCCATATACGATAAGACCCTTGAATTTATCAACAGGGGTCATGACTTCAATACCTTTTTGAAGGCACTTGAACTCACCAGAGGAAGGAATATTCATATAGGTGCCCATATAATCTTGGGCTTTCCTACAGAGACAAGAGAAGAGATGCTCCACATGGCTGAGGTGATATCGGAACTTCCCGTGGAATTTCTCAAGATACATCAGCTTCAGGTCGTAAAGGATACAGTCCTGGAAAGGCTCTACAGGGAAGACCCCTTTCACACCTTCACATACGATGAGTATATAGAGATTGTTATTGAGTTTCTTGAGAGATTATCACCTGATATAGTTATCCAGAGGCTTTTTGCCACAGCCCCTGATGATATACTTGTTGCACCGCGATGGGACCTTCCCAGACACAGGATAATGAATGATATAATTAACACCATGAAGAAGAGAGGGACATTTCAGGGTAGGCTCTACTCAACTGTTACTTTGCCATATAGATAGGCTGAAGGCTTAAGGCTGAAGGCTTTAGATAGGCTTAAGGCTCGTAGGCTGAAGGCTGAAGAAAAGAGACAAAGACAGGATTATTGTTTTTTCTTCAGCCTATCGCCTTCAGTCTAATTATTGCCTATTGCCTTCAGCCTGTTTTTTTGGGACCCCTACCGCTGCCCCAAAAAATCTTTGATTTTTGGGGACCCCTCTCCCCTTTGGGGAGAGGGGGAGGGTGAGGGGGACCGTTAAGGGAGAGGGGACTATTAGGGAATTTCTATCTCTATTTTTCAGGAAAACCTCCTCGGCTCTTGAGGAGATTATTTTAAGTGATGGAGGAGATTTATGGAACCAGAAAAGGAACTTACTGAAGAGGATTTGAAGGGTTATAAGGAGAAGATCTTACCTTATAACAAAGGAATCCTCACATGGGAGAGGGATCTGGTTTTTATTGGAAGAACCCAGAGGGGATATGAGATCGAATTCGATCCCCATATGGAGTGGGGATGTTCACCAACAGAGGCACTCCTCTTGAGTCTTGCGGGCTGTATGGGTATTGATCTCGTTTCATTCCTTCAGAAGATGAAGGCAGAGCTTAGATCCTTCAAGATCGAGATAATAGGAGAGAGGAATCCCACGCCTCCTCAGTATTATAAGAAGATAGAGATAATTCTTCATATCTCGGCAAAAAATGTGACAGAGAAACAGATAGCAAGGGCTGTCTCCCTTTCACAGGAAAGATATTGTTCTGTCTATCATTCTTTAAGAAAAGACCTTGAGGTGAAGGTTAACTATCTCCTCGATCTGGAATAGTGATGGTAAAGATGGCGAGGTAACAGTGCGGCCTAAGGCAGTTGTCATAATACCTGCCCGATATGGTGCCACAAGGTTTCCGGGCAAACCCTTAGCCCTTCTAAGAGGGAAGCCCATTATCCAGTGGGTCTATGAAAGGGCAAAGGGTGCAACCCTGATAGAGGATGTTATAGTTGCTACAGATCATCAGGAGATATTGAATAGAGTCTATTCCTTCGGTGGAAAGGCTGTGATGACCTCAAGGGATCATGCCTCAGGCACTGACAGGATTGCTGAGGTGGCTAAGGATTTGATGTGTGATATAATTATCAATGTGCAAGGAGATGAACCATTTATAAGACCTGAGATGATTGACCATACCGTTGAACTTCTTAAAGACAGCAGGGCATCTATAAGTACACTTGCAAGGAGGATAGAGGATAAGGAAGAGCTTCGTGATCCCAATGTGGTAAAGGTGGTATTTGATAAAGAGGGTTTTGCCCTGTATTTTTCTCGATCCCCTATCCCCTATTACAGAGACAGATGGAGAGGGCCTGATTTTATGGAGGTTGGAGATGGGATTGAGGTCTACAAGCATATAGGGATATATGGTTATAGAAGGGAGGTTCTACTCAGGATCTCAGAGATGCCTCAATCAAGGCTCGAAAGGGCAGAGAGGCTTGAGCAATTAAGGGCACTGGAGGAAGGTTTGAGGATAAAGGTGGGTATAACCACCCATAATACCATTGGCATTGATACATTGGAAGATCTCAAAAGGGCAGAGGAACTGTTACTTCGCCACCTATGGCTAAATACATCTTCATAACAGGAGGGGTTGTCTCATCCCTTGGTAAGGGTATTGCAGCAGCCTCCATAGGTGCACTCCTTGAGGCAGAGGGATTTAAAGTGACATTACAGAAATTGGACCCTTATATAAATGTAGATCCAGGTACCCTCAGCCCCTTCCAGCATGGAGAGGTCTTTGTAACAGATGACGGAGCTGAGACAGACCTTGACCTTGGCCATTACGAAAGATTTACATCCATACGAACTACCAAGGATAACAATTATACAGCCGGTAAGATATACTACAATGTCATCTTAAAAGAGAGGAGAGGGGATTATCTCGGTGAGACAGTTCAGGTCGTTCCTCATCTCACTGATGATATCAAAAGATCTATCCGGTCTGTTGAAGATGGAGTGGATATTGTAATAGTTGAGATAGGTGGGACCGTTGGAGATATAGAGAGTCTGCCCTTTCTTGAGGCGATAAGACAGTTTAAGTATGATGTGGGAAGGGAGAATGTCCTCTATATCCATCTCACCCTTGTGCCCTATATAAAATCCTCGGGAGAACTCAAGACAAAACCCACACAGCATAGTGTCAAGGAATTGAGGGCGATAGGTATCCAGCCTGATATCCTTATATGCAGGACAGACAGACCCCTTCCACCAGATGTGAAGAAGAAGATAGCCCTCCACTGCAATCTTGATGGTGACAATGTTATAGCTGGCATAGATTGTGAGACTGTATATGAGGTGCCCCTCGTCTTTTACAAAGAAGGTCTCCACAGGCAGATATCCAGGATCCTTGGGCTTCCCGAAAGGGAACCAGATCTTACAAAATGGCATGAGATCGTGAGGCTTATTAAGGAGCCCCTTTATGAGGTGACTATAGCGATAGTGGGTAAATATATCCATTTGAAGGATTCTTACAAAAGCCTTATAGAAGCCCTTAATCACGGTGGTATTGCCAATAATTGCAGGGTGAATCTCTACTGGGTTGATTCTGAGGAGATTGAGGTCCATGGCCCTGAAAGGTATCTTTCTGATGTGGATGGTATCCTCGTTCCAGGAGGTTTTGGGCACAGGGGGATTGAGGGAAAGATAAAGGCTGTTCAGTATGCCAGGGAGAAGAAGATCCCCTATTTTGGCATATGTCTTGGGATGCAGTGTGCTGTTATAGAGTTTGCAAGAAATGTCTGTGGACTCCCTGCAAACAGCACAGAATTTGACATTAACACAGAGGCACCAGTTATATACCTCATGACAAGATGGTTCAATTATAAAAAGGGTGTTTATGAGGAGAGGTCATCCCAATCAGACCTTGGTGGCACCATGAGATTGGGTTCCTATCCCTGCAGGCTGATGGAAGGCACTATTGCCAGGAAGGCCTACGGTGTGGCAGAGATAGAAGAGAGGCACAGACATAGATATGAGTTCAATAATGCCTACAGGGATATACTTACATCAAAGGGGATGATTATCAGCGGGGTCAGTCCTGATGGAGGGCTTGTGGAGATAATAGAGATAAAGGATCATCCCTGGTTTCTGGGGTGCCAGTTTCATCCGGAGTTTAAGTCAAGACCAACAGAGCCCCATCCCCTCTTTCGCTCCTTTATAGAGGCATCCCTTAAACAAAAGAGAGGACTTTTCTGACTTGGTGGCGAGGTAAATGAGGCTGAAGGCTGAAGGCGATAGGCTGAAGTTAAAAAATAATTTTTGTCTTTTTTCTTTTTCCTTCAGTCTTCAGCCTTAAGCCTAAAGCCTAAATTGGTGGCGAGGTAACAGTTGAAGACAAGAGAGATTAAGATAAGAGATATTACAATAGGTGGTGAGAAGGGCCTCAGTCTCATAGCTGGTCCCTGTGTAATTGAAGATGAGGATACAGTCCTTGAGACAGCAAGGAGACTTAAGGACATATCCTCAAGGCTCAATATTCCCCTTATATTTAAAAGTTCCTATGACAAGGCAAACAGGAGTTCTTTACGGGGATTTCGTGGACCCGGTCTGAAGAAGGGTCTGAAGATACTCCAGTCAGTAAAAGAGAAATATGGTCTTGCCATTTTGAGTGATGTCCATTCAGTTGAGGAGGTTGAGCCAGCATCAGAGGTCCTTGATGTCCTCCAGATACCAGCCTTTTTATGCAGGCAGACAGACCTTATTATTAAGGCCTCAAAGACTGGTAAACCTGTAAATATAAAGAAGGGCCAATTCCTTGCACCCTGGGATGTAAAAAACATTATAGAAAAGTTCATATCCACCGGCAACGAAAATCTCCTCTTAACAGAAAGGGGAACAACCTTTGGATATAACAATCTGGTGGTGGACTTCAGGGGTATTGTGATAATGAGGTCTTTTGGTTATCCTGTTATATTTGATGCCACCCACAGTGTCCAGCTCCCGGGAGCCCAGGGAACTGCCTCAGGAGGAGAAAGGGAATTTGCCCCTTATCTTGCAAGGGCAGCAGTGGCTGTGGGTGTTGATGGGATCTTCATGGAGGTTCACCCATCCCCTGATAGTGCCCTCTGTGACGGGCCGAATATGATACCTCTTTCAGAGGTTGAGAGGCTCCTTGAAGAATTACTAAAGATAAGAGAGGCCTTAGTGGCGAGGTAATTCTTCGCCACCAACTGTTGGGGGTCGCACAGGGGGAAACGCAGTTTCCCCCTGTGTACCCAAAACTGTTACCTCGCCACTAAGGATTTCTATTTCACCTCTACCTTTATCTCCTTTGGTTTTGCCTCTTCCTTCTTCGGAAGGACGATCTCGAGGATGCCATTTTTAAAGGTTGCCTTTGCCTTTTCAGAATCCACCTCTACTGGAAGGGCGATGGTCCTTGCAAAGCTCCCATAACTTATCTCCCTTGCATAGTAGTCTTCATCCTTTACCTCTTCATCCTTCTTTATCTCACCCTTTATTGTAAGGGTATCCTGGGTGATGGTTATGTCAATATTGTCCTTTTCAACACCAGGGAGCTCTGCCTTTACAACTATCTCACCCTTCCTGTCATAGAGGTCTATGTTAGGAACAACCACGCCCTCTCTGCTCCACCAGCGACGCCTTCTTCTTGGGAAGGGCTCAAAGAACTCCTCAAACATCCTCTCGATCTCCTTCCTCATATCCTCAAGCTCCTTAAAAGGTGACCACTTTACGATGGACATGGCTTACCTCCTTATTTATCCTGCTGAATGCAGGAGATTTTAGGGAGCCAAAGGCTCCCATTATTACTTCGCCACTAAATAAGTCAGGATGTGGCAAACTCAGCTTCGTACACCTTCCGGAAGAGGATCTCCCCATCTTCATAGTCCACCTCTATCACATCTCCTTCTATAAAGGTCCTCTCAAGAAGTTTCATTGCTAAGGGATTGAGGATCTCCCTCTGTATGAGCCTCTTGAGAGGTCTTGCACCATAAACGGGATCGTATCCCTTCTGGGCAAGATAATCCTTTGCCCTTTCCGTAAGGACTATGTCTATATGCTTATCCTTGAGGTATCTCTTCATCCTGTTTATCTGGATATCCACAATCTCCTTGAGCATCTCAGGGGTCAGAGGATTGAAGATGATGATCTCATCCACCCTATTGAGGAATTCTGGTCTGAAGAAGGACTTCAGGTCTTCCATAACCTTCTCCTTCAGTTCTGTCTCATCGTCACCACCCCAGTAGACCCTTGGTCTACGCTGCCTCTGTTCAATAATCTCCTGGATATGGTGGCTACCTATATTTGATGTCATTATCACAACGGTATTCCTGAAGTCCACTGTCCTTCCTTGACCATCAGTAAGCCTTCCATCATCAAGAAGCTGTAACAGGAGATTGAAGACCTCTGGATGGGCCTTCTCCACCTCATCAAAGAGCACCACTGAATAGGGTCTTCTCCTTACGGCCTCTGTAAGCTGGCCACCCTCTTCATATCCTACATATCCAGGGGGTGCGCCGATAAGTCTTGAGACAGTATGCCTCTCCTGATACTCCGACATGTCTATCCTTACAAGGGCATTCTCATCATCAAAGAGGAATTCTGCCAGTGCCCTTGCAAGCTCTGTCTTTCCCACACCTGTTGGTCCGAGGAATATGAATGAGCCGATGGGTCTGTTGGGATCCTGCACCCCTGCCCTTGCCCTTCGGACTGCATTGCTCACAGCAACAATCGCCTCATCCTGTCCAACGACCCTCTGCCTCAGCCTCTCCTCCATGTGAAGAAGTTTCTGCACCTCTGTCTCAAGCATCTTACTTACAGGAATACCTGTCCATCTTGAGACAATCTCTGCCACATCCTCTTCATCCACCTCTTCTTTGAGCATCTTTCTTCTGGACTGTATCTCCTGGAGTTTCTGGTTTTCTGCCTCAAGCTCCTTCTGGAGTTCAATGAGCCTTCCGTAACGGAGTTCAGCAGCCCTTGTAAGGTCTCCCTCCCTTTCAGCCTTCTGGGATTCAAATCTCGTTTTCTCTATCTCCTCCTTCAGATTCCTTATCCTGAGGATTACCTCCTTTTCCTTCATCCACTGTGCCCTTAATTCATCCCTTCTGGAAGAAAGTTCAGCAAGTTCCCTCTCTATCTTTTCGAGCATTTCCTGAGATCCCTTTGAGTTCTCCTTCATCACTGCCTGTTTCTCTATCTCAAGCTGTCTGATCCTTCTTTCTATCTCATCCAGTTCAGCTGGCATGCTGTCAATCTCCATCCTGAGCTTTGCAGCAGCCTCATCTATGAGGTCTATGGCCTTATCAGGAAGAAATCTGTCAGTAATGTATCTATGGGAAAGCTGTGCTGCTATGAGTGCAGAGTCCTTTATCCTCACACCGTGATGGACCTCGTATCTCTCCTTCAGCCCCCTCAGAATCGAGATGGTCTCCTCTACAGAGGGCTCCTTTACATATACAGGCTGGAATCTCCTCTCAAGTGCAGGGTCTTTTTCTATATATTTTCTGTATTCGTCAAGGGTTGTGGCACCTATGCACCTCAGCTCTCCTCTTGCCAGTGCTGGCTTGAGCATATTTGATGCATCAATTGCCCCCTCAGCAGCACCCGCTCCCACAAGGGTATGGAGCTCGTCTATGAAGAGGATAATCCTTCCCTCTGATTCTTCTATCTCCTTAAGAAGTGCCTTGAGCCTTTCTTCAAATTCTCCCCTGTATTTTGAACCAGCCACAAGGGCACCGAGGTCAAGGGCAATAACCCTTTTGTCTCTGAGGGTCTCAGGCACATCTCCTGCAACTATCCTCTGGGCAAGACCCTCAACAATTGCTGTCTTCCCTACTCCAGGTTCACCAATAAGAACGGGATTATTCTTTGTCCTTCTTGAGAGGACCTGTATAACCCTCCTTATCTCCTCATCCCTTCCTATTACCGGATCAAGTTTACCTCTTCTTGCAAGCTCTGTAAGGTCGCGGCTGTATCTCTGGAGTGCCTGATATTTATCCTCGGGATTTGGATCTGTGACCCTGTGAGTTCCCCTTATTCTTTTTATGGCATTTATAATCCTCTCTGGTGGTGCCCCGTTTCTTTCCAGTATCCTTTTTGAAGGTCCACCTTCATCAAGGATTGCCATGAGAAGGTGTTCCACACTCACATATTCATCCTGGAGCCTTTTTGCCTCTACGGAGGCCTTTTCAAATACAGCCTTCAGTCTTGCTGATACATAGATCTGGCCAAGAGGCGTTGCTCCTGAGACCTTCGGGAATTTATCAATTTCCCTGTCAAGGTCCTTCTCTATGGCCTTGAGGTCTCCTCCAGCCTCAGATATGGCCTTTGCCACAATTCCGGAGGTGTCCTGAAGGAGTGCCTTCATCAGGTGCTCCACCTGGAGTTCCTGATTCCCGTGCTCTTCAGCAATCCTCTGGGCCTCCTGAAGTGCCTCCTGGCTTTTAATTGTAAGTCTGTCAAGTCTCATCTTAATCCTCCTCTCTTAATAATCTTTTAAACCTTTCTCTGAACTGATTCCTGAGGTCATCATCCAGATACATCATCATCTCCTCTATGAGCTCCTGAAGATGAGTGAGTCTATTGCGAAGCCTCAGGATAATATCCACACCTGCCTTATTTACGCCAAGCTCCCTCGTGAGTCTCAATATGAGATGTATCCTTTCCACATCCTCATCAGAATAGTAACGGAATCTATTGAGCCTTTTTGGAACCACGAGGCCCTCTCTTTCATAAAGCCTCAGGGTCTGGGGATGAACATTCAACATCTCAGAGACTACCCTTATAATATAAAGGGGTCTCCGTCTGTCTCGCATCCTTACACCTCCGTTAGATCTTATTTAACCACCAACTGTTACTTCGCCACCTCACTGTTACTTCGCCGCCCAATGTCTTGGATTCTTTCTGTATAGTCCTTCCAGTTTCTTAATAAGGGCCTCTTCTTCTGGTGTGGATATATCAGGAACCACTATCTTTATGACTGCATAGAGATCACCATGACCACCCTCCTGAGTTGGCATGCCCTTTCCTTTGAGCTTGAATTTCTGGCCACCCTGCGAGCCCTTCGGAAGGTTCATGAGGGCGATTCCATCAAGTGTTGGGACCTCGATCCTTCCGCCAAGGGCAGCCTCAGGGAATGTCACAGGGACCTCTACATAAAGGTCTTTACCTTCTCTTTTGAATATTTCATGAGGCTTAAGGCGTACCTCTATATAAAGGTCTCCAGGAGGTCCACCATATTCCCCAGCCTCACCCATACCCCTCACCTTTACCCTCTGACCATCTTCCACACCTTTTGGGATCTTTATATTTATTGTTTCTGTGAGGAGGATCCTTCCATTCCCTCTACAGGAAGGGCAGATCTTTGTAATCCTCTGCCCCGAGCCCCTGCAAGAAGGACAGGTCTGTTTGAATGTAAAGAATCCTCTTGATGTACCCACTGTACCTGAGCCCCTACAGGTCTGGCAGACTTCCTTTGCTGTAGCACCGCTACCACCACAGACTGTGCAGTGGACATGCCTTCTGATAGTTACTGGTTTTGTAACCCCTTTATAGGCCTCCTCAAGGGTTATCTCCATTTCTGTGACAATATCACTGCCCCTTTGAGGAGCTGGGGTTCTTCTGCCAAAGATGTCAGAAAATATATCTCCAAACCCGAAATCAAAGAGGTCGCTGAACTCGGGTCTACTGAAATCAAATCCTTCAAAGCTGAAGGTAGCACCCTGGTCATACTGCCTCCTCTTTTCGGGATCACTGAGCACAGAATAGGCCTCATTTATCTCCTTGAACTTCTCCTCTGCCTCTTTGTTCCCAGGATTCAGGTCAGGATGATACTTCCTCGCAAGCCTCCTGTAGGCCCTCTTTATCTCCTCATCAGAGGCATTCCTGTCAACGCCAAGAATCTTATAATAGTCTTTAGTGCCCACCATGTCAAACCCCTTTACTTAATTTTATTATAACAATTGATACGATTCATGTCAATACCCTTTTGGCAAGGTAATTTAGGCGGGAGGCGATAGGCTTAAGGCTGAAGAAAAAAGATAAACAAGACTATCGAACTGTTACTTTGCCATTAAACCTTCAGTCTATGCTTAGTGGAGGGGTAACGGTGGCGAGGTAACAGTATTGGGGGTACACAGGGGGAAACGCAGTTTCCCCCTGTGAGACCCCCAACAGTACGGTTGCGAAGAGGTGGCAGGGGTGAGGTGTTTTATGATATTCTATGAAGAGATATGCTTGGAGGTTTTAATACAAATATTAATTACAAAGGAGAGGTCTTTCATATCCAGACAGAAGACAGTGGTCTCAGAAATCCTGTTATTACCACCCTCCTTTACAGGGGTGGAGTGATAGTTGCCTCTAAGAAGACCTCCTATAAAGAACTCCTTGAAGGACATATTCATCCCCCAAAAGAAAAGATCAGAGAACTCATGACAGCCCAGCATAAAGAGATGATAAGAGAACTCCTCTCGGGTAGATTAGATACAATTATTAATAAGTTGCTCAAACCTTCCGATGGTGGCGAAGTAACAGTCGGGGGTCTCACAGGGGGGAACGAATGTTCCCCCCTGTGTACCTCCGAAGTAACAGTGGGAGAATCTACTAAGGGTTCTGAAAATTCGAAGGCTCAGCTTGGTGGCGAGGCCACAGTTGAGAAGAAATCTCCATCTCCTTCCCTTGATGATATCCTTCTTGAGTATATAATGAAAAAGACAAAAAGATGAATCGAACTGTTGTAACTCCCTGAAGGAATGTTCTATAATGGAAATCTATAAAATTGGTGGCGGAGTAACAGCGTAGAGAAAGTGAAATGGGCGTTTATACCAGTAGGGATATCAATTATCTTAAAGAACAGGCAAGGCTTCTCAGGATTGAGATCCTCAAGATGCTTACTGAGGCTGGTTCAGGCCACACGGGAGGTTCTCTCTCCTCTGCTGACCTTGTAACAGCCCTCTATTTTTACAAGCTGAGACACAGACCATCAGATCCCTTCTGGCCTGAAAGGGATAGATTTATCCTTTCTAAGGGCCACGCAGCTCCTCTTCTTTATGCCGTGCTTGCCATGACCGGATACTTCGATAAAGCCCTTTTAAAGACATTAAGAAAACTGGGAAGCCCTCTTCAGGGACATCCCAGCTCAAGGATGCTTCCTGGAGTAGAGGTCTCCACAGGCTCTCTCGGTCAGGGTCTCTCTGTGGCAAATGGTATTGCCTTGGGCCTTAGACTCAGCAACTCTCCAGCCAGGGTCTATTGTCTGATGGGCGATGGAGAGCTTCAGGAGGGTCAGGTGTGGGAAGCAGCCATGACAGCAAGTCATTACAAGATTGATAATCTTTGTGCAATTATTGATCTTAATGGTCTTCAGATCGATGGGCCAATATCAGCAGTGAAGAATATTGAACCAGTAGATAAAAAATGGCAGGCCTTTGGATGGAATACCATAGAGATAGATGGTCATAATATGAGCGAGATCGTTGATGCCCTTGATAGGGCAGAGACCCTCAAGGGAGCTCCTACAGTGATCCTTGCAAGGACAGTAAAGGGAAAGGGTGTCTCCATATTTGAGGGGAAGGTGAAGTATCACGGTGTGGCACCGACACCAGAGGAACTTGAGATAGCCTTAAAGGAGTTGTCCGATGGAGCCAAGGCTTAAATCATTCTATGGAGTAGAGGCAGCCACAAGGGATGCCTACGGCGAGACCCTCTACAGGATAGGTCTGGAGAATCCCGATGTGGTTGTCCTTGATGCTGATCTGAGCAGTTCTACAAAGACCTCCAAGTTTGCAAAGGCCTTTCCAGAAAGATTCTTTAATATGGGTGTTTCAGAACAGGACATGATGGCAACGGCAGCGGGTCTTTCCCTTACAGGGAAGATACCCATTGCCTCCACCTTTGCAATATTTGCAACTGGGAGGGCCTGGGAGCAGATAAGGCAGAGTATTGTCTATTCTCATCTGAATGTAAAGATAGTGGCAACCCATGGCGGGATAACCGTTGGAGAGGATGGGGCCTCCCATCAGGCGATTGAGGATATAGCCCTGATGAGGGTCATACCTGAGATGACCGTTATAGTTCCGGCTGATGCCTATGAGACAGAGCTTGTTATATCTGAGATTGTTAAGTTTAATGGTCCTGTGTATGTGAGGCTTGGAAGGGCAAAGGTAAAACCCGTTATGCCAGAGGATTATGAATTCTCCATAGGGAAGGCTTATGTATTTAGACTGGGAAGAGACCTGAATATTATTGCCTGTGGAGTAATGGTTAAGGAGGCCCTGGATGCAGCAGAGATCTTAAGAGAAAGGGGTATAGATGCTGGTGTGATAAATATGTCAACCATAAAGCCCATTGACGAGGATACACTCTTGAAGGCTGCTGAGGCCCCCTTCATTGTTACTGCTGAGGAGCATTCTATAATAGGTGGTCTTGGGGGAGCGGTTTCTGAATTTCTCTCTTCGGCAAAGCCAAGACCTATCCTGAGGATTGGGGTAAGGGACACCTTCGGAACCTCTGGCTCATCAAAGGAACTGATGAAATACTTCGGGCTCACCTCAGAGGAGATAGTAAGACAGATTCTTGAAAGTCCCTGGATTGGTCTGGCTACCAAAGGTGGAAAGGATATTTCCACCTCTTTGGTGGCGAAGTAACAGTAAGGTGGTGAGGTAAGAGTTGATACACTTTGAGGGTGTTTCAAAGATATACGATAATCAGCTTGCCATCAAAGAGGTTACCCTCTCTATAGAAAAAGGAGAATTAGTCTTTATCACCGGACCATCCGGTGCTGGGAAGACAACCCTTCTTAAGCTCATATACGCACAGGAGAGACCTGATAAGGGAAGGATTGTTGTGGGCAATTTTGATCTCAGCAAGATAAGGCAGAAGAGGATACCTGAGCTCAGAAGACAGATCGGGATCGTCTTTCAGGATTTCAGACTTATTGATACAAAGACCGCCTTTGAAAATGTGGCCATGCCCCTGAGGATAAGGGGATTGAGTGATAGCGAATTAAGGGATCTTGTTTATGAGGCCTTCAGACTTGTAAACCTGAGACACAAGATGGATGCCTATCCTCCAACCCTTTCAGGAGGCGAACAGCAGAGGGTTGCCATTGCAAGGGCAATAGTGGCAGAACCTCAGATACTTCTTGCTGATGAGCCCACAGGCAACCTTGATCCTGAGAATACAAAGGCGATAATGGAGATATTTAAGGAGATAAATGCCAGGGGCACAACAGTGGTAATAGCCACCCATAACCCTGACCTTTATACCCATAGTGGAAGAAGGGTCTTCAGGCTTTCAGAAGGGGAACTCCTGGGAGTGGAGGTCTTATGATTACGGGATATTCCTTCAGATTTGCCTTAGAGGGCCTGAAGAAGGAATTCTGGATAAATCTCATAGCGAGCCTTTCAGGGGCTACAGGGCTTTTTATTATTTCCATAATACTCCTTGTTTTTTACAATATCCATTCTGCCACAAAGAGACTTCCTGAAAGATTTACTGTGGTCTTATATCTTAAGGATAATCTCTCTACGGAGACGATTGATACTACGATACAGGCCCTCAAAAACAATCAGGCCGTGAGGTCTGTGAGGTATATTCCGAAGGAAACAGCACTTTTAGAATTGAAAAAGAGGCTCAAGGATTCCAGTTTCTTGGTGGAGGGCCTTGATGAGAATCCTTTACCTGATTCTATTGAATTGAGAATCAAGCCTGAATTCGTAAGCCCTGATAAGATAAAGGTCCTCATCTCAGAGCTCAGGGCAATGAATACCATTGATGAGATAGACTATGGAGAGGATGTAATTGCATCCATAGGGATTATAAAAAAGGCTGTTGAGAGATCGGGGATTGGTTTATCGTCAGTAATCCTAATAGGTGTAATCTTTAATTTTTATACCACCATAAAGATCCTCTTTTACAGGAGAAGGGAGGAGGTGGAGACATTTAAACTCCTTGGAGCCTCTCCAGGTTTTATCAGGGCACCCTTTCTTATTGAAGGGGCTATAATAGGATTTTCAGGGGGTCTTATCGCCTCTGGTCTTGCAGCCCTTCTATATCAGGCCTTTCTCTTTATCTCTACAAGATTCCCTATTATAGGAGCCTTTGGGCTTCAGCCCCTTGAGATCTGGTTTTTAATGGGGCTGCCCTTTGGTGGGGCCCTTCTCGGCATGATAGGTGCCCTTTTAGCCATTGGTAGAATTAGATATTGATAGGAATGACTCAGTGGTGAGGTAAGAGTTCTTAGTGGCGAGGTAACAGTTGGTGGCGAGGTAACAGTTGGGATGAAGCCCTTTAAGAGGTGAAACCAATGGGTGGCGAGGTAACAGCTGGAGTTAAGGGTAGGAGTTTATGGGGTGTAGCACTGGTACTTCGCCTTTTATTAGTAACTATTGTCTTTCTCCCCTCAGGAAGTAATGGTGTAGTCTATGCAACTCCCCGTGGCGAGGTAACAGTAGGTGGCGAAGTTGACCTTCAAGAGAGGCTCAAGAAGATTGAGGAAGAGATAAGGAGATACCAGGAAAGACTTAAAGAGGTACAGAAAAAGGAATTCTCTGTCTTAAAGGAACTGGAGAGGATAAATTCAGAACTTGAAGAGACAAAGAGGAAGATTAATACTCACAGGAATAGACTGGGAGTGACGGAGAAGAGACTTGCAATGACTCAGAGTGAAATAAAAGAACTCCAGACAAGGCTCCAGATGAGGAAGGAATGGCTTAAGAGGAGACTGCGGTCTCTCTGGATATATGGTTATACAAGGGAGATGGAATTTCTGCTTAGCTCAAGAGAGCCAGGAGAATTTATGAGAAACTGGAGGTATCTCACACTCCTCAGTAGATACGACAGGAAGGTGATGGATAGACTCAAAGAAGAGATAGAGGGCTTAAGAAAAAAAGAGGCTGAGCTTTCTGGCCTTAGAGAAGAGATCAAAAAGACCCTTTCCATGATACAACAGGAGGAGCTCAACCTTCTTAAGACCAGAAGGGAGAAGGGCGTTCTCCTCTCTGCAGTCAGGCATAACAAAGAGCAGTACAGGAAGATGCTTGAGGAGCTTAACGAATCTGCCAGGAGGCTTACAAGGATTATAGAGGAATCCCGCATTCGGGCTGGACCAGAAGGAGAGAGAACCTTCCTTTCAAAAAGGGGAAGGCTTCCATGGCCTGTAAATGGAAGGGTAAAGATACCTTTCGGTTCTCAAAAGGATTCCCTTACAGGTTTGCCTGTTTTCAGGAGCGGGGTATTTATTGCAACAGAGGATAATGCTGTGGTATCCTCAATCTTCAATGGGAAGGTGGCTTATGTAGGAGAACTGAAGGGTTACGGGAAGGTTATAATTATAAGTCACGGTGGTAACTATCACAGTGTTTATGGAAATCTGTCAGAGATTTTTTTAAAGCCAGGAGATATAATATTAGAAGGACAGGCAATTGGAAGGGTAGGGGAGTCCCAGATAATGGAAGGGACTGGACTTTACTTCGAGATCCGATACCGTGGTAAACCCCTTGATCCCCTCCAGTGGCTGAAAAGGAGATAAACAATAAGTAGGGAGGATTGATTATGGATAGAGAAAGGAGAACAGTAATGAATAAGAGATTATTCAGGATTATCCTTATCCTTCTGCTCATCCTTTCAGGGATATTTATCGGGAGGATAACCACAGGGACAAGGAGCACAGAGGCTGACGATTACAGCGAATTAAAGGTCTTTACAGAGGCCTTTTCCGTTATAAAGAGAAACTATGTGGATGAGGTAAAGACAAAGGACCTCATATATTCAGCCATAAAAGGTATGGTGGGTAGCCTTGATCCCCATTCAGCCTTTATGACACCTGAGGCCTATAAGGAGATGCAGATAGAGACAAAGGGTGAATTCGGTGGAATAGGTATCCAGATAGGGATAAAGGACAATACCCTTACAGTGATTGCACCTATTGAAGACACCCCTGCCTTTAGGGCAGGTATTAAGGCCGGTGACAAGATTATAAAGATCAATGGAGAGCCCACAGCAGGGATGACCCTTATGGAGGCTGTAAATAAGATGCGAGGGCCTAAGGGCACAAAGGTTACAATCACTATAATGAGAGAGGGATGGAAGTCACCACAGGACTTTACCCTTACAAGGGATATAATCCATGTGAAGAGTGTGAAATCAAAGGTGATCGAGAAGGGCATTGGTTATATAAAGATAACCCAATTCCAGGAACAGACTGCCAATGACCTGAGCCTTGCCCTGAGGGAGCTTGTGGAGAAGGAAAAGGTGAATTCACTGATCCTTGACCTGAGAAACAATTCTGGTGGTTTATTGCAGAGTGCTGTGGAGGTGGTAGATCAGTTTATTGAACCAGGTAAACTTGTAGTATCCATAAAAGGTAGAAGAGGTGAGAAGACAGAATACTTTACAGAGGGTTTAAGACCTCACTATAAATTACCACTCGTTGTCCTTGTAAATCATGGCAGTGCCAGTGCCTCTGAGATAGTGGCTGGTGCCCTGAAGGACCATAGAAGGGCCATAACCTTGGGGACAACCACCTTTGGTAAGGGCTCGGTACAGAATATTATTCCTCTCAGTGATGGTTCTGGCCTAAGATTGACCACAGCAAAATACTACACACCCAACGGTATCTCCATACATAAAGAAGGTATAACACCTGATATAGTAGTTAGGCTTGAGGCAAAGTCTCCTGATAAGGAAAGGCCTGTCTTCAGGGAGAAGGACATCCAGAGACACCTTCAGGAAAAGGGCGAGGGGATACCTCAGGAGACGGCACCTATTGAGGTAGATGAGAAGGATGACCTTCAGCTCCAGAGGGCAATTGAACTTCTCAAGACATGGGATGTCTTTAAGAAACTTGTTGCCACCAATTAGTGGCGAGGTAACAGTTTGGTGGCGAGGTAACAGTTTTGGGATTGGACTTCAGTCCCTAATTCCTAATCCCGAACTTCAGCCTAAAGCCTATCGTGATAGCGAAGTAAGGTAATTGAAGAGGATAATCTTTGACATAGAGACTGTTGGAAAGGATCTTGATAGCCTTGATGAGGGAATAAAGGATTATCTCCTCCAGTGGGCGGATACAGAGGAAAAGGAGGAAGAGGTAAAGGAGAGGCTTGGCCTTTCACCAGTTACAGGTGAGATCGTGGCAATAGGACTTCTTGATCCTGATACGATGAGGGGAAAGGTCTATTTTCAGGCACCCCTTTCTAATCCCTTCCTTCCTTTTGAAGAAGATGGCATATGGTATGAGACTGGCACAGAGGAAGAGATATTGCACAGATTCTGGGATGAGGTGAAGGATTGTGACCAGATTATAACCTTCAATGGAAGGGGTTTTGACTGTCCCTTCATACTTATCAGGTCCGCCCTTTACAGGATCAAACCAACAAAGGACCTCATGCCAAATAGATACAATAGCAGTCATACAGACCTTCTGGATCAGCTCACCTTTTTCGGTATCACGAGGAGATATGGTCTTGATATATGGTGTAGATTTTTTGGTATAAGGAGTCCGAAGGAGGAAGGGATCACAGGTCATGAGGTGAAGGAACTCTTTATGAAGGGTCAATATCTTGAGATAGCCCGCTACTGTGCCAGGGATCTTATTGCTACAAAGAGACTCTTTGATTACTGGGATAATTATATAAGATACAGTAAATAGAACCACTCACCCGTTGGTGGCGAAGTAACAGTTGGTGGCGAGGTAAATGAGGCTGAAGGCTGAAGGCGATAGGCTGAAGAGGATAAAAACAAACAGCGGAACTAATTCTGTCTTTTTTCTTCAGCCTT
>CAMTWD010000029.1:0-14367 GCA_947085365.1 uncultured Nitrospirota bacterium | reverse complement strand
AGGCTGAAGGTGATAGGCTGAAGTTAAAGACAAAAAAGATGAAATAATTTCTGTTTTCTTTCTCTTTTTTTTCAGCCTTCAGCCTATCTTCAGCCTGAAGCCTATTTGGGGTCTGAATGAGGCTCACTATACCAAGACCGAAAGGATAAAATGAAATCCTTGACTCTTCGTATCTTCTCTTTTTATAATCAATCTCTTCTTAATGGTAAAGTAACAGTCTTAATGGTGAAGTAACAGTTTGGCGAGGTAACGGTTGATGGAAGAGATCAATGAACTTATACAGCAGAGAATAAATAAGCTCAGGGAGTTGAGGAGCCTTGGTATAGATCCCTACGGTGGTCCTTATGAGGTAAGTCATTCAGCAGAGGAGATCCATAAACTTTTCGGTGATAAGGATAAGGAATACCTTGAAGAGAATAATCATGAGGTCTCTATTGCTGGCAGGATTATTACCTTCAGAGATTTTGGAAAGGCCTCCTTTGCCCATATACAGGATTCTTCCGGAAGAATTCAGGTATATTTCAGAAAGGATATCCTCGGTGAAGGTTTTTCCCTTCTGAAGAGGATCGACATAGGTGACATACTGGGAATCAGGGGAAGGCTCTTCAGGACAAAGACGAATGAATTGACTGTGGAGGTGAGGGATTTTGTTCTTCTTACAAAGTCCCTGAGACCTTTACCGGAGAAGTGGCACGGACTTAAGGATGTAGAGTTAAGATACAGGCAGAGATATCTTGACCTTATAGTGAATCCCCATGTAAAAGAGGTCTTTCAGAAGAGGAGTGCTATTATAAAGTCCATAAGGGAATTCCTTGAGAGCGAGGGGTTCATAGAGGTGGAGACCCCTATGATGCATCCTATCCCGGGAGGTGCTACTGCAAAGCCTTTCAAGACCCATCACATTGCCCTCGGGATTGACCTCTATCTCAGGATAGCACCTGAGCTCTATCTGAAGAGACTTCTTGTGGGAGGTTATGAGAGGGTCTTTGAGCTTAATAAGAATTTCAGAAATGAAGGGATATCCACAAAGCATAATCCTGAGTTTACTATGCTGGAGTTCTATGTTGCCTATAAGGATTACAGGTTTTTGATGGATTTTACAGAAAGGCTTATTACCCATGTGGCGGTCAGGGTCTGTGGAGGCCTTAAGATCCCCTATGGAGGATATGAGATTGATCTTACACCACCGTGGAGGAGGATTACCTGGAAGGGCGCCCTTCTTGAGAAAGGTGTTCCGGAGGAGGTTTTAAGGGATGAGGTGGCAGCACGAAGATGGGCCTTGAAAAGGGGAATTGAGTTAAAGGAGGGTCTATCCTTTGCAAAGGTCCTGGATGAGATTTTCAAGGAGGTTGTGGAGCCTTCTCTTATACAACCCATATTTATAATAGATTATCCGGTGGAACTCTCTCCCCTCGCAAAGAGAAAGAAGGAGGATCCCGAGCTTGTGGAGAGATTTGAACTCTTTATTGTAGGTAGAGAGATTGCAAATGCCTTTTCAGAGCTGAATGATCCCTTTGACCAGAGGGAGAGATTTCTCAAACAGATGGAGGCAAGATTAAAGGGAGATGAGGAGGCCCATCAGATGGATGAGGACTTCATAAGGGCCCTTGAATACGGTATGCCACCGGCAGCAGGTGAGGGAATAGGAGTAGATAGACTTGTCATGCTCCTCACCAATTCTCAATCCATAAGGGATGTGATACTCTTCCCGCAGTTGAAGCCTGAGTCATGAAGTTGAAGCCCTTTTCTCTTCCCTATCCACTCTTTATTGCCCTGAGATACCTGAGGTCAAAGAAGAGGCACAGGACTATCTCCTTCAATACATTTATCTCGATTGGTGGTGTGAGCCTCGGGGTCATGGCCCTTCTTACTGTGCTTTCGGTGATGAGTGGTTTTCATGAAGACCTTCAGAAGAAGATCCTTGGCATGAATGCCCATGGAGTGATACTCCATTTTAAAGGGACGATCGATGATTATATGAAGGTAAAGGAGATTGCTGACAGAACTGAAGGGGTGATATCTTCATCACCCTTTGTCCTCGGACAGGTGATGATCTCCTATCAGGACAGGGCAAGGGGTGTGGCATTAAAAGGTATAGTCCCTGAGATGGAGGTCTCAGAGATAGGAAGGCATATGAAAGAGGGTAGCATAATGGATCTTAATGAAGATAGAGATAGGCCTGGGATCATAATAGGAAAGGAGCTTGCCAGATATCTTGGTGTCTATACAGGTGATAGGGTGAACCTCATATCACCTCTGGGTGAGATAGGCCCACTGGGGATGATACCGAGGGTCAGGCAGGCGGAGGTGGTGGGTATATTTGAGATAGGGATGTTTGAGTATGATTCGAATCTTGCTATTGTATCTTTACGGTCTGCACAGGAATTCTTCAGACTGGGCAATTCCATCACAGGGCTTGAGCTCAGGGTAAAGGATATATACAAAGCTGACAGGGTGGTGGAGGCTGTTCAGAAGGAACTGGGTTATCCTTATTATGGCATGGATTGGATGAAGATGAACAGGACACTCTTTTCAGCCCTGAAGCTTGAAAAGTTTGCCATGTTTATTATACTTATACTCATTGTCCTTGTGGCATCCTTCAATATCGTAAGCACCCTGATGATGAGTGTCGTAGAGAAGGAGAAGGAGATAGCAATCCTCAGGGCAATGGGTGCTGACAGCAGGGGTATCATGGCTGTGTTTATGATTCAGGGGCTTGTTATAGGATTAATAGGGACTATTATTGGAGTTGCTGGTTCTTTGATCCTGGGATATATAATCCACAACTACGAGGTAATAAAACTGCCACCCGATGTATATTATCTCAGCCATCTCCCTGTGAAGATCAAGCTCTTTGATTATATCATTGTCCCTGTATCAAGCATACTCATCAGCCTCCTTTCCACAATCTATCCAGCTTATCAGGCTGCGAGACTCAATCCTGTTGAGGCCTTGAGGTATGAATGATGATTAGTCTTCTGATCAGGCTCTTGACAATTCCTTTGTTAATTGCCTTTATATTTATATCCCTCTCACTCTGGAGAGGAGGGGATCTCTTTAGGAATACCGGAGATTTTATCTCCAGGGTCTTCCATCAAGCAGGTCAGAAGGCTGACAGGATATATCGATGCAGAAAGGGCTGTGAGGAATACTGTCAGAAGATACATTCCAAGGTACCACATCTTTTAAAGAAGGATAATGAATCCACTGATAAAGGTAAATAATCTAAGGAAATCCTATTTTACACCGGCTGGCGAGCTTAAGGTGTTAAAGGGTATAGACTTAGAGATTCACAGGGGCGAGGTGATCGCCATAGTTGGTGCCTCAGGTGTGGGTAAAAGCACCTTCCTTCATATCCTTGGTGCCCTTGACAGACCCACAGAGGGAGAGGTGATTATCGATGGTATTAATGTATTCAAACTCCCTGAGGAGGAGATCTCAAGGTTGAGGAACAGTCATATAGGTTTTGTCTTTCAGTTCCATTATCTCCTTCCTGAATTTACAGCCATAGAGAATATACTGATGCCTGTTATGATTAATCTTAATTATCGTCACCGACTGTTACCTCGCCATCTACTGTTACTTCGCCACCTAAAAAGGAGGCCTACAGAAGGTGGCAGAGTAAAAATCCTTGAGGAGAGAGATAAATATATAGAGAGGGCAGAGTATCTCATGAAGGAGCTGGGGATCTATGAGAGGAGGGATCACAGACCTGGAGAGCTTTCTGGTGGTGAACAGCAGAGGGTTGCTATTGCAAGGGCATTGATACTTGAGCCTGAAGTCGTGCTTGCCGATGAGCCCACCGGAAACCTCGATACCAGAACAGGTGAGGAGCTCTTTGATTTGATACTTGAGCTCAACAGGAAAAAAGGTATAACCTTTGTCATAGTGACCCACAATATCACCCTTGCCAGGAGGTGCTCCAGGATTCTCAGGATGATAGATGGAAGGATCTTTGAGGAGGTTTAGTGGCGATGAAGGGATTTTTTATCACAGGCACAGATACAGGTGTTGGAAAGACTATCGTGGCAGGGATTATTATCAATATCCTAAAGGCCCATGGATTGAAGACCTGTGCTATGAAACCCTTTGAGACAGGATGCCTTAAGGAGGGGGATCTTATTATACCATCCGATGGGCTCTTCCTTAAGGAGATGGCAGGTATGGAGGAATCATTAAACTATGTAACACCAGTATCTCTTGAGAAGCCCCTTGCACCAATGGTGGCTGCCGAGCTTGAGGGAGTTGATCTGGATCTCGAGCCGGTATGGAAGGCCTATGAATATCTAAAAAAGAGATACGAGGCTATTGTGGTAGAGGGTGTGGGAGGTCTTCTTGTTCCCATTAAGAAGGACTATTTTGTAATTGACCTTATAAAGGGCTTTGGGCTTCCTGTAATCGTAGTCTCAAGACCCACTCTTGGAACAATAAATCATACCCTTTTAACTGTGAGGGCCCTCCTTTCTGAGGGCCTCTCTGTAAAAGGGATAATATTTAATTATAGTATGCCCCCAGAGGGCAGTATTGCTGAGGAGACGAATCCACAGGTCATATCGAGGCTTACTGATGTCCCTGTGCTTGGTGTTATTCCCCACCTTCGGGTCTTTGATGGACCTGGACTTCTGAGTGTTGGACTGAAGAATCTGAAGATTGAAGCTTTGGTGGAGAAGTAACAGTAGGTGGCGAAGTAACAGTTAGTGGCGAAGTAACAGTTAGTGGCGAAGTAACAGTGGGGTGGTGAGGTAAATTATGAAGATACCGAGGCTCGTTATCTCAGGCCTGAGAGGGGGGAGTGGAAAGACCCTCCTTGCTATGGCCATTATTTCCTATCTTAATTTTAAAAAGGGTCTGAAGGTTATACCCTTTAAAAAAGGGCCTGATTACATAGACAGTGGATGGCTTGCCCAGGCTGCTGGCACTGCCTGTTATAATCTTGACTCCTTTATAATCCCTGAGGAGAGGCTTCTCAGGTCCTTTTATCAGCATTCAAAAGGAGATATATCAGTTATTGAGGGTAATAGGGGTCTTTACGATGGGATGGATATTGAAGGTACTCACAGTACAGCAAGACTTGCAAGGCTTCTCAATGCCCCTGTTGTATTAATCCTGGACTGCACAAAGATCACGAGGACTGCCGCAGCCCTTGTCCTTGGTGCAAAGGAGTTTGACAGGGAGGTATTGATAGGAGGCGTGGTCCTCAATCAGGTATCAGGGGAAAGACATGAAAGGATAATCAGGGAATCCATCGAGAGGTATTCCTCTCTGCCAGTTGTGGGTGCTATACCGAGGCTTGACTCTCAGGAATTTCCTGAAAGGCATATGGGACTTATTCCCTATCAGGAACATGGAGAGAGGCAGAAGGTTATTGATATTGCTCTAAGAATTGCAGAGAGGTATCTTGATATGGAGGCGATCCTTAAGATAGCATGGTCTGCACCTGAGATAGTTGCGGTTGAAGAGGAGAAACCTGAGAAGGAGAGTCAAAGCAGGGAGAAGACCCTGAGGATAGGAATTGTTAGAGATTCAGCCTTTCAGTTCTATTATGAAGAGAACCTTGAGGAATTAAGAAGAAGAGGGGCCATACTTGTAGAGGTAAATGCCCTGGAGGACAGGACCCTTCCGGACATAGACTGCCTTTATATAGGTGGTGGGTTTCCTGAGACGAATGCCATTAGGCTTTCAGAAAATCGTGAATTTATCCGTCACCTTAAAGCGGCCATCGAGAAGGGCCTTCCTGTATATGCAGAATGTGGTGGTATGATGTATCTAGGTGAGGAGATCATCTATGGAGATTCTTCCTATCCAATGGCAGGAGTTATCCCTGTAAGTTTTGTTATGAATCGGAGACCTGTTTCCCATGGTTATACCGTTCTTGAGGTGACCGGTAGAAATCCCTTCTATAAAGAGGGGACAGTTATCAGGGGTCATGAATTTCATTATTCAAGAGCCCTTTTGAAAGGAGAGGTCTTCTTCTCTTTCACCATGAGAAGGGGTGATGGTATAATTGATAAAAAGGATGGCATCACCTATAAGAACATCCTTGCTACCTATACCCATGTTCATGCCTATGGAACTCAGGAATGGGTAGAGGGGATTTTAAGAAGGGCATCAGAATACAAATGGCAAAGTAACAATACTTAGTGGCGAAGTAACAGTTGGTGGCGAAGTAACAGTTGGAGGTGTAAAGATGTTAAAGACACTAATACATGTAAATGAACCTGAGAGATGGCCTGTGGCTATCTCAAACATTATTAATCTCCTGAATGATGTGGGTGATAGCAATATTGATGTTATCGTGGTGAGCAATGGTGCTGGTGTGAAGGGGTATATCCCTCGTCTTAGTGGCGAAGGAACAGTTAGTGGCGAGGTAACAGTTGGGGAGGCCTGTATCCCTGGTGCAACTGTTACCTCGCCACTAATGGATGCATTAAAAAAGATGGAGGAGCTTTCAAAGAGGGGGGTCAAATTCCTTGCCTGCAGGAATGCCCTTAAGGCGAATAATATCCCGGAGGAGAGTCTGCCGGATTTTGTAAGGGTGATACCCGCTGGCATGACAGAGCTTATAAAGAGACAGGCTGAGGGATATGCCTACATCAAGCCATAGTTAATATCTTACTTCTCCACTATCCTGGTGGCGAGTAACAGGTGAGCGATGAGGGAAAAGATAAAGGAATATCTCCTGAAGGGTGATTTTGAAGCTATCAAGGATCTTGGAGAGCCTTCAAGGATTGTTCGACATCTCATCTCTATCTCCTACGATAAGACCCAGGAACTTGCCTGGAGGAGCATAGAGGCAATCGGGAGGATTGTCTATCTTGTTTCAAAGGAGAGGCCTGATTTTGGGAGGGATCTCATCAGGAGGCTTCTGTGGAGTATAAGGGATGAGTCTGGTGGAATTGGCTGGAGCTCACCTGAGATTATTGGCGAGATAGTAAGAAACGAACCCAGCAGATACGCTGATATACCGAAGATATTATGGTCCTTCATGGATGAGGAGTTTTTAAGGAAAGGAATCATCTGGGCAATCGGAAGGATAGGAGAGGTTGCCCCTGAGATCGTGGAATTCTCCATGCCTTTCTTGAGATTGATTGCAGAGAATGACAGTAACGAGGAGATAAGATTCTATGCCCTCTGGGCCCTCTGCAAGATGGGAGAATCTCCAGAGAGTAGGGATGTTAAGAGTGCTGTAATCTATGATAAGGGAGAATTAAGGGAGATTACAATCTCTGATCTCAGGGATTGCAGAAGTATTGAGCGGGCCAGGGAACTGATAGCTTCCCATGAAGTAAAGAACTCATCTCAAGGTCAATATCTTCATGAGATGGACAGTAAGGGGTTCCTCATCACCAGAGGTGATCCCCTTTATGATAAGACCTTACTCAGGTGTCCCTTCTGTAACTCCTTTGTGAAGAGGCCTTACGAGCTTAAAATGGGATTTGCTGATCTGCTTGGAGGTAGATGTCCTTGTGGTGCCCTCTATGCCTACGATCCTTCAGGAAGGGCACTGGGAGAGATCCTCATGGATGGACTTGCCATTTTATGTGAAGGTGATTATAATAAAGCCGTCAGTCTCGAAGAGGGAAGGGATTATCTCGTGCGATATTTTAATTATGATCTCTATCTAAACAGGATGAGTGAAGCAAAAACGGATTTAATGGCAGTAAGGAGGATGGTTTTTATTAAGATGCTTTTATAGTAAATAGAATAAATGATGTTCATGTGTGAATAAATTTTTTTAATTTGACCAGCTGTGAGCATCTATTGTAATACTATATCACCAAAGATTAGATTTACGGAATGATGATAACATCTAAAGTTCTAAATTTAGATTTTAAGTTTGACAGTGTTACTGTCAAAAAATTTGAAAGGAGGTAAGAACTATGCCTACAATCGAGTTTCAGGGCAAACAGATTGAGGTGGATGAGGATGGTTATCTCCAGAATCTGGATGACTGGAGCAAAGAGCTTGCTGAATACATGGCAGCAAAGGACGGGATAACCCTCACAGATGCCCACTGGGAGATCATCAACTTTCTAAGGGACTACTATCAGAAATACCAGATCGCACCGATGATCAAGATCCTTGTAAAAGAGGTTGCTAAAGTAATGGGGCCTGATAAGGGTAATACAAAGTATCTCTATCAGCTCTTCCCTGATGGCCCAGCAAAGCAGGCATGTAGATACGCAGGTCTTCCAAAACCAACAGGTTGTGTATAAGAATGGAAATGAGGTCGGGGTCGCTGGCATTTGCCACGAATAGACAAACCGACCTCATCTTGATTTATCTCACCAAAACCGATCCTTTCAATTGGTGGCAAAGTAACAGTAGGTGGCGAGGTAAGAGTGGAACTGAGAAGGTTTCTTCAAGACAATAGATCCCTGATCCTTCAGAGGTGGTTTGAGAAGGTGGTGGATGAATATCCCGCTGAAGGAAGAAGATTTATTTCTAATTTAAAGAAAGACAGATTTGAGAATCCCGCTGGCTTTACAATCCTTGAAGGACTTAATCTCCTCTTTGACCACCTCCTTCATAAAGTCCCTCTCAACAGTCATCTTGAAGACCTCATAAAGTTAAGGGCTGTTCAGGATTTCAAACCCTCTGAGGCAGTGAGATTTGTCTTCAGGCTTAAAGGGGTGATTCAGGAGATGCTTTCTGAGCTTCCAGAGGGCAGAGGGCTTATGGAGGAGTTTATGGGCTTCTCATTTCAGATTGACGAGCTTGCCCTTAGGGTGTTTGATATCTATATGGAATCCAGAGAGAGGCTGAATGAGGTGAAGGTGAATGAGATGAGGAACATGACAGCATGGATCCTTAAGAAGGTGAATATCCTGAAGGAAGATCAAGGAGGATTACAATAAAAATTAAAACTAAAAAGAGGTAGGAAGATGAGGATAGTGGGTTCATTATTGTTAGTCTTACTTCTGATCTTTGTTGCCTATCTTGGTGCTGGCCCTGCAGGACTTGAATCCCTCTTTGGGGTGGTTATTCCCTATCTGGCCATTCTGATATTTATCCTGGGATTTCTCTGGAAGCTCATTAAATGGGCCCGTTCCTATGTGCCTTTCAGGATACCCACAACAGGAGGCCAGCAGAGGTCATTCCCGTGGATTAAGTGGAGCAAACTTGATAACCCAGCTACAGGTGCGGGTGTGGTGGGAAGGATGATCCTTGAGATATTCCTTATGCGTTCTCTATTCAGGAATACCAGAAGTGAGCTTGTTGGCTCAAGACTTGTCCATGGATCATCAAAGTGGCTCTGGATAGGGGCAATGGCATTCCACTGGGCATTCTTTATCGTCCTGATAAGGCATATGAGACTCTTTATTGAGCCAGTACCAGGATATGTCCATTTCCTTGAGAGCCTTGATGGCTTTTTAGAGATAGGCTCTCCCAGATTGATGATGACAGGGGTGATCCTCATTGGAGCAGGTCTCTACCTCTTTCTTAGAAGAGTGTATATCCCGCAGGTTCGCTACATCTCCCTTCCAGCAGACTATTTCCCCCTTTTCCTTATAATAGCCATTGCAATAACAGGTGTCCTCATGAGATATTTCGTAAAGACTGATGTGGTTGCGATAAAGCAGCTCCTTCTGGGGCTTATGGCCTTTAAACCAGAGATACCCGAAAAATTGGATACCCTCTTCTATATCCATCTCTTTCTTGTGAGTGTCCTTCTTGCCTATTTTCCCTTCAGTAAACTTATGCACCTTGGAGGTATCTTTATGAGTCCGACAAGAAATATGGCAAATAACAACAGGGTTAAGAGACATGTAAATCCATGGGATTATCCTGTAAAGGTTCATACTTATGAAGAGTATGAAGAAGAATTCAGGGAAAAGATGAAGACTGTAGGAATCCCTGTAGAAAAGGAGTGAGACTATGGCAAAGCTACCAAAGCCCCAGGAATTAATCCAGACAATAGACTACACACCTCCAAAGACTGACTGGAGGAATCTCAAGGTAGAGATAAGGGATAACATGTACTGTCATCCCGCTAAGAAGAAGGACCTTGAGGCAGTTGATTATCCCTATATAAGGGAATGGTCTCCAAAGGATGAGGACTGGAAACTCCCGAAGGACTGGAAAGAGCAGGTCCTTGAGGCAATAAGGCAGAGGCTCATACGATATCGGACATTCCATGTATTTATGGATATATGTGTGAGATGCGGTGCCTGTGCAGATAAGTGCCACTTCTTCCTCGGCACAGGTGATCCAAAGAATATGCCTGTCTTGAGGGCCGAACTGATGCGTTCCATCTACAGGAGATACTTTACTCCTTCAGGAAAGATCCTTGGAAGTATTGCCGGTGCAAGGGAGCTTACAGAGGATGTTATAAAGGAGTGGTGGTATTATTTCTATCAATGCACGGAGTGCAGGCGTTGCAGTCTCTTCTGTCCCTATGGAATAGATACTGCAGAGATTACCATTATAGCGAGGGAGATACTGAACCTTCTGGGATTGCAGCTCGGCTGGATTGCCGGGCCTGTTGCCAATTCCTACTGGAAGGGCAATCACCTTGGTCTTGAACCCCACACCATTAAAAGCAATATAGAATTCATGCTTGATGATATAGAGAATATAACTGGAATAAGGATTGAACCATCCTTTAATAGAAAGGGTGCAGAGATACTCTTCGTAACCCCCTCTGGAGACCTCTTCGGAGTCCCCGGTGTTTATACCTGTATGGGTTATCTGATGCTCTTCCATGAGCTCGATCTTGATTATACCTGGAGCACCTATGCCTCTGAAGGAGGTAACTTCGGATTCTTCACCTCTATGGAGATGGCAAAGAGGCTCATATATAAGATCTATGCAGAGGCAAAGAGGCTTGGTGTGAAATGGATCCTTGGTGGTGAATGCGGTCATCAGTGGAGGCTCTGGAATCAGTATCTCTCCACCTTCTGGGAGCCCCCTGATAACCTTGAGATCCCTGTCTCACCCATAACGGGAACGAGATTCGAACATGCCAGATATTCAAAGGTTGTGCATATTGTGGAGTTTACAGCAGACCTTATAAAACACGGCAAACTCAACCTTGACCCCTCAAGGAATGACCATCTCGTAGTCACATGGCATGACTCGTGCAATACATCAAGGGGAATGGGGATCTTTGAAGAGCCGAGGTTTGTAATAAAGGGTGTGGCAAGGAACTTCTATGAGATGCCTGACAATACCATAAGGGAGAGGACACTCTGCTGTGGGAGTGGTTCTGGTCTTAATGCCTCAGAGAATATGGAGCTCAGAATGCGTGGTGGATTCCCCAGGGCGATGGCAGTAAAACATGTTCATGAGAAATATGGAGTGAATGTCCTGGCAAACATGTGTGCCATAGACAGGGCCTCACTTCAGCCATTGATGGATTACTGGGTTCCTGGAGTAACCGTCATGGGTGTGCATGAACTTGTGGGAAATGCCCTTGTTATGAAGGGTGAAAAGGAGAGGGTCCTCGATCTTCGCGGTGAGCCTCTTCCAGGAAAGGAGGCAAAGGAAGAATGAAGAGATATGTCTACATAGGTATAGTGGCCTTTATTGTGATAGTCACCTATCCCTTCTGGAGTGCCTCTGGAAAGGCTGTTAAAAAACCAGAGCCAAAGCTTGACACCCCGGAGATCCAGAAGCTCTTAGAGAAGAAGTGCGTTGAGCCAAAGGATTTTATGAGGCGAGAACATATGAAGCTTCTTACAGAATGGAGGGATGCAGCCCTCAGGGAAGGCAAGAGGGTTTATATCAATAGTGAAGGAAAGGGCTTTGATATAAGCCTCCAGAATACCTGTATGAAGTGCCATTCCAATAAAAAGAAGTTTTGTGACGAATGTCATACCTATGCTGGCGTGAAGTCCTATTGCTGGGACTGTCACCTGGCACCCAAGGAAGAAGGCATGAATAAGGAGGGTCAGATATGAAGATGGATAGGAGGGAGTTTATCAAGATTGCTGGTGCTGGCACCCTTCTTGGTATTGCAGGATTGGGTCTCTTCGAGAGGGTAACAGAGGAGAGCCTTGAGGCTGCCCAGTATTCAAAAGACCCTTCAGCAAAGACTGCAAAGAGATGGGCAATGGTTGTTGACCTGAGGAGATTTAAGACAGAAGAGGATTACAAAAGGATTATAATGGTATGCCATAAGATACACAATGTGCCAGATTTTGGTAATCCAAAGGATTAGATAAAATGGATATGGACAGATACCTATCGCCATGCCTTTCCAGGCCAGGAGCATCCCTATCTGCCTGAATGGCTCGAGTCTAAACCTATCCCCCTTCTCTGTAATCAATGTGCAAATCCTCCCTGTGTGAGGGTCTGTCCTGTTAAGGCCACCTTTAAGGGCCCTGACGGAATCACACAGCAGGATTATCACCGCTGTATTGGTTGCAGGTTCTGCATGGCAGCCTGTCCTTTTGGAGCAAGGAGTTTTAACTGGAGGGATCCAAGGCCTTTCATAAAAGAGGTGAATCAGGAATTTCCCACGAGGACGAAGGGTGTAGTGGAAAAGTGTAATTTCTGCACAGAGAGGCTTGCAAAGGGATTAAAACCCGCTTGTGTTGAGGAATCACAGGGCGGATTAATATTTGGAGACCTTATGGATCCGAACTCAGAGGTAAGAGAGATCTTAAGAAAGGAATTTACCGTGCGAAGAAAGGAGAAGCTGGGAACAGATCCCAGTGTCTTCTATATAATAGGAGGTAGTGAAGATGTTTGAGAAGGCCCTTGAAGGAAGCAGGCGTTACTGGTCGTGGGTGATAGCCCTTGCTGTTATTGCAGGGATAGGCACTATCTTTTATCTTAAACAGCTCCAGTATGGTCTGGGTATTACAGGTCTAAGCAGGGATGTATCCTGGGGACTTTATATAGGTCAGTTCACATTCCTTGTTGGAGTTGCAGCCTCTGCTGTTATGGTTGTCCTTCCCTATTATCTCCATAACTATAAGGTCTTCGGAAGGATCACCATCCTTGGAGAGTTTCTCGCTATATCCTCTGTTATAATGTGTCTCCTCTTTATCTTTGTGGATATGGGTCAGCCTGCGAGGATACTGAATGTCCTTCTTCATCCCACTCCAAGATCCATCCTCTTCTGGGACGCTGTTGTGTTGAGTGGTTATCTTCTTCTTAATCTCCTTGTGGGATGGACAGTCCTTCATGCTGAAAAGAAGGAGATTCCCCCTCCAAAGTGGATAAAACCCTTTATCTATCTCGCTATAATATGGGCTCCTTCTATCCATACTGTTACAGCCTTTATCTATGCAGGACTTGGTGGAAGGGATTTATGGTTCACTGCTATTATGGCTGCCCGATTCCTTGCATCAGCCTTCTCTTCAGGGCCAGCACTTCTGATAATCCTTGCAATGATAATCAGAGGGTTCACAAGATTTGATCCAGGTAAAGAGGCGATACAGGCCCTTGGAAAGATAGTTACCTACTTCATGCTGACAAATGTCTTCTTTATGCTCCTTGAGCTCTTCACAGCCTTCTATAGCGGAGTACCAGGTCACCAGAAGCCCTTTATCTATCTCTTCGCAGGACTTGAGGGACAGGGAAGGCTTGTGCCACTTATGTGGATATCAGTCATACTTGCCATATTCTCCCTTGTCCTTCTTCTTAATCCAGCCACGAGGCGGAATGAGAGGACCCTTGCAGTGGCATCAGCAGCGGTCTTCATATCACTCTGGATCGAGAAGGGATTTGGTCTGATTATTGGTGGATTTGTGCCGAATCCCTTTGGGAGGGTCTTTGAATACTGGCCAACAGCTCCTGAGACTATTATAACAATAGGGATCTGGGCAACAGGTCTTCTTATCCTTACAATCCTCTATAAGATTGCAACAGCAGTAAAGGAAGAGGTGGGTGAATCAGTCCATCACTGATTGGTGGCATGGAGATTAAGATCCTTTGATTTGGCCTTTCACCTTTTCTTTTGAGGTAGGTTCTTCATCCTCCAGCATCCTGTATTTGGGTCTTTCGGGGTCTTCAAACTGTCCACTCTTTACTGCCCACAGAAAGAGAAACCAGGCACCAAATCCGAGACAGAGGGCAAGTATTATTAGAAAAAATATAGTCCACATTATCAATCTCTGGAGAATTGAATCCTTCCAAAGACTCTCTCCGCAACTGTGCCTGTATGCTGGGTATTTATCTGGATCCTTATGCCTTTAATTGATTTTGGGTCTTCATTTTCACCCTCTTCACTGTAAACCTTCAACTCTGCGTCTCCGGTCTTTTCCTTTAACTTCCATCCAGCAGGAACCCCATTTTTGTCCAGTTTGCCACTAAAGGAGACTTCTACCGCCACGGCAGGAGTTACTGTGAATATCACAAGAAAGACTAATAGGAGAGGGTCTCTTGAAAGATTTAATCTCATGGGCACCTCCTTTT
>CAMTWD010000028.1:0-42035 GCA_947085365.1 uncultured Nitrospirota bacterium | reverse complement strand
TTCTATGAGAAGCCATGTGAGCTCAGTGGCTGTTATCTTCAGGATATGTTCATTAATAAGTGGAGAAGTAACAGTCAGGGATTCCTGAGCCGTTGGGGGAGATGTAAAAACGGGTAAGGGGATCTTAGCTTCTTCTTTTAATGATTCTTTGATGGTTGTAGTTTTAAATATGAAGAAGAGCAGGAGGGCAGATAATAGTAAAACTATCATGGGTACACAACTTTTCAGAACCACCTCTCTAAGCCTTTGTAGTGACCCTTGAACCTTGCTATTTTCATGGATAGGTGGAGGGGTAACAGTCAGGAATGGCCCTTGAAGCCTCTGGGCATTTATCTTCTTGAATTCCTCAATCAAAGGCCCTGCCTCAAGACCGAGATACTGGGCATAGGCCCTGAGATAACCCATTGTATACACATCTGCAGGGAACTGATCAAACCTTTCCTCTTCAAGGGCATTAAGGTAGGTGGCCCTTATCTTCAGGTCAGAGGAGGCCTTTTCCAGGCTGATGCCCTTTGAGACCCTCGCCTTTCTTAAGGCCTCCCCCACCATATCTGAATGATACAACACAGTAGCCCTTCAAGGCAATACATCCCGCATGGGGTCAGTATAATTCCATGGTTTATTTTTACCCTAAGACGGCGTCCTAACCGGAAAGAGGTATTCTATTGACAAAGGTAAAGGGATTGGTGTATAAAATCCCTATGCCAGGTTTATATATGCCGGGTGAATATCTTCCAGTACTTGTCTTTATAATTCTTGCCTCTTTAATGGCTGTTGGCATACTCCTATTTGCCTCCCTCCTTAGGCCCCGAAGACCCTATCCAGAAAAACTGATGCCCTATGAGTCAGGTATTACGCCTGTGGGAGAGCCAAGATACAGGTTCTCCGTTAGATTTTATATTATTGCCATGCTCTTTGTGATATTTGATGTGGAGGCTATATTCCTCTATCCATGGGCGATTGTATTTGATAAACTCGGTCTTTTTGCCTTCATAGAGATGGTTATCTTTCTTTTAGTGCTCTTTGCAGGATACATCTATGCCTGGAGAAAGGGGGCCTTTCGATGGGATTAATTATAGATACAGCAGTAGACCTTGTAGAGGTTGAAAAGGGCATTAAGATAATTCCTGGTGCAAATACAATAATCACCACCCTTGATAAGATCATAAACTGGGGAAGGGCCTCTTCACTCTGGCCTGTCACATTCGGACTTGCCTGCTGTTCCATCGAGATGATGACAACTGGTTCAAGCCATTATGACCTTGATAGATTTGGCATAATATTCAGGGGATCTCCAAGACAGGCAGACTTCATGATAGTGGCAGGGACTGTGACAAAGAAGATGGCCCCTATTGTAAGAAGGGTTTATGACCAGATGCCAGAGCCAAGATATGTTATTGCCATGGGAAGTTGTGCCTGCTCGGGCGGCATCTACAATACCTACTCTGTTGTGCAGGGCTGTGATAGTTTCCTGCCAGTGGATGTTTATGTTCCTGGATGTCCTCCAAGGCCTGAGGCACTCATGTATGGAATACTGAAGCTTCAGGAAAAGATTAAAAAGGAGCGTATGAGATGGAGCCCCTTCAGATAGCAGGTCTTCTTAAAGAAAGGTTTTCTGAAGATGTGAAGGAGATAAGGGAATTCAGGAACCAGGTTTCTGTTATTGTAAAGAGGGACAACATTCTCAAGATAATAAGATTCCTGAAAGAGGAACCTGAGATACAGATGGATTTTCTAAAGGATCTTACAGCTGTGGACTATCTCGGGAAGAAGGTTCCGAGATTTGAGGTGGTCTATCATCTCTATTCCATAAAATTCAGACATATGATAAGAATAAAGGCAGAGGTCCCTGAGGAAGATCCTGTAATTGATACAGTTGTTCCTATTTACAGAGGTGCGGACTGGCATGAAAGGGAGTGTTATGATATGTTTGGTATTACCTTCAGGGGCCACCCTGATCTGAGACGAATCCTTCTGCCAGAGGACTGGGAGGGCCATCCGTTAAGAAAGGACTACCCCCTTGAAGGATATAAGGGTGAAAGGGACTGGAGGGGATTCAGGGAGGTTCTTGAATTAAGCAGACGCAACAGAAGATACGACTGGTATGGAGAGGCTCAATGAGTGATACCGTAGTTGAGAAACAGAAAGAAGAGATTCGTTCAGGTCTTAAGACAAAAGAGATCTTAGTGAATATGGGGCCTCAGCATCCCTCTACCCACGGGGTCTTGAGGCTCGTCCTTGAACTTGATGGTGAGACAGTTGTGAAATGCACACCCTATGTGGGATATCTTCACAGAGGAACTGAAAAGCTCTGTGAACATAGGACCTATCTTAATGCCCTTCCCCTTTCAGACAGGCTTGACTACATTGTATCCATGGCTAACAATGTGGGATATGTCCTTGCTGTGGAAAGACTCTTCGGGATTGAAGCGCCTCCAAGGGCAAAGTTTATCAGGACAATCGTCTCTGAGATGGCAAGGATATCAGGTCATCTACTCTGGCTTGCTACCCATGCCCTTGATATAGGTGCCATGACAGTATTTCTTTATGCCTTCAGGGAAAGGGAGTGGATACTTGATCTCTTTGAACAGCTCTCAGGTGCAAGACTCACAACAAGTTATCCAAGGATAGGCGGTGTAAGAAATGATGTGACAGAGGAGTTTCTTGACAGCCTATATGAGTTTACAGAGGAGTTTCCGAAGAGGATAGAAGAATACGAGACCCTCATAGATCAGAACAGGATATGGCTTCAGAGGACAAAAGGTATAGGTGTCATCTCTGCTGAAGAGGCAATAAACTGGGGTCTTACAGGACCAGTGCTCAGGGGTTCAGGGGTTCCCTATGATGTGAGAAGATTTGCACCCTATGATGCCTATGAGTGGGTTGATTTCGATGTGCCTATTGGAAAGAACGGGGATGTCTATGATAGGTATCGTGTGAGGATGGAGGAACTCAGGCAGTCAAACAGGATAATAAGGCAGTGTATTGAGAGGATGCCAAAAGGCCCCATAATGACACCGGATGCACCAAAGTTTACTCTACCACCAAAGGATAGGGTTATGTCTGATATGGAATCCCTTATACATCATTTTGTCCTCGTCACCAAAGGGCCCATAGCTGCCCCAGAAGGAGAGATCTATTCAGCCATAGAGGCACCCAAGGGAGAGCTGGGATTTTATATTGTGAGTGACGGCACAGGGAGACCCTACAGGCTCAGGCTCAGGTCACCTTCCTTTGTTCATGCCTCGGTCTTACCAAGACTCTGTGAGGGGCATCTCGTTGCGGATGTTATTGCAAACATCGGCACAATTGATATAGTCCTTGGGGAATGTGATAGATAACAGAGGGAAGGCAGACATACTGTTACTTCGCCACCAATAAGGTTAATGGCTGAAGATGAAAAAAGGAGCAGAGTGGAGAGATACCAATTTTTTAACTCCAGAGGATTATACCTCTCTCATAAATCGTTATCCCCTCAGGTCTTCCCTTATAATGCCCCTCCTTCATATCCTGAAGGAGAGGAGAGGATATTTAACTGAAGAGGATCTCCGTAAGGTCTCGGAGATCACAGGAGAGAGCCCTGCCTTAATAAAGGGAGTAGGCACCTTTTATAGCTTTTATAACTTTATTCCTCAAGGTGGCAAGGTAAGGTACTTTATCCAGATATGCAGGAATGTGGCCTGTATGGTAGCCGGAGCTGACAGATTGATAGATCACCTTATAAAGAGATACGAACTGATTCCTGCTGAAGAGTTAAAAAAGACTTCAGGCCCTGAGATATTTCATTACAAAGATCCCTCCATCTTCAGCCTCATGATCACAGAATGTCTTGGTGCCTGTGGTATAGGACCCGCCATGCTCGTAAATGGAAGGCTCTTTGGAAGACTGGACATAGAAAAGATAGAAGAGATCATGGACTCTATTATTAATGGCAGTTTTGATGATATGAAGAATGGCCAGTCTACCCTTTCTCAGATTGATGTCTTTCCAATGGAGCCTGAAAGCCTCCTATTAAAAACCCTTGACTGTATAGATATAGATTCTTACAGAGAAAAGGGTGGCTACACTGCCCTTAAAAAGGCCTTTCAACTCAAACCTGAAGAGATTATAGACCTTGTCAAGGCATCGGGACTCAGGGGTCGTGGTGGTGCAGGGTTTCCAACAGGCATGAAATGGGCCTTTGCAAGACAGGATCCCAAGAGACCCAAATATCTTATTGCGAATGCTGATGAAGGTGAACCAGGTACCTACAAAGACAGGATAATCCTTGGAAGGAATCCCCATCAATTAGTTGAGGGGATGATCATCTCTGCCTATGCCATTGGTGCAGAGGTGGGATATATCTATCTCAGATATGAATATCCAGAGGTTATCCCTGTGCTTGAAGAGGCCATCAGGTCTGCCAGGTCTGAGGGTTATCTTGGCGAGAATATCCTTGGAACTGGCTTTAATTTTGATATCTTTATCCATAGGGGGGCAGGGGCGTATATCTGTGGTGAGGAGACAGCCCTTATCGAGTCCTTAGAGGGTAAAAGGGGACAGCCAAGGATAAGGCCTCCCTTTCCTGTAAATAGTGGTCTTTCCGGAAGGCCGACGGTGGTAAATAATGTAGAGACAATCGCAAATATACCTGTTATCCTGAATATTGGTGCCACTTCCTATCAGGGGATTGGTTCAAAGGATGCCCCAGGTCCGAAGCTCTTCTCCATAAGTGGTGTAAGAAGACCAGGGGTGTATGAAGTGCCAACAGGTATCACCTTAAGAGAGCTCATTCAGCTTGCTGGAGGTGCCGATGATATAAAGGCTGTTATTCCAGGTGGTCTTTCAACTCCAGTCTTGACAGCAGCTGATCTTGATTGCCCTCTTGACTTTTCAGGGCTTGCCTCTAAGAAGAGCATGTTGGGTACAGGTGCAGTGATGGTCTTTTCGTCATCCCATTGTATGGTGAGGATTGCCATGAGGGCAATGAGTTTTTACAGGGATGAGTCCTGCGGAAAGTGTACACCCTGTAGAGAAGGCACAGGCTGGCTTGAAAATATCCTCAAGAGGATTGAGGATGGAAGGGCAGGTGAAGATGACCTTGAGCTCCTTGAGGAGATCTGCGGGAATATCTCGGGAAAGACCTTCTGTGCCCTGGGTGATGCTGCTGCCTGTGTTGTTACAGGTATGTTAAGGCACTTCAAGGATGAGTTTAAGGAACATATAAGACTCGGCAGATGTCCGATTGGTGAAGAGACAACAACTGTTACCTCGCCACCAGGGGAGAAGTATGATTAAGGTAACAATTAATGACAGGACCATATTCCTTTCAGAACCTCTAACAGTTCTTGAGGCTGCAAAGAGGGCTGGGATCACTATACCAACCCTCTGTTTTCTTGAAGGATTAACACCCTGGGGTGGATGCAGGCTCTGCCTTGTGCAGATTGAGAGGATGCCAAGACTCCAGACAGCTTGCACGACAATGGTGGCAGATGGAATGGTTGTCCGCACAGATACAGAGGAGGTCATCAAGGCAAGGCGTGCTATACTGGAATTCCTACTTATAAATCACCCCTTGGAATGTCCTGTTTGCGATAAGGCGGGTGAATGTGAACTTCAGGATGCTGTGCTCCTTTATGGTCCCTCTCAGGGTAGGTTCAAGGAAAGAAAGAGGAAATTACCTGAGGTACTGGATGATCCCTTGATTGTGAGAAATATGAAGAGGTGTATTCTCTGCACAAGATGCATCAGAACCTGTCAGGAGCTTCAGGGAGCTGATGCCCTATCAGTTGTCCATAGAGGCGACAGGAGCGTTATTGAGCCCTTTTCAGGGAAGGTCTTTAACTGTGAATACTGCGGAAACTGCCTGAGTGCCTGTCCTGTAGGAGCCCTTGTATCAAGACTATCTCTCCATGAATACAGGGCGTGGCTTGTAGAGTCTCAGAAAGGCATATGTGGTTTTTGCGGTGTGGGTTGCAGGATTCTTATTCAGAGAAGGGGTAGTTCCATTGGTGGCGAGGTAACAGTTGGGGGTCGCACAGGGGGAAACGCAGTTTCCCCCTGTGTACCCCCAACAGTTGTGAGGTTCTGGTCAAATCTGGAAGACACCTCAGAACCAAATCGTGGTCTTACCTGTATGATGGGCAGATTTGGATATGACTTTGTTAACCACAGCAATCGCCTGAAATTACCCTTTGTGAGGATTGGTAATGAGAGGTATACCCGCCAAATAGATGATCTCCTTACACAGACTGCCTCTCATCTTCTGGAGATAAAAGATAAATACGGTCCAGGAAGTATTGCGGCCATAGCTGGAGGAAGGTTGACAAATGAGGATGCCTATCTATTTGGCAAATTGATAAGGGGTCTTGGATCAAACAATATAGATTCTTCTGCCAGGACAGGTTATATCCAGATGGAGCTCTTCTTTGAAGAGCTCTTTGGACCTGGTGTAACGGCAAACAGGATTCAAGGCATAGTGAATTCAGAGGTAATAGTAGTTGCAGGGGGTGATCCCTATCAGGTTGCTCCTGTCTTTGGTGTCCATATAAGAAGGGCCTATCTTAAAGGCGCAAAGGTCTTGACCATTGGGTACTGTCCTAATCTCAGGAGGCACAGGACATGGTCAATGGGAGAAGCAGAGGATGAGTCCTTAGTCTTAAGGGAGCTTACAAGGGCCTTGATAGAGATCAAAAGCACTGTTACTTCTCCACCTAAGGAAGAAAAGATAAAAAGGCTAATTGATATCCTCAATCTCAATGATATAGAACCATCTGAGAGGATAAAAGAGATAGCAAGGGAGATCTCCCAAAAGGACCTCATATCCTTTGTCCTGGGAAGGGAGATCCTTCAGAGAGAGGGTGGATTATACGATCTCATCTCCTTAGGGATTATGGCTTATCTGCTTGATGCAAGGATATTCCTTCTCCAGAATTCTCCCAATGAGCAGGGCCTTATAGATATGGGTCTTTCCCCAGATATGCTTCCGGGAGGAAGATCCCTCACTGTTTCAGCCTGGAGATCTCATCTTGAAGATATCTGGGGATTCTCTATAACGCCCTCCCCTGGTAAGACCCTTTATGAGATAATTGAGGGCATTGAGAAGGGAGAGATAAAGGCCCTTTATGTGGCTGGGTTTGATCCTGTGAATGAATTGCCTGGTGGAGGAAGGATAAGGAATGCCCTAAGGAACCTTGAACTCCTCATTGTCCAGGATGCCTTTTTCACAAATACCATGGAGCTTGCCCATATAGGGATCCCTGTGAGGCCATGGCCTGAGAGGAAGGGAAGCTACACAAATATGGAAAGAAGGATACAGTTCTTCAGAAATCAGAGGTCGGAAGTGATTGGTAGAGAAGTAGGAGTTAGTGAGATAGCCGGGCTTAGTGGCGAGGTAACAGTGGGGGGTCTCACAGGGGGGAACGAATGTTCCCCCCTGTGTACCCCCGAGGTAACAGTGCTCAGTGACTGGGAGGTCTTCAGAGAGATCGGGAAAAGGATTGGTATAAATATGCCTTATACATCCATTGATGAACTATGGAAGGAGATATGCACTGCCTCAAGCCTCCACAGAGGACTCTCTCCTTCTGAACTCATTGAAGGAGTACTCTGGCCCTACAGGGGTGAGCCCCTCAGAAAGACAGAGGCTGTGATAGATGAATGGATAAAGGGACTTACTACGCCTAGTGGCGAGGTAACAGTTGGTGGCGAAGTAACAGTCCCAGTAGATTCTGCATATAGCTATAAAATAGTAGTTGAAAAAGACTCCCTCCTTTCTGCTACAATTAGCAGGTATTCTAAAGCCTTAAGTTTAATTTCTGGGAGGCCTTTTGTGAAGATGGCCTTAAAGACAGCAGAAACCTTAGGAGTCAGGGATGGTCAGAAGGTGAAGATTAGGAGCTCCTTTGGTGGCGAGGTAACAGTTAGTGGCGACGACGTCTCCCTGCCAGTAAAGATAGAAGACTCCCTTCCTGAAGGTCTTATTGAGATACCTGGCTTTATTGGAGAGACGGACTCAATTGGTGGTGAAGTAACAGTTAGTAGCGAGGTAACAGTTTGGGTATTAACGGGCTTTTCTATTGGTCCTGCAGGTGCACCATTGATGGATAGATTTGAGATATCTCTATAGAGAAGGAGGAATATATTTATGTCCTTTGGTGGCGAGGTAACAGTTATTACTGAGCCCGTGGTATGGAGCCTGATAACCGCCGTTGTGAAGTCCATAATACTTATCTCTGTTGCCATGTTTCATGTGGCTTATGCAACCTATTTTGAAAGAAAGGTTATAGGTCATATCCAGGTAAGGATGGGGCCAATGAGGGTTGGACCCCATGGAATACTCCAGCCCATTGCTGACCTGATAAAGCTCTTTTTTAAAGAGGACATAATTCCCCATCAGGCAGACAGACCGATCTTCTATTTTGCCCCTGTTATATCCTTTGTTGCTGCTATAAGCTCTTTAAGTGTGATCCCCTTTTACAGGGACTGGTATGTGGCAAATATAAATGTAGGGCTTCTCTTTATCCTTGCCATGTCTTCCCTTGGTGCCTACGGGATAGTTATGGCTGGATGGGCATCAAATTCAAAATATGCCTTTCTGGGAGGTCTCAGGTCATCATCACAGGTCTTGAGTTATGAGATTGCCATGGGACTGAGTCTTGTGGGTGTGATGATAATGGCTGGTTCTCTTAATCTAAGGGAGATAGTGGAGGCCCAGACAAGATACCCCTACGGAATGTTTGCCATTCCACAGATACTGGGCCTCTTTGTCTTTCTTGTGGCAGCCTTTGCTGAGACGAACAGGTCACCCTTTGACCTTCCTGAGGCAGAAAATGAGCTTGTGGCAGGCTACTTTGTGGAGTATTCTGGATTTCGTTTTGCCCTCTTTTATGCTGCAGAATACATTGCCATGATTGTAATGGCCTCCCTTCTTACTATCTGTTATTTTGGGGGGTGGACCCTTCCACCTGTAGTTATAGAGATTATGCCCTTTCTCTCGGTGATTCCAGGGATAGTCTGGTTTGTCCTGAAGGTCTATTTCTTTATATTCCTTTTTTACTGGGTCAGGGCAACCCTTCCAAGGTACAGGTATGATCAGCTCATGGCAATAGGCTGGAAGGTTCTTATACCCCTTGCCCTTTTAAATATATTCATTACAGGGACATTAAAGATCCTTGATATCATATAGTGGCGAGGTAACAGTTAGCCTGTATATGGAGGCATTATGTCAAAGATAAAGGAGATTATCAATAAGGTCTTCTTAATCGAGATCCTCAAGGGCATGGCCCTTACATTAAGCAGGCTCTTTACAAGACCCGTCACGAGGCAGTATCCAGAAGAGAGGCGTCCTCCTGCACCTGGATTCAGAGGTCTTCATGCCCTTGCCAGGAGACCTGATGGAACTGCAAGGTGTGTTGGGTGTGGCCTCTGTGCAGCTATCTGCCCCTCAGAATGTATCCATGTATATACCTCTGAAGGCCCTGACCATCAGAAGATAGTTGAGGGATATGAGATTGAGGTCTTAAGGTGTGTTTATTGTGGCCTCTGTGTTGAGGCCTGTCCTTTCCAGGCAATCTGCCTTACTGAACATTATGAATATGCTAATTACTCAAGGGATGACTTTTATATGACCATGGACAGGCTCCTTGAGAACTGGGATAAATATATGGCAGGTCAGAAGGGTGAGGAATACTTTAAGAGATTCTGGCATCCTGTAAGCAATGATTACAGGGAATACGAAGGTCAGGCAGTATTTGATCCTGAAAGATATAAAAGGAGAAAAGGTAGGTTAAGGAATATAAGAGGAGAATGGATGGTTACCTCGCCACCAAATGAGGGGGATAAGATATGATTCACTTTCTCTTTGGTTATCTTGCCTTAAGTATAATAGGACTTTCCCTATTCATTATCACCAGAAAGAATCCTGTGCACAGTGTCCTGGGGATGCTCTTTATGTTTATCCATGTGGCAGCCCTTTATCTCCTCTTGAATGCAGAGTTCCTTGCAGCGGTGCAGGTTATTGTTTACGCAGGAGCAATCCTTGTCCTCTTCCTCTTTGCAATAATGATATTGAACATAAAAGAGGAATTAGAGATAAGTCTTTTTGTTGGCTCGTGGGTAATGGCCCTTCCAGTGGTTATCGGTCTCTTTATAATGCTATTGCTTGGCTTAAAGGAAGCAGGACCCACTTATTCAGGAGTGCATACCATAGAATTTATAAAAACAGCTACTCATACAAAGGCCTTTGGAAAGGAACTCTTTATGAATTATATCTTGCCCTTTGAGATTATCTCTCTGATCCTTCTTGTGGCAATAGTGGGTGCCATTGTCCTTACAAAGAAGAGGTTGTAGGGGGTGTAGGATGATTGAGCTCAAGTGGTATATATGGTTGAGTCTGGCGGTATTTTCGATCGGAATGATAGGTTTTCTCACAAGGAGGAACATTATCATAATATTAATCTCTGTGGAGCTCATGCTGAATGCAGTGAATATCAATCTCGTTGCCATGAGTCATTATATGCAGGACTTAAGGGGTCAGATGCTCGCATTCTTTGTTATAGCTGTTGCTGCTGCTGAGGCTGCCATAGGCCTGGCAATTGTTATTGCCCTCTTCAGGACAAAGGCAGTCGGTCATGTGGATGAGGTTACTGAGATGAAGGGTTGACGGTTATCTTAAAAGGAGGCACTGATGAGATATTATCTATTGATACCCCTTTTACCACTGGCAGGATTTCTGATCAATATCCTCTTTGGTAGAAGACTTCTCAGGGATAAGGCCCACTGGGTATCCGTTCCACTTGTTGGTCTGAGCATGGTCTTTTCACTTATAACAATTGGTCAGGTGATATCAGGGAATGTGATTAATGAAGATCTTTATACATGGGTGGTTTCAGGAGATTTCAGGGTCTCTGTGGGATTTCTCATAGATCAGCTGACAGCAGTTATGCTCTTTGTTGTTACAGTAGTGAGCTTCCTTGTGCATGTATATTCTATCGGTTATATGCATGGTGATCCCGGATTTTACAGGTTTTTTGCCTATCTTAATCTCTTTACATTCTCCATGCTCATGCTTGTCATGTCCAACAATTTTCTCCAGCTCTACTTTGGCTGGGAGGCTGTTGGTCTCTGTTCCTATCTTCTTATAGGATACTGGTATGAAAAGAGGTCTGCCTCAGATGCAGGTAAAAAGGCCTTTATTGTGAACAGGTTTGGAGATTTTGGATTCGGCCTTGGTGTAATCCTCATATTCTTAACCTTCGGTACACTCCATTATATACCAGTCTTTGAGAATGCCTCGGCTATAAGCGGTAAGACGATTCACCTCCTTGGATACGAATTTGACCTTATAACAGTTATTGCCCTTCTGCTTTTCTGTGGTGCTATTGGAAAATCTGCCCAGATACCACTTCATGTATGGCTTCCCGATGCAATGGAGGGCCCAACTCCCGTAAGCGCCCTTATCCATGCAGCAACCATGGTTACAGCAGGTGTCTTTATGGTGGCACGATGCAGTCCCATATTCAATCTTTCAGAAACAGCGATGACAGTTGTGGCTATTACTGGAGCTGTAACTGCCTTCTTTGCTGCAACCATAGGGCTTGTCCAGAAGGATATTAAAAGGATAATTGCCTATTCCACCATAAGTCAGCTTGGTTATATGTTTCTTGCCTGCGGAGTCGGGGCCTACTCTGCGGGCATATTCCATCTTTATACCCACGCCTTTTTTAAGGCATTACTCTTCCTTGGAGCCGGCAGTGTCATGCATGCCATGGCAGGAGAGCTTGATATATGGAAGATGGGTGGCTTAAAGAAGAAGATGAAGATCACCTATCTCACCATGCTTCTTGCCAGTTTGAGTATTGCAGGGATACCCGGTTTTGCAGGGTTCTTCAGCAAGGATAAGATCCTTTATCAAGCCTATCTGCAAGGGGAGCTTGGAAGATTCCTCTGGTTCATTGGAACAATTACAGTTCTCCTTACTGCCTTTTATTCCTTCAGGATAATTGCTGTGGCCTTTCATGGAAGATTCAGGGGGACAAAGGAGCAGGAGCATCACCTCCACGAATCACCTCCTGTCATGACAATACCCCTGATAATCCTTGCGATTGGTGCAGTGGTTGCTGGATGGGTTGGCATTCCTCCATTAATAGGAGAGGCTATTGGCCTGAAGGGTAGCCCATGGTTTTATGAGTTCTTATCACCTGTCTTTGGAAAAGATCAATTACATCACAAGTCAGCCCATTCAGTAACAGTTGAATTGATGGTGATGGGGCTGAGCATCCTTATGGCACTTACAGGTATAGCCCTTGCCTTTTATCTTTATAAAGAAAAAGAAGAGGGTGGGGAAGTAAGGGTGCGGGCTTCTGCGCTATTGAATAACAGGATCTTAAAAAGGATCCATACACTCCTCTGGAATAAATATTATATTGACGAATTTTATGGATTCATTATTGTAAGACCAACTAACTGGCTTGCCAGAAGGGTTGTTGAGGCTACGGTGGATATAGGTATAATTGAGGCAATTGTCAATGGAGTGCCTGCCTTTATAGGAAGGACATCTGAGAGGCTGAGAAGGCTCCAGACCGGGCTCGTGAGTCATTACGGTCTTTATATGGCAGGTGCCATCTTCTTCATAATTGCCTTTATAATGCTCTTGAGGTAAGGAGGTGCAATGGGATACCCTGTTTTGAGCACAGTGATCTTTCTTCCTGTTATAGGTGCATTAATACTTCTTTTCATAAGCAGGAGACAGGAGGTAGCCATAAAGGGGATCTCCCTTCTTTTCACAACCGCCACATTTCTCTTATCCCTTCCCCTCTTCTTTAACTTTGATAAATCCTACAAGGGGATGCAATTTGAGGAGGTCTTTGAGTGGATCCCTGCATGGAATATAAGGTATCACCTCGGTGTTGATGGAATAAGTGTGCTCTTTGTCCTCCTGAGTGCCCTTATTGGACCCCTATGTGTCCTTATATCCTGGGATTCCATAAAGGAGAAGGTTAAAGAATTTTATATAGCCCTCCTTCTCATAGAGGCAGCCATGATCGGGGTCTTTTCAAGCCTTGATTTCTTCCTCTTTTATGTCTTCTGGGAGGCAATGCTCATCCCTATGTATCTGATAATAGGGGTGTGGGGAGGTCCCAGGAGGATTTATTCCGCCATTAAATTCTTCCTTTATACACTTGTGGGAAGTGTCCTGATGCTTGTTGGAATAATCGTCCTTTACTTTAATGGTGGAAACACCTTTGACATCCCCACACTCATGACTAAGGAATTTCCTTATAAACTCCAGCTGATACTCTTCTGGGCATTTTTTGCAGCCTTTGCAGTAAAGGTTCCCATGTGGCCACTTCATACATGGCTTCCTGATGCCCACACAGAGGCACCCACAGCAGGTAGTGTGATCCTTGCAGGAATACTTATAAAGATGGGTGCCTACGGCTTCTTGAGATTCTCCATACCGCTTTTCCCTGATGCCACAAAGGCCATGGCACCAGTGATGCTTGCCCTTTCAGTGATAGCTATTATATATGGTGCTGTTATATGTCTTGTGCAGTCAGACCTGAAGAGGCTTATTGCCTATAGTTCTGTAAGTCATATGGGGTTTGTCACCCTCGGGATATTTGCACTCAATCAGCAGGGTCTTGAAGGCGCAATCCTCCAGATGGTAAATCACGGTATAGTTACAGGGGCCCTCTTTTTGCTGGTGGGAATTATATACGAAAGGAGTCATTCAAGGGAGATCTCCCATTATGGAGGGCTGGCCACAGTCCTTCCTGTATATGCTGGATTCTTTATGGTCTTTACACTGGCAGCAATAGGTCTGCCAGGGCTTAATGGATTTATTGGAGAATTTCTTATTATACTTGGTGGATTCAAGGCATCAAAGCTGGCCGGAGCACTGGCTGCTACAGGGATAATAATCGGAGCTGCCTATATGCTCTGGCTTTACCAGAGGGTCTTCTTCCAGGAACCTAATCCAAATATCAGAGATTATAAGGACATGAATCTCAGAGAGATAATTACCCTTCTGCCCCTTGTTGTGCTTGTCTTCTGGATAGGAGTCTATCCTAATACCTTTTTAAGTTTTATGCATGAGAGTGTTAAAGATTTACTCGTAAAACTTCAGTAGTTGGTAAAGTCCCAGTAAGGAGGTCGTAAAATGGACTTCTCAAAGGATCTGGCACTTATAAGGCCTGAACTCTCCTTGAGCATCTTCGCAATAATTGTTCTTATGGCAGAATTGCTTATCAAGAGAAAGGAGGTTATTGCACTATTAAGCCTCTTGGCAATTGCCTTTACAGGTATCATCCTGGTAAACACCGATTCAGGTTTTGCCTTTAACAGGATGTATGTATCCGATGGATATTCCCTCTTCTTTAAGCTCCTCTTCTTTGTCAGTGCCATACTTACAATTCTATTATCCATAAGGTATCTCGGAATGGAGAAGGCCCATTATGGTGAATATTATAGCCTCCTGCTCTTTTCAGTTCTCGGTATGAGTTTTATGGCCTCTTCAAATGACCTTATACTCCTTTATCTTGGCACAGAGCTTATGGCCCTGAGTGTTTATGTCCTTGCGGGATTTACAAGGCACAGGGTTAAGTCCAATGAGGCAGCCCTTAAATATTTTCTCTTAGGAGCCTTTTCATCAGCCATACTCTTATATGGCATCTCCTTTATTTATCTCTTTACAGGGACAACGAATCTCCAAGACATCTCATTAAGGATATCTCAGGGAGATACTGACCCCCTTTTACTTATATCCCTTATCCTGATCGCCTCTGCCTTTGCCTTCAAGATTGCAGCAGTGCCCTTTCATATGTGGTCACCGGATGTGTATGAGGGAGCGCCAACACCTATTACTGCCTTTATGTCTGTTGGACCAAAGGCAGCAGGTTTTTCTGTGATCGCCAGGGTCTTTATCGTAGCCTTTGGTTCTATCGCCTTTAACTGGAAGGTGATCCTCATTCTCCTTTCTGTTCTTACAATGATTGTTGGTAATCTCCTTGCTATAAGTCAGAGGAATATAAAGAGGATGCTTGCCTATTCCTCTATCGCCCATTCAGGTTATGCCCTTCTGGGTATAATCGCAGGGACTCCTGAGGGAATTGCAAGCACGATGAATTATCTCCTCATATATACTTTTATGAATATTGGGGCCTTTGCGATAGTTATTATCCTTGCAACCGTTACTTCGCCACCTCCTGTTACTTCGCCACCAATAGTTGGTGAGGATCTCTCTGATTATGAAGGCCTTGCAAAGAGAGAACCCCTCTGGGCTGCCCTTATGCTTATATTTATGTTCTCCCTTACGGGGATTCCTCCCACAGCAGGATTTGTTGGAAAGTTCTATCTCTTCATGTCTGTTATAAATGCTGGATATCTATGGCTTGCCATAATCGCTGTGATAATGAGTGCTGTCTCTGCCTATTTTTATCTAAGGGTTGTGATGCTTATGTATATGAAGGAACCTGTTAAGGCAATCTCTGCCCATCCCAGTCTTTCAGAGGCAGTGGCTGTGACAATCTCCACATCCCTTGTTCTTATTATAGGAATCTTACCCTATTACTTCATAGAGTTTACAAGGGCAGCCATGAGCTTATAAAATATCAGCACGGAATCTTTTAGTGGCGAGGTGAGTTTCAACTGTTACTTCGCCACCAACTGTTACTTCGCCACAAAAGGTTGTCCTGCCTCTGTTATGATTAGACAGGCTATTGAGGAGATAGAAAGAAAGACCCTCCATCCGAGGGCGTGCCTCAGTTCCCAGTCGAGGGGGAGGATGCAGCCTGAGCCAGAAGACGATATAAGAACAGCCTTTCAGCGGGACAGGGATCGGATAATTCACAGTAAGGCCTTCCGCAGACTCAAGCACAAGACACAGGTCTTTCTTGCACCAAAAGGCGATCACTACAGGACAAGGTTGACCCATGTCCTCGAGGTCTCTCAGATAGCAAGGACGATAGCAAGGGCACTGAGGCTGAATGAAGACCTTACAGAGGCGATTGCCCTTGGTCATGACTTAGGACATACACCCTTCGGGCACGCAGGAGAGGCGGCATTGAGGGAGATCCATCCTGGAGGATTTGATCATTATGTGCAGAGCCTGAGGGTGGTGGATCACTTAGAAAAGGATGGTAAGGGATTGAATCTTACCTTTGAGGTAAGAGATGGGATACTAAAACATTCAAAAGGCAAAGGCAGTATAGTGCCTGAATCTCCAAAAGACAGGGCAATAACCCTGGAGGGCCAGATAGTAAGGATTGCTGATATAATTGCCTATGTGAATCACGACCTTGATGATGCCTTAAGAGCAGGTGTTGTGAAGAAGTCAGATATACCCTCCCTCGTCCTGAAGGTCCTTGGAGAGACCCATTCAAAGAGGATAGATACAGCAGTGAAGGATGTGATAATGACAACATTGAAATGTGATCTGAGCGAGATAAGGATGAGCGAGGGTGTTTCGGAGGCTATTTACAGGTTGAGGGACTTCCTTTTTGAGAGGGTCTATGAGAGTGAAGCTATCATGATAGAATTCAGAAAGACAAAAAAGATTATAGAGGAGCTCTATAACTACTATCTTGAGCATCTTGAAGAGATTACTAAGGGCACACCTCCTGAAAAGAAGACAGAAAGGCACAGGATTGTCTGTGATTTTATAGCAGGAATGACTGATAGATTTGCCCTTTCCACCTATGAGAGGATATTCCTTCCACAGGGCTGGACCATCTTTTGAAGGGTTGCTGTGAACTGTTACCTCGCCACTATAGGCATAATAGCCTCAGTGGATTTTGAATTGAAGAGGGTTTCTGAATATCTCCATCTTGGGCCCCTTGAACCCTTTGTCCCAGTGATTAAGGGGGGATGTGTATTCTCTCTTTCAGGTCCTGGAATGGTTAATGCTGCCCTTTCTGCAACCCTCATTGCCGAAAGGTTTTCTCCTCGGGTTCTTGTATCCATAGGGATAGGTGGAGCCTATCGGAACTCTGGTCTCAGGATAGGTGATCTGGCAATTGCCAGAAGGGAATTCTACGGTGATACTGGCGCAGGGACTCCTCAGGATTTCAAGGATATGAGGATACTGGGACTCCCTCTTTTTAAAAGGGCCGGTCTTGAGATATTCAATGAGATACCTGTTTCGGAAAGATATGTGGAAAAGATCTCTGAGATCGCCTATAAAAGGGGATTGAATTTCAGGACAGGGAATTTTGTTACGCTCTCTTCAGTCTCGGGCTCACCTGAGCAGGCTGATATTTATGAGGGAAGATATTCTGCCATATGTGAGAATATGGAGGGGGCAGCAGTGGGGCATGTGGCCCTTGTTTATGGCATTGAATTCATAGAGCTGAGGGGCATAAGCAATATAGCAGGAGATCGCAATAAAGAGAGGTGGGATATAGGACTCGCCTCCGGAAATTCTCAGGAGGTCCTTATTGAACTTATAGAATATCTGAAAAAGGCTATGGTATAATCTTTGGGGTGGCGAAGTAACAGTTGGTGAGGTCTATAAAATTATTTTCAATGAGGTGAGATATGTCAAAGACACAGAACTATCAGGAGCTTTATCTGAATCAATTGAGAAAGGAAAAGGTGCCTGTCACGGTCTTTCTCACTAATGGTGTTAGATTGAAGGGAATAATAAAAGGGTTTGATAACTTTGTGATAATTATTAAAGAGTCAAACACCATGATGGTTTACAAACATGCCATATCCACAATTGTTCCAGAAAGAGAGATGGATTTAACAGTTCAGGCAGAAGAAGTGGAAAGGTGACAGAATGCATAAAAATCCCATTCCAACAGTGGATATTATAATCCAGTACAGGAATGGTATAGTCCTTATAAAGAGGAAGAACGAGCCAAGGGGATGGGCCCTCCCGGGTGGGTTTGTAGACTACGGAGAGAGCCTTGAGGATGCAGCTATAAGAGAGGCAAAGGAAGAGACGAACCTTGATGTGGAGCTTGTAAGGCAGTTTCACACCTATTCTGATCCTTCAAGGGATCCCAGAAGACATACCATATCAACAGTATTTATTGCAAAGGGTTACGGTGAGCTGAAACCTGGTGATGATGCAGAGGATGCTGGGGTCTTTACTGAGGAGGATCTTCCAGAACCCATCGTATTTGACCACAGGGATATACTGAAGGATTATTTTACCGGTAGATATTAATCTCAGGGGGTTAAAGGATGTTAAAGTTTATGAGAAGACATGCCAAGTTCTTCTATTTTTTCTTTTTTATAATCATCCTCTCCTTCCTCTTCTATGATGTTGGACCTTTAAATGAATCCCAGAGCCTTGTTGTTGCCAGGATAAATGGCGATAAGATCTATGCAGAAGAATACTGGAGGGTCTATGATAACCTGAGGAGATATTATTCTGAAAGAACAGAGATAGATGAGGCAATGGAAAAGAGACTTAAAGAGGAGGCCCTTGAGGCCCTTATAAACGAGAGGATCCTCTGGAAGATGGCTGATGAATTTGATATAAAGGTGAGTGACAGAGAGGTGGAGGATGCCATTGTTAATAACCCTCTTTTCATGAGAAATGGTGTCTTCAACAGAGACCTCTATCTATGGACATTAAGACAGAACAGACTTACACCTGAGATGTATGAGGAATCCCTTAGGAGGTCTTTGAGGATTGCGAAACTGAGGAGGATTATTGAGGGAGCTGCTGAGATGGAAGGACCTTCTCTCTCCATCTCTGGGGATAATGAGATTGCAAGGGCGCTGAGGGAGGCTATACTCTTTGATGAAAAGGACAGGCTCCTCAGGTCCTATATAGAGGGATTAAAGAGGTACATGAAGATCGAGAAGAATCCAGACTTCCTCAAAAGGGAAGGCCTTTCCTGAAAAGGGATTAAATCCCACTGGCAGGGACATAAAAGTCCTTGGGAATTTACAGTATAATAAAGATTGAAATCCAAGAGGAAAGAAGGTGATTAATTGTGAAGAGGGTTATAGCCTTAATGGCAGTGGTGATCTTTGCCCTTACTGTGGGTATGGCCTTTGCAGAGGAGGCAGCAAAACCCGAAGCTCCTAAGAAGGCTCCTACAAAATACTCTACAGTAAAGGGTGAGGTTACAGCCGTTGATCCTGCTGCAAATAGTATCATCATCAAGTCAAAGAGGCAGGAGGTGGAGCTCTCAGTAACCGATAAGACAAAGGTGATGATTAACAAAGAGAGGAAGTCCCTCGCAGATGTGAAGGTAGGTGATACTGCTACAGCCAGGTATAAGAAGGATCAGGACAAGAATGTGGCCACATCAATTAATGTAACACCCAAGGGGGCTCCCGCAGCTCCAGCAAAGAGATAGTCCTTAAAAAGGGGCGAAGCTATTTCGCCCCTTTTATTTTTAAATTATCCGGGAGGCCAGTGCATTGACCTTCCACCGAGCAGATGAAGATGAAGGTGGAAGATTGTTTGACCGCCTTCCTTATTGCAGTTTATTACAAGCCTGAAACCCTTCTCAGCTATTCCCTTTTCATAACTGATCTTCTTTGCCACGAGAAATAGATGGCCTATGAGTTCCCTATCCTCTTCCCTCAGCTCAAGGACGGTGGATATATGTCTTTTGGGAATTACAAGGATATGCACAGGTGCCTGAGGATTTATGTCCTCAAAGGCAAGGCTTGTATCATCCTCATAAATTATCCTTGAAGGTATCTTCTTTTCTGCTATCTTACAAAAGATGCAGTCCATGATTCTTACCTCACCATATAATTTTATTCCCTTTTTACAGGTCTTCCTTCAATGTCCCTGTAAAAACAGGTCCTTTCTCCTGTATGACAGGCTCCGCTACCGTGTTGAATTACCTTTATAAGGAGTGTGTCGGCATCGCAGTCAATGAGGATCTCTTTCACCTCCTGAAGATTTCCTGAGGTCTCTCCCTTTTTCCAGTATTTCTGTCTTGATCTCGACCAGAAGTGAGTATAGCCTGTCTCGATCGTCATCCTGAGAGAATTCTCATTCATATAGGCCATCATGAGAACCTCTCCTGTATTTACATCCTGGATTATAGCAGGTATGAGCCCCTTTTCATCAAACTTTAATCCTTCAAACATCACTGTTACCTCCCCACTGGTTACCTCCTAAATCCTTTCATTAAGACCTTTTCTTTTACAGATGGAAATCTCTCTATCTCTGTGTGGGGTAGAAATAATGCTGATAGATATTCATCCATAAAGCCTCTTGATACAGAAAGTTCCACATAGGTCATCTTCTGGCAGATCTCTTCAGCCTCCCTACGCATCTTCTCAGAAAGGAGACAGAGATATGCCCCTGCCACTGATGTATTGCCGAGAAATTGGAATCTCTCCTCAGGCATATCAGGTAACATCCCCAGAAGGATGGCCTTTGAAGGATTTAAATAATTTCCAAAACCTCCAGCAATATATACCCTTTCAATTGCAGATAGGTCAAGCCCCACCTCCTTAAGGAGCAGGGAAACCCCTGCATAGATTGCCGCCTTTGCCCTCAGTATATTCTCTATGTCAGGTTCTGTGAGGACGACCCGGATACCATCTTCATAAAAGAGATACTCAGGCCCTTCCTCCCCCTCTCTTATCCTTGGACTTCTTTCTTTAATAAACCTGCCCTTCTGGTCAATGATTCCATGAAGGAACATCTCTGATATGGCATCTATCATGCCGGAGCCACATATGCCAATGGGTCTCGTATTTCCTATGACAGAGAATTCTGGTTCAAGTGTTTCAGGGTTTATTCTTATCTGCTCGATTGCCCCCTTTGTTGCCCTCATCCCTGATTTTATTCCACTTCCTTCAAAGCATGGACCAGCTGAGCAGGCAGCTGTCATGAGCCATTCATTGTTTCCCACAACAATCTCACCATTTGTTCCTATATCCATGAAGAGGGAGATCTCTTTCTGCCTGTGCATCTTGGAGGCAAGGACTCCTGCAACGATATCTCCTCCCACATAACTTGCCACGCAGGGGAGTGTATAAACAGGTGCCTGACTGTTTATCTTGAGACCAGCAGTACCGGCCCTCCAGATAGGAAAGGAATTCACGGGAGGTATATAAGGTTCCTCCCTTATAGAGGCTGGATCAAGACCCCAGAAGATATGACTCATGGTGGTATTGCCAGCAATAGTTGCTGCTATTATATCCTCTGGATTCACTGATTGCCTTTCTGCTATCGAGGATACGATGGTATTGATGTCCTCCACAACCGCCCTTCTCAATTCATCCAGTCCATTCTTTTCAGTGGCATATATAATCCTTGTAATGACATCATCGCCATACCTTATCTGGGAGTTATAGGTTGAGCCCATATCAATAATCCTTCCATCCTCAAGATTGACAAGATAAACAACAACTGTTGTTGTGCCTATATCAACAGCAATTCCATATCTTTGTTGATCCCTCTGCCCTGAAATAAAGATTGTTTCAAGATCCTCGCCACCAGAACTTAGTGGCGAAGTAACAGTAGAAGTAACACCCTCAGTACATCCAAGGCAATCAGTATAGTAGACCCTTACATTCCAGTTGTTCTTTCTTAAGGCTCCGGACATCTCTTTAATAAACTGGTGGGAGAATCTAATGGTACGAAGTCCCTTCTCCATTAAGGCCCTCTTCAACCTCTCAAGGTCTCCAATGTTGTCTGTGAGGGTTGGTGGTGGCAGGTTTAAGTCCAGATATCTTACAAGGGGTGAGAGTTCATTACCAACTGTTACTTCGCCACTAAGTAAGGATTGGAGAAGTTCGAGGAGATCCTTTCCCTTGGAGATGGCAATCTTGTCTCCCACAGTGAGTTTTGAGTCCTCAGGCACCTCCACGATGAGATCACTGAGGGGTATAGTCTGACAGGCCAGGACGAATCCCCTTTTCCTCTCCTCAGTGGTGAGTTTTCCATAACCCCTTGTCTGGAATTTACCATCGAGGATCCTCACCCTGCATTTTCCGCAGGTGCCTTTCCCTCCGCAAGAGGCAACGAGATAGTATTCAGCCCTTTTAAAGGCCTCAAGGATCGTCTCATGAGCAGATACGCTTATGGCCTCTCCACTGAGGAGTTGGATCTTCATTGTAAATAATATTCCCTATTCAAATTTTATTGCCTGAGTAGGACATATGTCAGCGGCCTCTTGGCAGTTACAGGTATTGCACTTATCAGGTCCTATAACCCATGCCTTATCATCCCTGAGTTCAAATACCTCAGGACAGAGCTCCACACAGGAGCCACAGCCTATGCAGAGATCAAGATCCACTACTGGTGTCATAATAGACCTCCTTAATCTTACATATTAAAGACAGGAATTCCTGTCACCACACTGTTACTTCGCTACCAATGTAGCTGTTACCTCGTTACTCAAAAGGATTTAATATTATAACATTTGGCTTATTAAAGTGATATGAGATAAATTATACTGACTCCCATGAGGACTGGACACACCAAAGGTGTAGAGGTGGGGAGGTAACAGTTGGGGATTGAGGATTATAGAGGTCCCAAGGGACCTCCTCTTCTATCTTCCAGAGATTCCAGACCTCATCAGGGATAGAAAGGAGAAGTTTATAGTCTTCTCCGATGACCTTTCCTTTGATGAGGAAGAGAGGTCTTACAGGACACTGAAGGCAGTTCTTGAGGGAGGTCTGGAGATCAGGCCTGAAAATATGACCATATATGCCACATCCAACAGAAGGCTCTCATACCTGAAAGGGTGAAGAGAATCTCCCGGATATCTCAAATGCCGAGATTCACCCTCAGGAAGTTATTCTGGAAGGACGGCAAGGCAGTTTATAGATGACCTTGAAGGCAGGCTCAGGCTTAAGAAAGGAATTCCCTCAGAATCATATTTTGTTGTGATCCTCTTGTGTTTCTCTTTGGAGCAGAGATTACATCAGCACTCAATAGAAGGGAGGCAATTATTTTAAAAAAGGCCATCCTCTCTCAGAAGGGGATTTCTGGATCCTTAAATGCCAAAGTAATTCGTCATCCTTCTTAGGGCCTCAAGCCTTTCGCGATTTCCCACTCTGGCGGCCTCAACCGCCCTTTTGATGATCTCGATCGTCCTGTCATAGGTCTCTCTATCCACAGGAAAGGGTGTGCCATCCTTGCCACCATGGGCAAAGCTGAACCTCGCTGGGTCATTAAAGCTGGGAGGGCATCCATAAATGATTTCACCAACAAGGCTCAGTGCCCTTATGGTCTTAGGCCCTACTCCCTCAAGAGAGAGCAATTCCTCAAACTCCTTTGGAGTATGCTCATAAGTCTTTAGAAGAATCCTGTAGAGTCTTCCTGGATCAATGTCATCGAGGGTTATGCCGTATCTTCTGGGGAGGTTAAGTTCCTTTATCCTTTCTATTTCCCTGATGGTCCTTTCAGGATGGTTTGATGCCAGGATTGTACATATCCTTCTTGAGTCCCTGCTCTCCCTTGCCACCATATTGAGAACCTGATCCTCCCTTTTTTCACTGCAGATAGCCCTGTGGGGTTCTTCCACGAAGCTCCTCAATCCTTCAGATATCCAGTGATACCTCCTGGCTGTCCTCCTTTCAGGATTCATTCCCTGCTGGATTACAGCCCAGTTGTTGTGATGGTCAAATATAAAGAGATGGGCATAGAGCTGATAGCCATCCTGGATACAGGAGTTGTCAACCTTTGCAGAGAGCCTGCTGGCGTAAATAAGGGGAAAGGGATTGAATCCGTATTTCATGGCAAAGGATTCTATCTCTTGGGGTGTCTTTCTGGAGGTCTTCCCCTTTCCTCCAGCTATAAATATACCTGTCTCCCTTTCAATACCTCTTAATGCCTCTTTTATGGCACCACAGGTAGTGGTTGTAAGACCACTGGAATGCCAGTCAAAGCCCAGTATGCATCCTAAGGCCTGAAACCAGTAAGGGTCAGAGAGCCTTTTTAAGAACTCCAGCTGTCCCAGTTCAGATATTATCGCCAAGGAGATCTCTCTGGCAAGCCTTACCATCCTCTCAAAGAGCCATCGTGGTGCCCTGCCGTGATGAAGGGGAAGGGTTGCAACACCTGTCTTTGGCATAAGATAATTTTATCACATCAAAAACAACTGTTACCTCGCCACTGGCAACTGTTACCTCGCCACCATATGATATAATTAACATTAACTATGGTGAGGATAAGACTATTACCTCGCAACTAAGTTATGAAAAGGAGGTCTTTATGCTTTCAAGGATACCCTTTGACCTGTCGAAATTAAAGGATGAAGAGATTGAGAGGGAGATATTGAGAATAGGTCTGATAGCTGAGCTTGATGCCATTAATCTTTATGAACAGCTCGCAACCCTTTCAAAGAATGAGATAATAAAACGGGTATTTCTGGATATCGCAAAAGAGGAGAAGACCCATGTGGGAGAGTTTCAGGCATTGCTCCTTGAGCTTGATAAAGAACAGGTGAGGGAAATGGAGAAGGGTAAGGAAGAGGTGGAGGAATTAAAGGCAAGGTAATAGCGAGATGCCCTTTGCATATTATCAGAGATTAAGTCCAAAAGAGAAGGAGATATACAGGAAGAGTGATGGCATAGAAGAGGTGGTTATCCCTGAGAGAGAATCCCTGTTCCCCATTGTGAGGAAGATAGAGGATTCTCTTAAGAGGGAGGATCCACTCGGTCTTGAGAGGAGCTGTCAGGGTCTTGCTATAAGTCTTTCAAGGAGATTCCAGGTCCCCTCCATAAGGATAAAGATCCTCGAGGTGAGGCCGAGTAACTATTATGGAGAGCTTTATGGGATCTATTATCCCAGCAAGAAGAATCTCCCAGCAACGATAAAGCTCTGGATGAGGACAGCAAAGAAAGGAAAGGTGGTTGCCTTCAAGACCTTTCTGAGGACATTCATTCACGAGTTCTGTCATCACTTAGATTATGAATTATTCGGACTTTCTGAGTCATTTCATACAGAAGGTTTTTACAAAAGGGAATCTCATATATTAAGACAGCTTTTGCCCTGAATGGTTACTTTCATCATAAAAATTGATACCTCCCTCTAAAATGTTAAAATTTAAATAATGAAGGCGAAGAAGAATCTCATAGTTGTTGGAGACAGGGTCCTTATTGAACCTGACGAAAGAGAGGGTCTCACATCAGCAGGTCTTTATCTCCCTCCAACGGTGAAGGAGAAGGAGAAGGTTCAGGGTGGATATGTTGTAAAGACCGGGCCAGGGTATCTTGTCCATGATGTAAATTCCTCAAGTGATGATCCCTGGAAGCAAAAGAAGAAACCAAGATACATACCCCTGCAGGCAGCAGAGGGAGATTATGCCATATTTTTAAAAGACTCTGCTGTGGAGATAGAATTTGAGGGAAAGAAATTCCTTATTGTGCCTCATTCAGCCATTTTGGCACTTATAAGGACAGAGATTGTCGAGGAGTAAAAATTAGCTCTCCCTTTCCCTTAGATAGGGGAGGAGGCCCCCTTTTAAAAGGATATTCCTCTCCTTCTCGTTTAACTCAAGCCTTACAGGAAATTTATAACCCTTTGTGAGGTTTTCTATATTTAGAATTGTCTCTGCCCCTTCAATAGCCTTTCTTATATCTCTTATACTCAGCCGATCACCTTCAGATATCTTCTCATAGTCCTCAGGATTCTGGAATAAGAGGGGGATTATGCCGAAGTTTATAAGATTTGACCTGTGAATCCTTGCAAAGGACTTTGCTATGACTGCCTTGAGTCCTAAGTACATGGGAGCAAGGGCTGCGTGTTCTCTGCTGGAGCCCTGGCCATAATTTTCTCCACCAACTACTATCACACCGCCCTTGTCCTTCAACTCAAGGGCCTTCTTTGAAAACCCTGGATCTATATTGTGAAAGACATATTCTGCTATGGCAGGTATATTAGACCTGAGAGGCAATATCTTTGAACCTGCTGGCATTATGTCATCAGTGGTTATGTTGTCCTGAAGCTTCAATAGAACTGTTGCCTCTATGGGGTCTTCAATACCCCTTCTTACAGGAACCTCCTTTATATTTGGGCCTTTTACTACCCTGATCTTTTTGTGCTCTTCACTTAGTGGCGAGGTAACAGTTAGTGGCGAACTAACATTAGGAGGTGGTATAAGGAGATTATCGTTTATAAGAAATTCCTCTACCTTGGGAGGCATCTCAATCTCAATCCCTGCAACCCTTGGATCAACAAATTCACCCTTTATTGCTGCTACAGCACATACCACAGGGCTTGCCAGATAGACAAAGGCATTTTTATTCCCTGATCTACCCCTGAAATTCCTGTTGTAGGACCTCAGGGATATCTGGTCTGTTCCAGGTGCCCCTCCCATCCCGATGCAGGGGCCACAGGCCACCTCAAGGATCCTTGCACCAGCACTGATCATATCCTTCAATGATCCATCCTTAGCAAGCATCTCATAGACCTGCTTTGATCCAGGATTTATAAGAAGGCTTACATGTCTTGCAATCGTTCTTCCCCTTAAGATACTTGCAACCTGTCTCATTATTGAATAAGAGGAATTTGTACAGCTTCCTATACAGACCTGATCGACCCTTGTGCCCTGGAGCTCCCTCACGGGCACTACATTGTCAGGACTGTGGGGTCTTGCTACCAATGGTTCTATATCTGATAGGTTGAGCTCTATTATCTCAGAATAGACTGCATCAGGATCAGCCTTTAATTCAATCCAGTCATTGAGCCTCTTCTGGGCCTTCAGAAATTCCTTTGTAATTTCATCAGAAGGGAATATGGAGGTTGTTGCACCCAGCTCAGCTCCCATATTCGTTATGGTTGCCCTTTCGGGAACTGAAAGGTCTTCAATACCTGGCCCACCGTATTCCAGGATCTTTCCCACACCACCCTTTACTGTGAGTCTCCTCAAGAGTTCCAGGATCACATCCATTGCAGTTACATAAGGTCTGTTGAGCCTTCCTGTAAGTCTCACAAGGACAACCTTCGGCATTGTTATCTCAAAGGGTTCTCCTGCCATTACACTGGCTGCCTCAAGCCCCCCAACTCCTATGGCGAGCATCCCGATCCCACCACCTGTAGGTGTATGGCTATCAGTTCCGAGGGCAATCTTCCCTGGTGCTGCAAATCTCTCTAAATGGACCTGATGGGATATGCCATTTCCTGGTTTCGAAAACCATGCACCGTATCGGGCAGCAACACTCTGCAAAAAGGCATGGTCGTCAGGATTCATGAAGTCTGACTGTAAGGTATTGTGGTCCACATAGGAGACTGCCAGTGGCACCTTAACCCTGTCAATGCCTATTGCCTCAAACTCAAGCCATGCCATTGTCCCTGTGGCATCCTGTGTATAGACCTGGTCAACCCGAAGGCTGATCATCTCCCCTGGCTCTAGCCTGCCTGAAAGGAGATGAGCCTCTATTATCTTTTGAACAATATTCTTCCCCATTTCTTTAAAGCTCCCTTCCGATTACCTCAGCTATGGGCCTCAGCTCTTTCATAAGCTCAAAGAAGGCATCGGGCTTCAGGGACTGGTCACCATCAGAGAGGGCCTCCTGTGGATTGTGGTGGACCTCTATCAAGAGGCCATCAGCACCTGCGGCAATGGCAGCCTTAGCCATGGCTGGCACAAGATCCCATTTCCCCACACCATGACTGGGATCAACAACGACAGGAAGATGGGTCATCTGCTTAAGCAGAGGTACTGCACTGAGGTCAAGGGTATTCCTTGTGGCAGTCTCAAAGGTCCTTATACCCCTTTCGCAGAGGATTACATTGGGATTTCCCCTTGAGAGGATATATTCTGCACTCATGAGCCATTCCTTTATCGTTGCTGAAAGCCCTCTTTTCAGAAGTACAGGCTTATTTATTGAACCCACCTCAAGGAGGAGGCGAAAGTTCTGCATATTCCTTGCCCCTATCTGTATCACATCCACATATTTTATAAACATGTCTATCTCTCTGGGATCCATCAGTTCAGTCACAATAGGTAGCCCCGTCTTTTCTGATGCCTCTTTAAGATATATGAGACCCTCCTCACCAAGGCCCTGGAATGAATAGGGGGATGTCCTGGGTTTGTAGGCTCCGCCCCGGAGGAATGTAGCACCTGCCTCCTTTACCCTCTGGGCTATGTGGAGGATCATCTCCCTGTTTTCAACAGAGCATGGTCCTGCCATCACATGGATCTTCTTGCCACCTATGACATTTCCCTTTATCTCAATGAGTGTGGGGGTCTTTTTGAAGTCCTTGCTTGCCAGCTTGAAGGGCTTCAGGATCCTCATCACATTCTCCACACCAGGCATCACCTTGAAGCTCTCCTCTTCCTCCTCTGTTATCTTTGAGGTATCACCTATAACCCCAATGATCGTCCTTTCAGCACCCTTTGAGATGGTTGTCTTGAAACCCTTCTGCTCAAGTCTTCTGAGGACCTGTGCTATTTCATCCTCTGTTGCCTCAGGTTTTAACACTATTATGTCCATTACTTCCTCCTTTCAAGGGCCTCTTTCAAGGCCTTTATGAATCTTATATTCTCTTTTCTCAAACCTATGGTCACCCTTATCTCCCTCTCACCAACAGGCCTTATGATTACACCCTTTTTTAAAAGCTCATTGAAGAGCCATCCTGCCTCAAAAGGTAGTCTTATATAAATAAAATTTGCCTCTGTAGGTATAAACTCTATATCCAGTTCCGTGAGCCTCCTGTAGAGAAATAGCCTTTCCCTGTTATTGAGCATCAGGGACCTTCTTACATGCTCCCTGTCTCTTAAAGCGCCAATTGCTCCAAGCTGGGCAAGGGAGTTTACATTAAAGGGCTCTCTCACCCTGTTCATCTCTGCTATCAAGTTCCTGTCTCCAATTCCATAACCCACCCTTAGGCCTGCAAGGCCATAGATCTTTGAAAATGTCCTGAGGATTAGAACAGGATAGCCCTTCCGGAGGTATTCTATTGTATCGGGATATTCCCTGTCTGTGACATATTCATAATAGGCCTCATCAATTATAACAAGAAGATCTCCTGGAATGCCCTTCATGAATTCATCAAATTCATCCCTTCTTACTATTGTGCCTGTGGGATTGTTGGGATTTGCAATAAAGACGATCCTTGTTCTTTCTGTTATTGCCTCTGCCATCCTCCTCAGGTCGTGCCTTCCTTCACTGTTAAGAGGGATCTCTACAGGTGTGGCCCCAGCAATCTTTGTTGCCATGGGATAGACAACAAAGGATGGCCTTGCCATAATTGCATTGTCCCCTGGCATGAGGAATGTCTTTGCTGCTATGTCCAGGATCTCATTTGAACCATTCCCTATAATCAACTCATCAGGGCTTACCCCCAGCCTCTTTGAGAGCTCCCTCTTTAGATAATAACAGCTTCCATCAGGATATCTGTGAAGTCCCCTGAGTCCTTCTCTCATCTCTTTTAGTGCCTTTCTGGATGGGCCGAGGGGATTCTCGTTTGAGGCAAGTTTAACCACATCCCTTATACCCAGCTCCCTCTGGAGTTCCTCTATGGGTTTGCCAGGGACATAGGGACTTATATCCTTTATAAAATCCGAAATCTTTATATTTAACATTGAGACCTCAGGCGAAGTAACAGTTACTCATATCTTGGATATGAGCCAAGGAGCTTAAAGTCTATACAGATATCCCTCACCTTTTCAAGGGCCTTTCTTACCTTTCTGTCTTCTATGTGACCTTCAAGGTCTATGAAGAATATGTACTGCCATGCCTTTGTCTTTGATGGCCTTGATTCTATCTTCGTAAGGTTTATCCTTTCTTCCTTAAAGGGCGTGAGGAGGTCATGAAGGGCACCTGGTCTGTCCTTTAAAGAGAGCATTATTGAGGTCTTATCCCTGCCTGTTCTTGGAACCATGGTCTTTGATATTATGAGAAATCTTGTATAATTGTCTTTGAAGTCCTCTATATGTTTCTCTACAAATTCCAGATTGTAATACTGGGCAGCCAAGTCTCCTGCAATAGCTGCCCCTTCTTCATCCTTTGAAGCAAGTTCAGCAGCCCTTGCAGTGCTTGTTGCCTCTATAATCTCCACCCCTGGCATATTCTTTTCAAGCCATCTCCTGCACTGGGCTGTTGCCTGGGGATGAGAGTAGATTCTTTTGATCCTTGTCCTGTCTCCTGAGATGGAAAGGAGATTATGGCTTATCTCAAGCATCACCTCGCCAGAGATATAAAGATCAAAGTCCATGAACATATCAAGGGTATAACTCACCACTCCCTCCGTGGAATTCTCCACAGGGACGACCCCAAATTGGGCCTTATCCCTTGATACCGCCTCAAACACCCCCTTTATACTCTCCTCTGGTAGGTATATGGCAGAGGTACCGAAGTGTTTAACTGCAGCCAGATGGGTGAATGTGGCAAGTGGGCCAAGACAGGCGATCCTTAACGGCTCCTCTAAGGACCTTGTAGCAGAGAATATCTCTCGATATATAAGCTTCAGGGCACTGTTGGGAAAGGGTCCTTTATTCTTCTGAAGGAGCCTCTCAATAATCTCCCTTTCTCTTTCCGGGGCGTAGGTCCTGAGCAGTGACCTTTTCTTTATCTTTCCGATTCTTATGGCAAGTTCTGCCCTCTTTGTGAGGAGCTTCAGAATCTTGTCATCAATCCGGTCAATCTGTTGCCTCAGTTTTTTGATCTCTTCCATAGATTTAAAACTTTACCAGATTTTTCTTGTTTTTTCAAGGAGTAAACTGTTAAAATTGATGGACTACCTTGAAACCTATCCAGGAGAAAAGATGAAACAGTTATTTCGCCTTAAGGTTCTGATGGCCCTTTTGCTTTCTGGAGGGATTTTAATCCCTTCTTCTTTTGCCACTGACTCTATTACTTCTAGGATTACCTCGCCACCAAGTGCGGTAGATCCTTTAAAGAGTCTTACCTCAGAGGTTCTGGAATTCTTTAAACCCAGGTCTTTTAAGATTGTGAATGTGGAAAATGAAAGGATATTCATAAAGGCAGGTACAAAGGATGGAATTAAGAGGTTGATGAGATTTGAGATAACCACCCCTCAGCCCCTGAGGCATCCTGTAACTCGGGAAGAGATAGGTACTGTTGATGTAAAGACAGGATTGGCTGAGGTTGAGGAGGTTTATGAGGATTATTCAATCCTGAGATTGTTAAAGGGAAGTGCCGGTTCTGGTGCATCAGCCTTTCTTCCTGAAAGGCCTTTAAAGGTCTTTCTAAAAGAGGAGGCAGGACTTGGTGGCGAAGTAACAGTCTCCCGGAGATTGAGCGGACTTGATTATTTTATTGCGGAGGACTACCTGAGGGCCCTGAAGTCCACAGGCAGGTTTGAACCAGTAAATGAGAGGAAGGAATCAGATATAATTATTACCCTTTGGATTGATGATCAAGCCCAGGCCCTCAGACATGAGTTAGCCTGGTCGGATACAGGCATGGTATTTCTTTCTGGTGAGGTGAGACTCTCCAAAGAATACCTTGAGAAGATATCAAAGGAGAAGGGTCTTTATGAGAAGGAGTTCAGGGAATCGGACCTCCTTCTGAGCTTCAGGCTTCCTGGTTCGGTAAGGTTTATCAATCTTTCTGATGTAGATGGTGATAGGGTGGATGAGCTTGTTATTGCTAAGGACGATTCTGTTGAGGTCTACCGGATGGGGGTTACCCTGAAGGGCCTTTACGAGATAAGGCTCAAGGGCGAGATAATCACCCTTAACTCCTGGGACCTTAATAGAAATGGAAGGTATGATATCTTGGTCTCCTATCTTTACAATGACAGGGTCTATTCCGAGATACTTGAACTCAGGGATGGATCCTTTAAGTCCCTTTATAAGAGAGAGGGATTTCTGAGGATTGTTGATGGGAAGATACTCTGGCAGGGATATTCCTCCGATGAAGGGCCTACAGGAAGGATAAAGGAGCTTAAGATAAATATCAACGATGGTGAGGTAACAGCGATCATTGAAAAGGATGTAGCGATACCAGTTACCTCTATCCTTAGCTTCAATATATTAAAGATTGGAGAGGAGAACCTTCTTTTATCCTACGATAAGGTGGGGTATCTCAATCTCTTTGATAAGGAGGGAAGGCTCCTCTGGAGGAGTAAGGAGGATACAGGGGGAGCCTTTTATACCTTTAAGAGACCCTCTCTTTCCCTGATCCTTAGGGAAGAGGAATGGAGTCTCTGGGACAGGATTATTATTGAAGGAGAGAGGGCCTATGTTATTAAGAGGAGACCTATCTCAGGTGTCGCAAGGGGTATTGGATGGAGCTCCTCCATGATTGTGAGCCTTCAATGGAGAGATGGTAATATGACAGAAGAGGGAATCAAGGAGGTTGGAGGTGCTATTATGGACTTTTGGATCACGGCCGACAGGCTTTATATACTTCAACAGCCTTTTATGGGAATAAGCCTTGGCAGTCTTCTCAAGGGCGAGAATCCAAAACAGACGAGGCTTTATATCTTTAAGAGATGAGGTGGCGAGTTAACAGTGCCTAGTGGCGAGGTAACAGTGAGGGGACTTCCTAAGCATATAGCTATAATAATGGATGGAAATGGGAGATGGGCGGAGTTAAGGGGCATACCAAGGACAGAAGGCCACAGGAGGGGTGCACAGAGGGCAAAGGAGATAATAGAGGCCTCCTTTGATATAGGGCTTGAAAACCTTACCCTTTATGCCTTCTCTCTGGAGAACTGGCGCAGACCTCGGGATGAGGTCTTTACCCTCATGGAATTATTGAAGGAATATCTCCAGAAAGAAAGAGAAGATATGAAAAAAAGGGGCATAAGCTTCAGGGTAATTGGCAACAGGGCCATGATACCTCCTGACATAATGAAGCTCATTACTGATACAGAAGATTACACAGCTGGTGGAAATGCAATGAACTTAAACCTCTGCCTCAGTTATGGTGGAAGGGATGAGATTATCAGGGCTGTAAGAAGGATTCTTATGGAGAGGCCTGCCCCTGATTCTATTGATGAAGAGGGCTTCAAAAATTACCTCGATACAGCAGGTATACCCGATCCAGATCTCATCATAAGGACATCGGGAGAGAAACGGATCAGCAATTTTCTCCTTTATCAGTCTGCCTATGCTGAATTCTATTTTACTGATACACTCTGGCCTGATTTTACGAAGGAGGAATTTTTTGAGGCAATACAGGACTTCCAAAGAAGGGAGAGGAGATTTGGGGGGATATGAGGTGAATTAAATGAAAAGGCTGATAGTGGCAGTTATATTCATCCCACTTTTCTATCTTTATGTGATGAAACTTGAAGAGGGATATTTCTTTGCCCTTCTCAGTATTGTTGCCCTCCTCAGTCTTTATGAATTCTACAGGATGGCCCGTCTGGGGACAGGTCTTACGGTGATTGGCCTCTTTCTTGGCATCTTGATCCTTAACAGGGCATATAAAGGATTTTCCTCAACTGTTACTAAGGATCAGCCATTCCTTTTTTTTTCAGATCTCTTCAGTACCTTTGTCTTCTCCTTTATTCTCATAGCCCTTTACAGGCTCATCTCCAGAAGAGACCCTTCTATGAGTATGAGGGATACAGGGATTACACTCCTGGGGCTTTTCTATATCATTGGTCTCATGAGTTTTCAGCTCGGCCTAAGGCACTTAGGCCCTGAGTGGATAATATATCTTTATGGCACGATATGGTTATGCGATAGCTCAGCCTATTATGTGGGCACATACCTGGGAAAGAGGAGACTCTACCCTGAGGTGAGTCCGAAAAAGACAGTGGAAGGTGCCATTGCATCAGTGATAGGAGGAGTTATTGGTTCCATTATCCTGGGGCTTATCCTGAAGCCCCCAGGTCTTTTCAGTGGACCTCAGAGATCAGACCTGTTGATTCTTGGTATTATAATAGGAGGATTATCTGTGGCTGGTGACCTTGTGGAATCCATGTATAAAAGGGATGCTGGAGTAAAAGATTCGAGCAGACTGATCCCAGGACATGGGGGAGTCCTTGATAAGATAGATTCAACCCTTGTGGTTGCTCCTTTTGTCTACTGGTATCTCTACATGAGATAGACTGAAAAGACTCAGCCTATTATTGGTGGCGAACTAACAGTGAAAAGGATAAGCATACTTGGTTCAACAGGTTCAATAGGAAAGAGCACCCTTGAGATAATAGGGCTCAACAGGGATAGGTTCAGGGTGGTAGGGCTTGCAGCTCGGGGAAACCTCTCCCTTTTGAAGGAGCAGATAGAGAGGTTTTCTCCTCAGCTGGTTGCTGTTTATGAGAGGGAGTGCGCTGAGAGGTTAACTGCGGAGTTGGGCAACGGTGCTCCTGTAATGGTCCTCTCCGGTCTTGAGGGACTTATTGAGGTGGCCACAATGGATGAGGCAGACTTTGTTATATCAGCTATAGTTGGTGCAGCAGGGCTTCTCCCCACCTATTCAGCAATAAAGGAGGGAAAGACGGTAGGCCTTGCAAACAAGGAGACACTCGTTATAGCAGGGAAGATTGTTATTGAGGAGGCGAGGAAGAGTTCTGCAAAGATTATCCCCGTTGATAGTGAACATTCTGCCCTCTTTCAGTGCCTTGAGGGAAGGAATCGATCTGAGATAAGGAGGCTCATCCTTACTGCCTCAGGTGGCCCCTTTAGAGGAATGTCTAAAAAGGAACTCAGTTCTGTAAGGGTCGAGGAGGCCTTGAGGCATCCCAACTGGAAGATGGGAGCAAAGATCACCATTGACTCAGCAACCCTCATGAATAAGGGACTTGAGGTTATTGAGGCATACTGGCTTTTCGGGATACCCCCTGAGAGGATAGAGGTGATTATACATCCTGAAAGCATCATCCATTCCATGGTGGAGTTCAACGATGGAACAATTATTGCCCAGCTATCAAGACCTGATATGAAAGGGCCTATTGCCTATGCCCTTTCTTATCCCGAGAGGCTTTCTGGGGTTGTGGAATCCCTTAACTTTGGCGTCCTGAAGAGCCTCACCTTTGAATTACCTGATAAGGAGGCCTTTCCATGCCTTGAGCTTGCCTATACTGCCCTGAGGGAAGGAGGGACGATGCCTTCAGTATTGAATGCTGCAAATGAGGTTGCTGTGGAGGCCTTTTTAAAGGAGAGGATAGGATTTAACGATATACCCTTAATTATCGAAAAGGTTATGCAGAGGCATCATAAGATGACCTGTAATTCTATAGAGGAAGTCCTTGAGGCTGATAGATGGGCAAGGGATGAAGCCAGGAGGATTATAGGGGGTTAAGAATGACATTCCTTTATGCAATACTTTTGCTGGGTATTGTTATCTTTTTCCATGAGCTTGGGCATTTCATTGCTGCGAGGATTTCAGGGGTAAGGGTACTGAAGTTCTCCATCGGATTCGGGCCAAGGGTTATAGGGATGAAAAGGGGTGAGACAGAATATCTTATAAGTGCCATACCCCTTGGTGGATATGTAAAGATGTACGGAGAGGAGCCTGGTGAGGAGATTCCTCCTCAAGAAAAGGCCTTCTCCTTTTCCCATAAGCCTCTATCAACGAGGGCCTTTATAGTATTCTCCGGTCCTCTCTTTAATCTCTTGCTTGCTGTCCCGCTCTTTGCAATTATCTATATGATAGGGGCACCTGTGCCCTCCTCTGAGATTGGTGAGGTGATAAAGGATTCTCCTGCAGAAAAGGCAGGTCTTCAGCCAGGGGACAGGATAATCGAGATAGATGGGATGGAAGTGAGATCCTGGGATGAGGTAACTGAAAGGATTCAGAAAAAGGCGGGTGTTCCCCTGAGGCTTACAGTGAAGAGGGCAACTGATACCTTTTATGTCACAGTTGTTCCCAGAAAAGAGAAGGTGAAGAATCTCTTTGGAGAGGAGATAGAGGTCGGTCTTATCGGAATCAAACCCTCAGAGAGGACCATCATTAGAAGACTGGATCCTCTATCAGCAATAATACAGGGATTCCTGAAGACTGGTGAGGTGATCTATCTTATTGGGCTTTCCATAATAAAATTGATCCAGAGGGTAATTCCCCTTGAGACCATCGGAGGACCCATAATGATACTTGATGTGGCAAAGAGGTCTGCTGAATCAGGGATCATCACATTCTTTGCATTTATGGCCATTATAAGCATAAACCTTGGGGTCTTGAATCTTCTGCCAATTCCCATCCTTGATGGAGGTCATCTCCTTTTTTATCTTGTAGAGAAATTAAGGGGAAGACCACTGAGTGAGAGGACTATCTCGATAGCCCAGAGGATAGGTCTTGCCATAATCATCCTCCTTATTACAGTCGCCTTTTATAATGACATCATGAGGCTTCTACAGGGTAAGGAGATACCTGATGTCCAGAAAAGATAGGCCAGCCTCTCTAAGGATAATGCACTCCTCAGGAGGCGTCCTTTTCAAGGAGGTTGATGGAGGGATAATGGTTGCCATGATTATTCCAAAGAACAAGAGGGTTCTTACCCTTCCGAAGGGCCTTATAGACAGGGGAGAGGATCCAGAGGCAACAGCCCTAAGGGAGGTAAGGGAGGAGACAGGGATGACTGGAGAAATTATAAAAAAGATTGGTGAGGTCTCCTACTGGTTTTACATAAAGGATGAAAACACACGGTATAAAAAGACTGTCCATTACTATCTCATGAGATATCAGAGTGGTTCTCCTGAGGACCATGACTGGGAGATTGAGGAGGTGATATGGATACCCCTTGAGGAGGCCCTTAAAAAGGCCTCTTATAAGACAGACAGGGAGATCCTTAAAAAGGCAAGGGATCTGCTAATGGCGGCGAGGTAGATGAGGCTGAAGGCGATAGGCAATAATTAGGCTGAAGGCCGAAGGCGATAGGCTGAAGTTAAAGACAAAAAGATGAAATAATTTCTGTCTTCTTTCTCTCTTCTTCAGCCTTCAGCCTAAAGCCTTAAGCCTATCTTAGTGGCGAGGTAACAGTTGGGATGAGGAAGAAGATATACCGAGGGTTTTCTGAGGAGTTAAGGGATCTCCTTAATGAGGCAAAGGCCTTGGGTAAGAGGATTGTATTTACAAATGGATGTTTTGATATCCTTCATAAAGGTCATGTGAGGTATCTGAGGCAGGCAAAGGAACTGGGGGATATACTCGTTGTGGGACTCAATTCTGATAATTCTGTAAGAAGGCTAAAACCAGGAAGGCCCATAAATCCGGAGGACGATCGTGCTGAGGTCCTGAGCAGTCTTGAGATGGTGGACTATGTTGTTATATTTGAAGAGGATACCCCCTACGAGATGATAAGATTTTTGAGACCCCACATCCTTGTGAAAGGTGGAGACTGGAAGGTGGAGGAGATAGTAGGTTCTGACCTTGTAGAGAAGACCCTGAGCCTTCCTTATGTAGAGGGCATATCCACAACAGAGATAATAAAGAGGTGCAAGAAATTTCTTGACATATAAGAGGGATTTCATTATCTTATCAGGTGAAGATGCATGGCAGGATAATAATTATTGAGTTTTTGATCTTTGCAACTCTTTTTGCCTGTAGCGGAGGTGAGGAGTATAAAGAGGTTGGAGGTATCTTTCAGGTAACCTCTCAGGACTGCCTTAAATGTCACAGTACTCATATAGAAGATACCCATTATGATTATGATAATCCTTTAGCACCAGGCCAGATTGAAGGTTATCTCCTTGATACACCTCTCTCGTGGGCTCCAGAGGGCATGGGTTATCTTTTGAAGGGAAGTGGAGATGCCTGTTACGGAAGCTGTCATAATTATCATAAGACCGAATCGAAGATTATAAGAGAGTGGTATAAATCAGGCCATGCAGATATTACCTCACGAGCCTTTACTTTTCCCTTTACTAATGTTCGTGATGGAGGAGTCTGCCTCAGGTGTCATTCAGGCATAGGGTATGCAAACTATGTTGATAGCAGTAACACAAGTTATCCTTCATGGAATCCACCAACCACTGAAATATATTCCCATCACATAACCTGTAACTCCTGCCACGATGCACAGGCTTATCCATCCCCTGAAGATAAGAGATTAAGGAAGACAGGAGAGATAAAACTTGTAAGTGGAAGTGGCACAACGGAGGTCTTTGATGCCACGATAGATGCAGGTCTCTCAGCTACATGCATAACCTGCCATCAGGGAATGCAGAGTGGATGGAGCCTTTATAAGACCATGGTAAGTAAAAATGTTGATCCCTACAATGATATTGATGAGTTGATCACCAACCTTACATTTGTCGATCCCCATTACCTTCCAGCAGGTGCGATGCTCTTCAGCCTCAAGGGATATGAATTCAAGGGAGGCGAGTTCGGAAAGACCTTTTCAGGTCATTACTCTCAGGGAATCTTTCAGCATCAGGTTATGTCCTGCACAGGGTGCCATATGGCAGAATCAGAGGATGAGGACCTTGGTGGTCATACCTTTTATATGGAAAATGGTACAAAAAAGAATATCTCTCTATGCAGGAACTGTCATCCAGGCCTTGAAGACTTTGATGTCTATGGCAGAAGGAAGGTACTTGAGGATCTGAAGACTGCTATAATCAATGAACTTGCAAACCGGGGTATCTTTTATAATCCTTCCCGCTTCCCCTATTTTTTCAGAACCTCTGATCCACAACAACAGATCTTCCCGAACAGGGTTACCCAGTGGAAGGAGAGCGAACTGATAGCTGCCTTCAATCTCCACTTTGTAAATAAGGAGCCAGGTGCCTATGTCCATAATTATCCTTATGCCGCACAGCTCCTTTATGATTCCTGTATAGCCCTTGGGATAGCACCACCCGTTCCCAGACCTTCCAGAAATGATAGAACAGCTATAATATATCAGTGAGGATTTAGTGGCAAGGTAAGGGTTTGTAATGAGTGTGTTCAGACACATATTTGAGGAATCAGGTATATATAAAGGGGTGATCCTTGTATTCTCTATTTTAATTATTGCCTTAGCTGGGTGTGAGGCCCTCAAGGTTTCAAAGCCGATCATTCCAATTAAGGAATATGAAAGATTAATAGCAGGAAGGATTGATGCCCAGTATGTAGGAACAGACAGGTGTCTGTCAGCATGTCATAGCCACGATAAGATAAGGCGTGATTTTGAGGCAAGCACAATGGGTGCACAGCTTTCAAGGAAATCGGGGATGCCTATTGTGGATTGTGAATCCTGCCATGGCCCTGGAAGTCTTGCCATAGAGGGCATCACCCCTGAGAAGGTTGAGGAGGACAGAAAGAGGGGCATTGAGACAAAATGTAATTATGAGACACTTATTGACTGGAGGAGGCTTCCTCCACCAGCCCTTTCCCTCATATGTCTTAAATGTCATACCTCCAATGCCACATTTAATCTTCACCAGTGGAACAGTTCAGCCCATGCAATAAATGATGTCTCCTGCTCAGACTGTCACAGGATCCATGCCGGTCCTGACCTTATCGTTAGTCCGAAGGAGACTGCCTCCATGTGTTACAGGTGCCACAGTAATATAAGGGCAGAATTTATGCTACCCAGCCACCACCCTGTCCCTGAGAATAAGGTCTTCTGCAATGACTGCCATAATCCCCACGGAGATATCCCTGAAAAGCTTTTGAGAAAGGGTGTGAAGGAACAGTGTACTCAATGTCATGCAGACAAGGAGGGTCCCTTTGTTTATGAACATGCAGAGCTTATGGAGAACTGTCTTAACTGTCATCTCCCCCATGGCTCTGTGAATAATAATCTCCTTGTAGCACGGGAACCCTTCCTCTGTCTTCAGTGTCACGAGGGTCACAGGATCTCGTCGAGTCCTGATAAGGAAAGAGTGGTCACCTTTTATGGCAGGTGCACCGACTGCCATTCAAGGATACATGGTTCTGATATCCCATCCCAGAGCGGAAAGGGGAGATTTATCCAGTGAAGGGTTTGTTACATCTGCCATCAAATATTTACACCCCAGATATTCGCAGGGGCGAACCTACATCTCCACCTTTTAGGAGAATAAGCCTCCTTTTTATAATCCTGATCCTCCTTTTGCCTTCTTATGCTGGTGCCGAGACTCCAACTGTTACCTCGCCACCAACTGTTGGGGGTACACAGGGGGAAACGCAGTTTCCCCCTGCGAGACCCCCCACTGTTACCTCGCCACCGAGTGAGGAAAAGGAGTATGAAGAGCCTGTGTATCTCTATGAATTTCCTGAAATAGCTCCGGAGCTCTTTATAAAACCCCAGTATCTATTCTTAGGGCATAAGGGATCGGTAAGGGCAGGTGAGTTTCAATATCTTCAGTCATCCTTAGGCAGTGAGATATTTCTTAAGGCCTTTCCATTCCCTCACAGGATTCATCTGGAGTTTGAGGTATTAAATAAAGAGGACTTTTATGGTGATATCCGCTATGCCTATAAGGATCTCCTCCTTTTAAGGGGTCTCACGAGGGGACTCTATCATAATCTTGATAATATACTTCTGATTGATCCCGGGCCTTCTGATCGATATACTGTCCAGCAGATGGATCAGGGAAGGAGATATGGAACCTCAAACTCCATCTCAAGCCTTCTCCTCAGATTGAAGGCCCCTGATTATCCCTTTCATCTCTTTATTGATACCCTTTTGATAAAGAGGGATGGCTCAATACAGCAGAGGTTTCTTTCCAGTTATCTTCCTCTAAACAGGGTAGCCCTACCAAGGAATATTGAGTGGGAGAGCAGGTCTGTTACAGTAGGGACAAATGCCCATGTAGGCCCTATAGAGGTGGAACTGACCCGCATGGAGAAGAGACTTGATGTAGGAGGTGAGAGGATATTGGAGAATATTTATGGTGATAATCTCTATCCCCACAACCTTATGCCTGACCTCAGGGGTTCAACAACTACATTAAAGATCCATACCTCCTATACAGGACAGATTGTGGCAGCAGCCACACTTTCAAAGACAGAAAGGAAGAATGAAACGAGTGGAACAAAGGCTGAGTATACAATTGCTGCGGGTGACCTTCAATACATGCCTCATCCCAATCTCACATTCTTTTTAAGATACAGGCACAGAAAGGCTGATACAGATAACCCTGAGTTTATTCCAGTAAATTATCTTGGTTACCCTGCTTACAGCTCAGCTATATCTGTGAGGCCTTCAATAAGCTCCACAACAGATTCCGTAGCAGGTACTGTGAGATACAGGGTTATGAGAGGCCTTACCCTTTATGGTGAATATTCAGGAGAGAGGATCGAGAGGGAAAACTCCAGGGAATGGAAACTTCCTAAAGAGACTGTAAAGAATACCTTTTCCCTGAGTGCGAACATAAGACCTCTTAATAGCCTTGAATTCAAGACAAAGTTTATCCATCAGGAGATCGATGCCCCTGCCTATAATAATGAAGCTGACAGGTCTGATGAGGCAAGGTTTTCTCTTAACGGGAGACCACTTAAATGGATGAGCGGTCTTTTCATGTACAGTATTGCCTTACAGAAGAGGAAGGAGCTTAATTATATAGACGATAACAGCCTGGTAAAGACAGGTGAAAGGGATATAAAGAGGGAAAGATTCTTTGGAAGCCTCAACCTTCTCTTAACAGAGAGGCTTACTCTCTCACCAATTTATTCCTATATCAGGAATAGGACAATCCAGGATATCCTTTACAACAATACAGGCACAACACCTGAATATCATCTTGACAGGGATGTCCTTTACAGAGATACATCCCATATTTTTGGAGTGACCATAAATTATCTTCCCTTAACCTATCTCAACACAGGACTTGATCTTACCTATACCATAAGTAGGGGCAGATACCTTCCAGGGGTTCTGACATCAGATCTCCTTTCGATAAAGGAACTTGAGCCAGAGGCTGATATAAGGGAGGCAGGTCTTACATTGAGGGCAGATTATGAGATAAAAAAGGGTCTTGAGGCTGGTGTAAGGTATTCTTTCGTTGATTATAATGACAGAAGGAATGACTCTCAGGACGGCGAGCTTCATACACTCATCGTAAGCCTTTCAAAGAGATGGTAAGGAGATATAGTCTTGGTGAACACCTCGGAGGTGCAGGTTTACCCCATTCCCCCAAATAGGCTTAAGGCTGAAGAAAAATGAGTGAATATACTAGATCTATTCTTCCCTAAAACCCAAGAGTGTGGATACCATGTCCTAACCAACGAGCAATTTGATTTAATCCTTTGTTTTAAGATACAATTTTAAAGACCCCGGAGGGGTCTAAGACTTTAAAAGAGGGGGGTCTTGATGAGGAGGTCTTTTATTCCCTTTTTTGCATTCC